>JALHOU010000005.1 GCA_022842825.1 Rubrivivax sp.
CCACGGCGCCGGCCGCGCCGCGCGCGCGAAGCCGCATTGCGCTGCCGCGCACCAGTGAGGCGGTGGTCACGGTGGCCTTCTTCGGCGAGGTGCTGCTGGCGCTGGCGCGCTGGGTGAGCGGCCGTGCCGCCGTGCGCGGCGCCGAGGTGTTGCATCAGCTGGACGAGACCGGCCCGCGCTCGTGGCCCATCGTCGTGCTGACCTGTGCGTTGATCGGCCTGATGCTGGCCTACATGGGCGGCGCGCAGCTCGGGCGTATCGGCGGCCAGAGCTACATCGCCGACATCGTTGCCGTCGGCATGGTGCGCGAGCTGGCCGGGCTGATGACGGGCGTTATCCTCGCCGGGCGCATCGGTTCGGCCTTCGCGGCCCAGCTGGCGACGATGAAGGCCGGCGAGGAGATCGACGCGCTGCGCGTGCTCGGTGTCGACCCCATCGGCCACCTCGTGCTGCCGCGCCTGCTGGCGCTGCTGCTCATGACCCCGGCGCTGTATGCCTGCGGCGTGCTGGCCGGCATCGTCGCTGGCTGGCCGGCGGCGGTGGGCTCGTACGGCCTGAGCAGTCTCGAGTACTTCCTGCAGTGCGCCCGTGCGATCAACTTCACGCACCTCTCGATCGGCCTGTTCAAGGCCATGCTCTACGTGGCCCTGGTGGCGCTGGCCGGCTGCCGAGAGGGGCTGCATGCCGGGCGCAGCGCGCAGGCCGTGGGCACGGCCACGACCCGGGCGGTGGTGAAGGGGCTCGTTTGGATGGTCATCGCGGCGTGTGTGACGACCGTGGTCCTCACGGTCCTCGGGTACTGAGCGGCATGGCGGGCGTCCCACTCGAAACAGCGGCCGGCGAGACGATCGCCGCCGGGATGGGTGGTGCCCGCGCGGCGCGGGCCGCAGGCGCAGACAGCGGTGTGGACGCTGACGCGCGCGCGCTCGTCGAGGTGCGCGGCCTCGCCGTGGCGGCCGGCAACCTCGTCGTGCAGTCGGGGCTGGAGTTCGATGTCCGCCGCGGCGAGGTGCTGGTGGTGATGGGCCCGAGCGGTTGCGGCAAGAGCACACTGCTGCGCCACCTCGTCGGCCTGGAGCGGCCCGTGGCCGGCCAGGTGCTCTACGACGGGCACGACCTGCACCGAGGCGACCCCGACGCGCTGGCCGCGTTGCGCCGGCGCTTCGGCGTCATGTTCCAGGCCGGCGCGCTCTGGAGCTCGATGTCGCTCGGCGAGAACGTCATGTTCCCGATGCGCTTGTTCGCGCGGCTGCCTGCGGCCGAGCGGCTGCGGCGCGCGCGATTCAAGCTGGCGCTGGTGGGGCTGGACGGCGGCTTCGACCTCATGCCGGCGCAGCTCTCGGGCGGCATGCGCAAGCGTGCCGCGCTGGCGCGGGCGCTGGCGCTCGACCCCGAGCTGCTCTTCCTCGACGAGCCCGGCTCGGGACTCGATCCGCTCAATGCCGCCCGGCTGGACGAACTGGTGCTGAATCTGAGGCACCATCTGGGCACCGCGGTGGTGATGGTGACGCACGAGAACGCCAGCATCTTCGCCGTCGCCGACCGCGCGCTCTACCTCGATCCCTTGGCCCACACGATGACTGCCCTCGGCCCGCCACGCGAACTGCTCGTCCATGGGCCGGCCGAGGTGCGCGCCTTCCTGCAACGCGGGGTGGTCCGATGAAGGGCGCCGCCTGGCGCGTGGGCCTGTTCACGCTCGTCGGCCTGGGGCTGCTCGCATTGGCCGTGGTGCTGGCCGGCGGTCACTTTTTCGTGGCGCGCGAGAGCGCGCTGATGCGCTTCGGCACGTCGGTCTATGGCCTGCATGTCGGCGCGCCGGTGGTCTTCCGCGGCGTGCGCGTGGGCCAGATCGTCGCCGTTGACCTGGCGCCGGCCGGCCCTGGCGGCGTCGCCATCCCAGTGACGGCGGAGTTCGAGCGCTCGGCCCTGCGCAACCTGCTCGGCGCGGGCGCGGGCGCGGGCGAGGCCGGTGCGGCCACGAAGGGCGCAGGCCTCGTCACGGCCCTGGTGGCGCGCGGCCTCGTGGCGCGCCTGGCGACGCAGAGCCTGCTCACCGGGCAGCTCTACGTCGACCTCGACATCGAGACACCGCGCAAGCCCGCGGCTGCCGCAACGCGGCCGGCCGCCGACGCGGCCGCGGGGCCGGCGGTGCCGGTGCCCCCGCCTGCCGACGGCGCGCTGCCCGTGATTCCCACGGCCCCTTCGCAGCTGCAGTCGTTGCAGGCGCAGCTCGAGGGGCTCGACCTCGCGCAGATCGGGCGCGACCTGTCGGCCATCACCGCCTCGCTGCGGCTGTTGTTGGCGGGGCCCGAGCCGGCACGCGTGCTGGGGCGTGCCGCCGACGCGGCGCAGTCGCTGCAGCGCCTGGCCGAGCGGCTCGAACGCGAGGTGGCGCCGCTGTCGCGCTCGGCCCAGGCCGCGCTCGGCGAGGGCCAGCGCGCCGCCGGTGCCGTGGGGCTGGGGGCCTCGCAACTGGCGCGCAGCGCCGAGCAGGTGGCGCAGCAGGTGGCATCGGCGGCCTCGCAGGTGCAGGGGCAGGTGGGGGCGCTTTCTGGCGCCGGCCTGGCCACGCTGGCGCAGGTGCAGCGCAGCGCCGATGCGGTGGCGTTGGCGGCCGAGGCCCTGCGCGGTGCCGCAGGCGACGACTCGAGCCTGCGCGTCAACGCCGACCGCGCGCTGGCCGATGTGTCCAACGCGGCACGTGCGCTGCGCGAGCTGGCCGAGATGCTGGAGCGCCACCCGGAGGCGCTGCTGCGCGGCCGCGGCGGCGCACCATGAAGTGCCGACGGACACTGCGCTGCGGGAAGGAATGGCGATGAGCGAATCCGGGCCCTCGCCCATGCACCTGCGTCTGCAACGTCGCCGGCGCGCCCTGCTGTCGGGCGTGGCCGCCGTGGCCGATGCGCTTGGCACGAACCTGGGCCTGGCTGCAGTGGCGCTTGTGCCACTGGCGGCGTGCTCGTCGGCACCGGTGCCGACGACGGTGTGGCTGCGTCTCGTGTCGGACCCGCCGCCCGCAAGTGGCGCAGGTGCCGCAAGTGGTGCTGCGCCTGCGCCGGCTGCGCTGCCATCGGCCCCGCGCGAGGTGTGGCAACTCGTGCTGCCGTTGCCGATGCCGGCGCACCTGGACCGCGACGGGCCGTACCTGCCGCAGGGTGCCGCCGGTGCGCTCGTGCGCCCGCTCGCCGGCGCACGCTGGATCGAGCCGCTGCGCGACGCCGTGCCGCGCGTGTTGCGCGAGGATCTGGCGCGCCGCGCCGGCGGGCCCTTCTGGACGGCGCCGCTGCCGCCGGGCCTGGTGCCGACGCGTCAGTTGCGCGTGGAGATCACCACCTTCGAGATTGCCGCCGACGGACAGGCGCTCGTGACCCAGGCACGCTGGTCGCTGGCCGAGACGCGCGGCACGCGGCCGCCGGTGGTGCACGAAACCCGCTTCACGACGGCGCCGGGCCAGGCGGGCTCGGCCGAATCCTGGGCCTCGGCGCATCGGCAGGCGATCGCAACGCTGGCCGATCGCATCGCGGCCACGCTCGTCGGCATCTGACTCGCGGTTGCGGAAGCCGCTCGACGGCGGCGCCGCGGGGTGGCAGGTCGCCTCCTCAGTCCGAGGTGCCGGCCGGGCGGGTCTGCGCGGTCGACCACAGCCCCGGCGCGGCCGAGCCATGCGAAGTCGCCCGCTCCTGCGAGCGCTCGACGGCATGCTCGGCCGCGTGCGCGGGCGTGTGGCCGGGTGCGTGTCCGGCGTAGGGCGCCGGCCAGCCGAGCAGGTCGCTTGCCGACTCGGCCCGCCGCTGCAGGTCGGCACGGTCGCGGCCGCCGAGGTGCACGATGCCGTAGCGGTGGCTGCCGGTCCACTTGAAGTCGCGCTCGAGGCTGTGCCCGCTCTTGGGTTGGCTGAAGAGCAGGCCGTCGTCGAACTGGCGCTGGAAAGCGGCGCGCTGCGCCGCGCTCGGCGGCGGCGGCACCGGCTCGCCCTCGAACGTGCGATAGACGAGGCTGGCAGCGACGCCGGCCGTCGGCTCGAAGCGCGGCGCAGCTGCCGCGTCCTCACCCAGAGCGAGCGCCAGGGCGATGGCATGCGCGTCGCGCCCCTGCACGCGGCTGTACAGGTCGCCGAACTGCGAGGCCAGGCGCGGGTTGCATTCGATCACCGTGAGGCGGTCGCTCGCTGCATCGTGGAAGAACTCGAGGTTGAAGCAGCCGTGCCGGTAGCCGATGGCGGCAAGGAAGCGGCGCGCCACGCCGAGCGCGCGCGCCTGCACGCTGGCGTCGAGGCGGCTCGGGTGCTCCCAGCGCATGAAGGCCTGTGTACCGGGGTACATCACGGCATCGACGACGCCAAGCGCGTGCACCCGCCCCTCCTGGACGTAGCCGTCGAGGTTGTACTGCGCCACCTGCGGCGCGACCGGCTCTTCCAGCAGCAGGCGGTGCGCCGTGCCGGCCCCAGGCAGGCGGGCGCGGCAGACGCGTTCGAAGGGCTCCACAAGCCGGCGGATGACCCACAGCTCGCGCCAACCGAAGCGCGTGTGCGCCACGAGGTCCGCGTGGCTGGTCACGCGGCGTGCCAGCACCGAGAACGCGGCCTTCACCGGCTTCACGTAGGTCGGGTAGTCGATCCCGGCCGGGATGTCGCCGCCGTAGTGCGCTTCGAGGTCGGCGAAGGCGACGTTGGCCTCGGGCGCCACCTGCTGCAGCACCCGGCGGGCGTGGAGCTTGTGCTGTGCCGCGCAGATCGACTCCGGCGTCGCGCCGGGCAGGCCCAGGCGCTCGGCCACCAGCGCGGCGGCGAGGGCGCCGAACTGCTCGTGGTGCGAGAGCACCGCGCGCCAGCCCAGGCGCCGCCCGCGCTCGGCCTGCGCCTGGGCAAAGCGCTCGAGGTCGAAGCGGATCAACCGCGCATTGCTCGGAAATGAGAAGAGGTCGAAGCCGGCATGGTCGAAGCGCGCGCGCCGGCCGGCCTGAAGGGCGTCCATGGCGAGCCGGTCCCAGTCGTAGGCGAAGAGCCAGCCCGCTGCGGGGGGCATGGATGGCGTGCGCTGCGACATGGGGCCGGCCCTCTCAGCGCGTCATCCACCGCCGCGCGGCGTAGCTCAGCGAGTCGACGAGCGCCACGAGCAGCAGCATGGCGCCGAGGATCGTGGCCGTCTTGCCCATGTGGAACAGGCCCATGTGGAACGAGAGCAGCTGCCCCAGCCCACCCGCCCCCACCACACCCAGCACGGCGGCGGCGCGGATGTTGTTCTCCCAGCGGTACAGCGTGTAGCTCAGCAGCTGCGGCAGCACCTGCGGCAGCGTGGCATAGAGGAAGACGCGGCCGTTGCCCACGCCCTGCGCGCGCAGCGCCGCGCCCGGGCCGGGCGGGGCGTTCTCGATCGCCTCGGCGAAGAGCCGGCCGAGCACCCCCGAGGTGTGCAGCGCCAGCGCCAGCGTGCCGGCGAAGGGCCCGAGACCGGCGGAGATGAGCAGCAGCGCGGCCCACACGAGCTCGGGGATCGAGCGCAGCGCGTTGAGCACGAAGCGCGTGGCCGTGCGCAGCCGTGCGCGGTCGGCCTCGTGTTGCCGGCTCGCCGGCAGCGCCAGGGCCAGCCCGAGCACGGCGGCCAGCAGCGTGCCCAGCAGCGACATCGCCAGCGTCTCCCAGGTGCCGACGGCGACCTTGCGCAGGAACTCGGGCTGTGTGTCGGGCGGGAAGAACTCGCCCAGGAACCGGCCCATGCTGCGGAGGGCCTCGAGCGAGAGGAACTGCCGCCACTGCAGGTCGAGCGAGGCGAAGCTGGCCACGACCAGCAGCAGGACCGCGAGCGTGAACCAGCAGGCACGGCAGCGCGCGTCGAACAGCCGGGGCGGCAGCCGGTACGGCGCGTTGGCGGCGGGCGAGGGTAGGCTCATGACCGGTGCATCTTCGTCGCGAGGTCGTTCAGCCCAGCGCGCGGCGCAGGCCCGCGCTCACGCGGTCGGCCAGCGCCACCAGCGCCACGAAGACGGCGAGCATCGTGAGGACCTCGCCGCCGTTGAACATCTTCATCGAGTTGTCCAGCTGCTGCCCGAGGCCGCCGGCGCCGACGAAGCCGAGGATCACCGAGCTGCGGATGGCGCACTCCCAGCGGTACACCGTGTAGCTCGTCAGCTCGGCCGCGTTCTGCGGCAGGAGGCCGTAGAAGAAGGCCTGCAGGCGCGAGCTGCCGTTGCGCAGCAGCGTCTCGGTGACATGGGCCTCGCCGCTTTCGAGGATCTCGCCATAGACCTTGCCGAGCATGCCGCCGTAGGTGAGCGCGATGGCGAGCACGCCGGCCGTCGGGCCGAGGCCGACGACACGCACGAAGACGAGTGCCCACACGAGCTCGGGCACGCTGCGCAGCACGATGAGCGCCCAGCGTATGCCCTGGCGCACGGCGAAGGGGGCACGTGCCATGCGTCCCGAGAGCGCCGAGATGGACAGCGTGCGCGCCGAGGCCAGCGTCATCGGGATGGCGATGACGAGCGCCAGCGTCATGCCCACGGTGGCCATGGCGACGGTGCGCCAGGATTCGCGCGCCACCATCCAGAGGAACTCGGCCCCCACCGCCGGTGGCAGGAAGCCGGCGAGGAACTGGCCCGTCACCTGGAGGTTCTTCTCCTCGATGAGGATCCAGGGCCGGAACTCGGTGGCGACGAACAACGGCCACAGCAGCACCAAGCAGGCGCCGACCCAGAAGACACGCCCGAGCCAGGCCGGGTCGCGCGTGGGCGCGGGGCGCAGGGCGTGCGTGTCCATGTGGCGCGGTCCTGGTGCTGGTGTGCTTCAGCGGCAGTGCATGACGACCGGGGCCGCGCGCGGCGCCTCGGCCGCGGGCGCCAGGTCGGCCACCGCCGCTGTCGCCGGCAGCGCCACCGCGCCGCGCAGTTCGTGCTCGTGCTGCGCATACAGGCGTTCGAGGCGGTCGCGCGTCACCTGCGCGGCCGGCAGGTCGAACGCGACGCGCCCTTCGCGCAGGCCGACGATGCGCGGGAAATGCGCCAGCGCCATGTCCACCTGGTGCAGCGTGGCCACGAGCGTCACGCCGCGCGCGCGCGCCTCGCGCACCAGTGTGTCGGTGGCCTGGCGGGCACGGGTGGGGTCCAGGGCCGACAGCGGCTCGTCCACCAGCCACAGCCGGGCGGGCGACAGCAGCGAGCGGGCCAGCCCCACCCGCTGTCGCTCGCCGCCGGAGAGCCGGTCGACGCGCTCGAAGAGCTTCTCCGCGAGGTCGAAGCACTCCAGCGCCGCATGCGCCGCGGGGATGTCCACCGGGTAGAAGAGCGAACGCAGGCTCGTCCACAGCCCCATCGCCGGCAGCCGCCCGGCGAGCACGGCGGTCACGACGCGCTGCCGCGGCGGCAGCGGCGGCACCTGCGGCGCGAGGAACAGGCGCCCGCGCAGGCGCTGCAGCCGCCGGCGCGGCAGCGCCCAGGGGTTCTCGCCGTCGAGCCGCAACTGCCCGGCAAACGGCCGGTGAGCGCAGGCCAGCGCCTGCAGCAAGGTGGTCTTGCCCGCGCCTGAGGCGCCGATGATGGCTACCACCTCGCCTTCGGCCACCGCGAGTTCGGTCGGGTGCAGGGCCGGGGCGGCTCCGGGCCGGGCGGCGGGGTGGCGCGCGGCCAGGCCGGCGAGTTCGATCCTCATCGTGTGCGGCGGTCGGTGGGCGCGGGCGTGTGGGCGTGTGACGGCACCTGGCGCGCTCAGATGAGGCCGGCGCTGCGCCCGGCGGACTCCAGGCCCTTGTAATTCTCCGGCACGGTCGGGATGTAGCGCGTGGCACGGTTGAGCTGCAGGATCTCCTTGCCTTCGGGCGTGGCGGGGTCGAGGTCGAGCAGGGCCTTGGTCACCTTGGCGCGCTGGTCGGCGGGCATGTCGGCATGCACCGACCAGTTGTAGTTGAAGTAGGGCGGCGTCGTGTAGAAGACGTCCACCGCCTTCGTGTCGACTCTGTTCTCGCCGACGAACTTGCGCCACACGGTGATGTCGAGCGCGGCGGCTTCGACCTTGCCGCTCACCACCGAGGCGATGGTGGCGTCGTGCGCGCCGCTGTAGGCGATGCGCTTGAAGTCCTTCTCGGGCGTGATGCCGGCACTGAGCAGGAAGTGCCGCGGCATCAGGTGCCCCGAGGTGCTGCTTTGCGAGCCGAAGCTGATCTGCTTGCCCTTGAGGTCGGACAGGCCCTTGATGCCCGAGTCCGTCTTGGCGATGAACACCGACTGGAACTTGGTGTCCTCCTCGCGCTGCGCGATCGGGATGATCTTGCCGCCGGAGCGGATCTGCGCCTGTACGTGCGTGAAGCCGCCGAACCACACGAGGTCGACCTTCTTGTTGACCAGTGCCTCGACAGCCGCCGGGTAGTCGTTGACAGGCGTGAACTCCACCTTCATGCCCAGGCGCTTCTCGAGGTAGGCGGCGAGCGGGGTGAACTTGCGCACCTGCTCGGTGGCCGCCTCCTCGGGGATGGTGGTGACGCGGAAGACCTGCTGCGCGTGGGCCAGCGCGCCGAGGGCGAGCAGCGAGCAGGTGGTCAACGAGCGCAGAAGGTGCGCGCGGGACAGTCGAGTCATGGATTCTCTCCTGGCTGTAAGTGTTGGGCGACAGGCCGCGACTCTATCGGTGCGGCGCTGCTAGAGTGAGCCGGGCGGGAGTGTGCCGGATGAAGGGGCGCCCCCGCGGGCACCGGCCGCGGATGGGCTGCGAGCGTTTCCCGATCGATCCCGACGCTCCCTCCAAGGGCCATACGATGAAGACACCACTTTTCTTCCAGCTCGACTCGCTTTCCGAGCCTGCCCTCGCCGCCGAGGCCGCGGCCGGGCTGGCCGGTGCGGCCGCGTCGGTGTCGCCGAAGTTCTTCTACGACATGCTCGGCTCGCGCCTCTTCGATGCCATCACCGAGCTCGACGAGTACTACCCCACGCGCACCGAGGCCGGCATCCTGGCCAGTCAAGGCGCGGCCATCATCGACGCGGCGCTGTCGTGTTGCGGACCGGCGCCGGTGCTGGTGGACCTGGGGGCAGGCAGCTGCGCCAAGGCGGCGCGGCTCTTCCCGGCGCTGGCGCCGCGGCGCTATGTGGCCATCGACATCTCGGTGGACTTCCTGCGCGGCGCGCTGGCCGCGTTGCAGCGTGAGCACCCGGCCCTGGACCTCGCCGGCGTGGGGCAGGACTTCTCGGCGCGGCTGGCGCTGCCGCCGCGATTGGCCCACCTCGTCGACGGCGGCGCGCTGGTCTTCTACCCGGGCTCGAGCATCGGCAACTTCGCGCCCCCCGAGGCACTGCGCCTGCTGCGCGACGCGCGTGCAATTGCCCGGTCGGGGTCGGGCAGCGGCGGCCTGCTCATCGGCGCCGACCTCGTGAAGGACGCGCGCCGCCTCGAGTCGGCCTACGACGATGCGCTGGGCGTGACGGCGGCGTTCAACCTCAATCTGCTGCGCAGGCTGAATGCCTTGCTCGGAGCGGACTTCGACCTGCGGCAGTGGCGTCATGTGGCCCGCTTCGATACGCAGCACTCGCGCATCGAGATGCACCTGGAAGCGCGGCAGCCCCTGGTGGTGCGCTGGCCGGTCGGCGAGCGGCGCTTCGCCGCCGGCGAGCGCATCCACACCGAAAACTCGTACAAGTGGCAGCCGGCCGCCTTCGAGTCGCTGCTGCGCGAGGCCGGCTACGACGCGGTGCGACGCTTCTCCGATGCGCAGGGTTGGTTCGGCGTCTTCGTGGCGCGGGCTTGAACAGGGCATGGCGCGGGCGGCCAGGGCGGCCGTGAACCGCTTGGTCAGGCGCGCACCCGCGCAACTTACGACGGCGCGGGTTTGCCCGAAGACCTCAGAGCGCGCAGCTGCGAAAGCCAACCGCCACGTCGTGGCGATGGGCCTGGAAGAAGTTGCGGTAACGCGGGTGCCTCATGCGCGGCTGGGTCATGAAGGAGGCTCCGCGCAGCACCGGCCGGCCATCGAACCAAGGCGCCGAGTAGTCCCGGTAGGGGTGCGGCTCGAACCCGGCGAAGGGCTCGAAGGGCGATGCCGTCCACTCCCACACCTCGCCCCATTCGAAGCTCTCGGAAGCAGAGAGCGCGGCCCGTTCCCACTCGGCCTCGCTCGGCAGGCGCCGGCCCGCCCAGCGGCACCAGGCCTCGGCCTCGTATTGCGTAAGGTGGCGCGCGGCCTCGCGTGGGTCGAGCGGGGTCCAGCGACCGTGCCGCCAGCACACCCAGCCGCCCGATCCGAGATGCGGTGCCCGGCGCAGGTAACGCGGTGCCAGCGTCTCAGCTCCCTCCTGCCCCTCCTGACCCTTCAGCGCCAGTCGCACCTGCCGTGCCTCCCCAGGTTTCCCGCTCACCCCGATCTCCCCGGTACCTTGCCCCTGCAACCAGGCCCAGCCGGCGTCACTCCAGAAGCGACGTTGCCCGTATCCGCCTTCCTCCACGAAGGGCAGGAGGTCGGCCCAGCGCTTCACCTGGGCATCGATGCGGAAGGGCGGCATCCGCACCACCGCCTCGCCGACCTCGTTGTCGAAGGCGAATCCGCGCGGGTGCGCGGTGCCGAGCGTCCACGTGCCCGCGTCGAAGTCCCGTTCGCGCCCGGGCGCGGCCAGCGCGCGCGGCTGCCAGCGCGGGTCGGCGATGGCAACGCCCAGCCCCTGCGCCATGTACAGCGCCGCCTCGTGGTGCATGTCTTCGTGCAGCAGCGCCAGGCGGTGGAAGTACAACGCCTCGTCCCGGTCGGGCAGGGCCTCGAGGCATCGCAGCGTCTGTGCCAGTTGCGCCGCCAGGTCGGCGCGGGTCGCGGCCGCCGACGGCAGCGGCAGCGACCAGCGCGTGGCGTGCGGTACGAGGCTGGAGTGATAGAGCGCGTCGGCGCCGGCGCGTGCGGGCGGCCGGCGCGGCACGTCGGGGTTGGCGCGGTGGCCCCTATGGGCCTCGGGGTTGCGCCCGATCCAGTACTCCTGGAACCAGCCGATGTGCCCGAGTTCCCACAACGGCGGGTTGAGCTCGGGACGTTGCGGCACGACGAGGTCTGCCAGCGCCAACTCGCAGGCGGCGAAGGTGGCCAGCGTGTCGCGGCGGCTCGCCTGCAGCGCGAGCGCCAGCCCCTCGGCGCAGCCAACTCGCGCAACTGCGGCATCATCGGCCGGTGCCCGGGACGCGCCGGCCGCCGTGGCCGAGGCGTCACGTCCGCCGGCTAGGCTGAGGTCGTCGTGCATCAAGACTCCCGAATTGTCATCGTGACGCCGGCGCTCGCCGATGCCAACAACGGCAACTGGCGCACGGCGCGGCGCTGGGCCGGCATGCTGGGCTCAGCTTACCGCGTGCGCCTGACGAAGGCATGGAGCCCGCTCGACGCGTTGGCCGGCGGCGAGGCGCTGATGATCGCGCTGCATGCCAGGCGCTCGGCCGCCTCGTTGGTCGCCTGGCGAGCGGCCCGCGGGAGCGCGCCGCTGCTGCTGGTGCTCACCGGCACCGATCTCTACCGCGACATCGACGACGATGCCGACGCCCAGCGTTCGCTGGCGTATGCCGACCGCATTGTCGTGCTCAACGAGCTCGGCCCCATGCGCCTGCCGCCGGCCTTGCGCGGGCGCTGCGAGGTGGTGCTGCAGTCGTGCGCGGCCCGGCGGCCGCTGGCGGCCAAGCCGCAGCGGAGCACGCGCGCGCTGATGGTGGGGCACCTGCGTGGCGAGAAGGACCCGGGCACGTGGTTCCGCGCCGTTCGGCGGCTGGCGCACCGGGCGGATCTGCGCTTCGATCACATCGGCGAGGCGCTGGAGCCGTTGTTGGCCGATGAGGCCCGAGCGCTGATGAGTCAGGTGCCGACCTTCCGCTGGCTCAGTGCCCGACCCCACGACGAGGCCCGCCGGCGCATCCAGGCCGCGCACGTGCTCGTGCACGCGAGCGTGATGGAAGGCGGCGCGCAGGTCGTGATCGAAGCGGTCCGCTCCGGCACGCCGGTGCTCGCCTCGCGCATGGACGGCAACGTCGGCCTGCTCGGCGCCGACTACGACGGTTACTTCGATGTCGGTGACGACCAGGCCTTGGCAGCCCTGCTCGAGCGCAGCCGCGACGAGCGGGCTATGCTGCCGGCCCTTGCGCGGCAGATCGAGCGCCGTGCGCCGCTGTTTGCCCCCGAGGCCGAGTCGGCGGCGTTGCACGGCGTGGTGCGGCGGTTGCTGGCCGGCGAGACGCCTGCCGCGCCGGCCCACGCCGCCCTGGACTCGGCCCCCGAACCTTTCGCAGGAGACACCCGATGAACGCCCCCGACCCCACCGGCAAGATGGCTGCCGAACCGCGCCTGACCTCGCTCTCGCACGGCGGCGGCTGCGGCTGCAAGATCGCCCCGGGCGTGCTCTCGGAGATCCTCAAGGGCACGGCGGCGATGCCCATCCCCAAGGAACTGCTGGTGGGCATCGAGACCGCCGACGATGCAGCGGTGTACCAGCTCAACGACGAACAAGCGCTTATCGCCACCACCGACTTCTTCATGCCCATCGTCGACGACCCGTTCGACTTCGGGCGCATCGCAGCCACCAACGCCATCAGCGACGTCTACGCGATGGGCGGCCGGCCCATCCTCGCGCTGGCGCTGGTGGGCATGCCGATCAACGTGCTGTCCACGACGACGATCGGCCGCATCCTCGAAGGCGGCACTTCGGTGTGCCGGGCCGCGGGCATTCCGGTGGCGGGCGGCCACACCATCGACTCGGTGGAGGCGATCTACGGCCTCGTCGCGCTGGGCCTCGTGCACCCCAGGCGTGTGAAGCGCAATGCCGACGCGCGCGCCGGCGACGTGCTGGTGCTGGGCAAGCCGCTCGGCGTGGGCGTGATGAGCGCGGCGCTCAAGAAGGAGAAGCTGGGCGAGGCCGGCTACGCGCAGATGATCGCCAACACCACCAAGCTCAACACGCCAGGCCCCGAGCTGGCGGAGCTGGCGGGCGTGCATGCGCTCACCGACGTCACCGGCTTCGGCCTCGCCGGGCACGCGCTCGAGATGGCGCGCGGCGCGCGCTGCGAGGTGCAGATCGACTGGCCGGCGGTGCCGCAGCTGGCGGGCGTGCGCTCGCTCGCGGCGCAAGGCTTCGTCACCGGCGCCTCGGCGCGCAACTGGGCCGGCTATGGCGCCGAGGTCGCGCTGCCGGCCGGCTTTGCCGCCGAGGACAAGGCGCTGCTCACCGATCCGCAGACGAGCGGCGGCCTGCTCGTGGCCTGCGAGCCGCAGGCGGTGGACTCGGTGCTGGGCATCTTCCGCCGGCATGGCTTCGAGCAGGCGGCGGTGGTCGGGCGCGTGCTGCCGGCGGCCCAGCCCGGGCTCACGGTCGTCGCATGACCCCGGGGCCGGCCGTGCCGCGCCGCCCTGCGCCCGCATGATCGAACCCCACTGCACGGTGCTTCCGAACGGCGTGCGGCTGCTCGTTGGCCACGCGCCGCATGCAGGCACCTGCAGCGTGGCCGTCTTCGTGCGCTGGGGCAGTGTGAACGAGAGCGCCCGTACCAATGGCATCGGCCACGTGCTGGAGCACATGGCGTTCAAGGGCACGGCGGTGGAGGGCGGGGGCGGCCGCCGCGTCCGCGACGCGCGCCAAGTCAACCTGGAGGCCGAGCGCCTGGGTGCGGAGGTCAACGCGCACACCGACAAGGACCACACGGCTTACTACATGCGCGGCCTGCCGCAGCACGTCGGGCAGATGCTGCAAATGCTGACCGAGATCGTGCTGCACCCGAGCCTGCCGGCCGCCGAACTGGAGCGCGAGCGCCAGGTGCTGCTGCAGGAGTTCGCCGAGGACGAGGACGACCCGGTTTCCACCGCCTTCAAGCTGTTCGACAAGGCTTCATTCGGCCTGCATCCGGCGGCCCAGCCGGTGATGGGAACACGGCGCAATCTCGAACGCTTCACGAGGGACGACCTGGTGGCGCACCGCGCCGCGGGCTACCTCGCCGGCCAGATGGTCGTGGGCGCGGTGGGTGCCGTGTGGCCCGATCCGATGTTGCGGGAGGCCGAGCGCGCCTTCGCGGCGATGCCGGCGGGCGCCGTAGCCGCGGTGGCCGAACCGGTGTGGCGCGGCGACGTGCTTACGCGGGCGCTGCCGGGATCGAGCCAGTCGCACCTGGTGCTGGGGTTCCCGGTGCCGCCGCGCCGGGCCGACGACCCGGTGGCCTCGGTGGCCGCCGCGCTGCTCGGCGAAGGCATGAGCTCACCCCTGCTCGACCGCGTGCGCGAGCAGCGAGGCCTGGCCTACTACACCGCCTGCTCGGCCGACGTGCTGGACATGTGCGGGCAGTTCGTCGTCGAGGCGAGCACGGCGCCCGACGACGCCGTGCCGCTGGTGCGCGAGGTGATGGCGCTGCTGCGCGAGCAAGCCGCGGCGGCGGCGCCGGCGGACCTGGAGCGGGCGCGCCAGCAGCTGACGGTGCGCGCGCTGCGCGCGCAGGAGCGCGGCCTGCGCTGGCTGGAAGATGGGGCGCTTGAGTGGATGGCCACGGGCCGGCTGCGGCCCGAGGCCGAGCGCAGCGCGCGCCTGCAGGCGGTGGGTGCCGAGGAAGTGCGCGCGTTCTTCGACGGCCTGCTGCATCACGAGCCGGCGCTGGCGCTCACGGGCTCGGTGGCGCGCGGCATGCGCGACCGGTTGCGGCACGCGCTCGAGGCGCCTGTGACCTGATCGATCGTCGGCGGCTTGCCGGCCGCCGATCGTCGCCGATCGACGAGGGGCCGACCGCGGGCGGGCGCGTTCGGCCTTTGGTGCGATCGGCCGTTCGAGCGACGACTGAACGGGCGACTAAATGGGCGATGAACGGGCGATCAGCAGGCGTGCAGCAGCGCGACCAGTTGCGCCTGGCTGTGCGTGCCGGTCTTCTCGTACATCTCGCCCACGTGCGTGCGCACGGTGGAGATCTTGACGCCCAGCGCCTCGGCCGCGTTGGCCGGGCGCATGCCCTGGCACAGCATCTCGGCGAGCCGCGCCTGCGTGCGCGTGAAGCGGAAACGCCGCCGCATGGCGTCGGCGCGCGTCAGCACGACGCGCTCGATGGTCGCCAGCACCCAGGTGGCGCTGCCGAAGCCCGCGTCCTGCACGGTCATCGGCTTGAGCGTGAGCTGCATCGCAGGGCCATCGGCCTCCAGCGCGAGCGTGGCGGTGCGGCCGGCGGCGAGCTCGGCGTGCCACTTGCTGATCGGCACCCAGCGCCCGCCCTGGCGCACGGCAAGGCGGCCGGAGGCGTCGAGCCAGAGCCCCTCGCAACGCTCGATGCGGCGCGTGGCTGCCGGATTGGACTCGAGCACCGTGCCGCTGGCGTCGGCCACGACGAGCGGGGTCTCGAGGTGCTGCATCAACGCGTGGCCGAGGGCCGCCAGGCGCATTGAACGCGCGCCGATGCCGGCCTGCGGTGCGGGCGAGGACAGGCCGGCGCGACCGAGATAGGCCGGCACGACGGCCTCGGGACTGCGGGGGATCGACTGGAACTGCATGGCGGACCTCCTGTGGCGATGCCTTGCATTGCACAGCAAGGGCCCCGCGGGACGAATGACACCAAGGTATCCCTCGCGGGAAGGAGCTTCGGCGGCGGCGCGACGTGCGGGGCGCCGTCATGGTTGCGAGTCGACGCCTTGCCGCAGCCGTCCGGCTGCGCCGGTGCGCGCTCAGGACAGACGTGCCTCCAACTCCTGCACCGTGCTCTGCGGATGTGCCATCACGTGGCGCAGAGTGGCCACGTAGTCCGACACCATGGACTGCATGAAATCCTCCTCGAACAGGGAGGGCCGATAGGCCCACTCGCAGTGCCAGTCGGTCGCGGAACCGACCATGTCCACGTCCAGCTCGGCCAGCAGGTTTCGGCGCTTCGTGGTCAAGGGCGACAGGCGCAGCCCGGCGACTTCGCTGTCGGTGGCCGCACTGTCCTCGACGAACTGAACCCAGATCGGGAAGACCGTATTCCCCGAAGGCGTCAATGCCGTTTCCCTCAGCAGCACCTCGAGTGGCACGCGTCCGTAGGCCAGCATCTTGCGGATTGACGAGTGCGCTTGCGAGCAAAGTCCGTCGAAGCCGAGTGAACCAGCGGGCCTCAGGCGCACAGGCAACATGCTGGTCATGTAGCCCACGATCTGCATGGCCTGCGCGCTCCAGCGGTTGAGCGTTGGAACGCCAACGAGCATGTCCTCTCTGCCGGTGCGCTGGCGCAGCAGCACGGCGAGCGCGGCGAGCTGGAGCGCGAACGGAGAGACTCGCAGCCTGCCCGCCAGATCGCGCAGGCCCTGCATGAACGGAGCCTGCTGGTGGGTGTGCACGGCGCGGGCACGCCAGTCGCGATTGCCCTTGCGGGTGCCCGCAGCAGGCAACGCGATGGGCGGCGGCAGGTCTTCGAGCTCGGCGCGCCAGTACTGGATGTCGTGATCCAGTTCGCCCGCCTCCAAGGCGCGCTGCTCCCACGACGCGATATGGGCGTACTGCTCCGTGAGTTGGGGCAGATCGGCAGGCGGCCCCCCCAGGAGCTCGCGATAGAGCAAGATCCACTCCCGCACCACGATGCCCATCGACCAGCCGTCGCACATGGCATGGTGGACCTGGATGCCAAGCACGTGGTCGTCGGCGGCGACGCGATACAGGTGGGCGAGGAACGTCGGGCCCGCGATGATGTCCAGCGCCTGGCGCCGTGGCTCGCAGAACATCTCGACGGCGACCTCGACACCGGCCTCTGGACTGGCCGCGTCGACATCGATCACCCGCAGCGGGACTGGTTCGGGCGGCATCTCCACTTGGAAGAGCTGGCCCCGCTCGTACGACAACCTGGAGCGCAGCGTCGGGTGCCGGGCGACGACCTGGCCCAGGGCGGACTCCAGCGCGTCGATGCGCAGCGGCCCTCGCGCCCGCCATGCGATGGTCATCTCGTTGAGGTGGGCGGTTCGGTACCGCAGCGCGAACGCCCACAGCGAGCGCTGGGCGTACGAAGCAGGAGACATCGACTTGTGGCTGGGACTCACGTCAGGGGCTCAAATCGTGCTGCGTCGGTTGCACCATGGCCTCGGAAGGCCGACATGCCATCCACCGGATGGGGGATGCGCCAAGCGCCGAATCCGGTCGAGCGTCGGCGCAGTGGCGGTGGGCGTCCTGGGGGTCCATGCAGCGTACCCTGCGGAGCCGTCACGCTGTCAAGCCATCCCGGCGGTCAAGTCGAGCGTGACCTGCTCGACGATGGCATGGGCCTCGGCCTGCGGGAAGGTGTGGTCGGCCTGTGGCAGATCGACACGTCGCGCCAGCGGGTGCGCGAAGTTGCGCTGCCAGGCTGGGTTCATGTTCACCGTCTCGAGGAACTCCTTGGCCATGTAGTCATGCTCGCTCAGGATGAGCAGGGTGCGTCCGCCTTGCGCCGAGAAGACGGCCCACGCATGTGCCAGGCGCGCGCCGAGTTCCGCGTCGTCGCCTTCGGCGGTGGCGGCCGGTGCCGGGATCGGGCCGCGCGCCGAGGAGGCGGCCCGCGCAGTCAGCCGCAGTGCGCGCCAAAGCTCCGACAGCGAGGTGATTGCCACGCCCCCGCGCAACAGCTTGCGCCAGAAGTCCGCCTGCAGGAGGCGTTGGACGTAGTAGTGCTTGACCCGTGTCACTGCTTGCGTGACATCGGTGCGCACCCAGGGGTTGACGAGAGCAAGCGCGCCGACTCGCGCGTCGCGCCTGCCCCGTACGTACAGCAGGGCGGCGGTGGCGCCGCCGCAGAGGCCCCAGATGGCAGCCGTACGCAGCGAGGGGACTTCGCGGAACAGGGCGTCCAGGGCGGCGCGAATGTCGGCGTCGAAGTCCTCGAAGTACTGGCGGGGCCCGCTGCTGTCGCCCATGCCGCGGGCGTCGAAGCGCATCGCGGCCACGCCGTTCTCGGCCAGGTGGCGCGCCAGACGAACGAACATCCGGTGGCTGCCGGCGCGGTACTGCGGACCGCCGACGACGATGAGCACGCCGCGGCGCGGCGGTTCCGCCGGCGCCTCCGGGGTGCTGACGATGCCGAGCAGTTCCTGTCCCGCGCACGGGAACACCACTGCCGTTTCGACGGCCTTCACGCCGGCTCCGTCGTCTCGAGCAACGAGCGCATCTGCTCGGCAGTGCAACGCACCAGCTCCGGCGCTTCCTCGATGTCCAGCGTCTGCCAGAAGAGCGGGCCGTTGACCGCGGCGGTGCGAACGTCGATGCCGCTGGCGGACCACCGCTGCACGATGTTGAGCGAGGCCGGCAGCAACTCGGGCGGCGTCTGCGTGGACACCTCGAGCCACAGCACGCGTGTCGCCGCATCCGCCTTGGGTGCCACGAGTTGCGCGGCGCCGAGGCCCTGGGTGATGCCTGGCCCCAGTGGATAGCCAGCCACCTCGACGGTGCGACCGGCGGCCAGTTCGGCCAGCAGCCCCTCGGTCACGCCCTTGGCGGCCCCCTGCTGCAGTTGCCCTGCCATCTTCAGGCGAAGGAATTGATGCAGGACGAGCTTGCCGTTGGGTTGCGGTTGCCAGAACAGCAGGTTCGCCGGCATGCCCATCTGTGCCAGGGCTTGGGTCACCACCAGGCAGCCGGACCGAGTTCCCCAAAGCGTGAGCGGCAGCGCAGCATCGGCGAGGCCCACCGCCCAGCGTGCGGTGTCGAGCACATCGCCAACCCAGGCATCCCAGGTGGCGCTCGCGAGGTCGCCGCTGCTGTCGCCGCAGCCGGCAAGGTCGAGCTGCACGACGAGAAAACCCTCGTGCGCGAGCGCGCGCGCGCCCAGCGCCGCCATGCGGCGGCCCTTGTTCATCTCCTCGGCGAAGCCGGCGACGCCGACGACGATGCCGCGCGGAGCGCCCACCGGCTCGTGCAACACAACCAGGCGGCGCCCGCCGTGGGGCCGCACGCCGTCGCGGAAGGTGGCCCTCATGCCCATCGCACCGCAGCCGTGTCGTCGCGGCCGCCGCGCCGACGTTCCATCAGCTCATGCGTGCGGTGACGAAGTCGCACAGCGAGCCCACGGTGGCGAAGGTCTCTCCGTCGATGTCGTCGTCGTCGACGATCATGCCGAGGTTCTCTTCGAGTGCCGAGATCAGCGATACCACGGCCATCGAGTCCAGTTCGGGGATGGCGCCGAGCAGGGGCGTCTCGCGGGTGAAGGTGGCGCTGCGGCCTTCGAGGCTGAGCACCTCGTCGAGCAACCTCAGCACCTGCGTTTCAACTTGCATCTTCTTCGCTCCAATCGAGCTGCGGACAAAGCAGGCGATTCTAGGTATCGCACCTCGATGCGCTTGGGTGCGGGCGAGGGCCTGACAACTCCTTCACGGCCCGAGTGCCGCGCGCTGCGCCCCGTGCCCTTCGCGCAGCTCCCCGGGCCGGCACGCGGCGCATGACAGGGTCGCCGGCCAGGCGCCTCAGAACCAGGCGTGCAAGCCCAGCTGCGCCCAGCGGCGCCAGTACCGTGCGCCGGATCCACCCGTGCTGCCCAGGCCCAGCGCCTGGCCCGAGCCACCGGCCGACGCGCGCAGGCGCCAGGCCGGTGCCGGGTCCCAGCCCAGCGCCAGTTCCCAAAGGTGCGGCGCGCCGCGGCTGGCGTTGCCGGCACTGTCGACCTCGCGCGAACGTGCGAGTCCAGCGCGGGCCTGGAGCTCCCACGGGTGCCGCTCCCACTTGAAGCCGCTGACGAGACGGGCCTCGCCATAGGAGCGCGGATTCCAGTAGCCGCGATCGTCGGACCCCGGGGCGCCTTCCTGCGTGCGCTCAAAGCGGCTCCACTCGACGCCGAGGGTCCACCGCGGCCGCGTCAGCACGGCCCACTCGCCGCGTGCGGCCAGGCGCTCGCGTGTCGTGCCGTCGTCGAAGCGCAGGTGCGCGACGCCGCCGGCCAGTCCCAGGCGCCCGTCGCGCCGCCAGTCGGCGCCGAGCGAGGTCACATCGACGTGCACGCGATTGGCGAAGGCACGCGGTGTCTCGACGAGTTCGCGCGTGTGCTCGGCGTCGACGCGCCAGCGGTCGGCCGGCACCCACTTGATCCGCAATGTCGAAGTGAGCGGCCGCCACGCGCCGATGCGGTGCGCGCGCAGTACGAGCTGCGGCCACCACGTGCCGGCGGGCGAGTCGGGCTCGCCCAGGCGCAGCCGGCCCGACGCCTCGAGGGTCGTGGCAGCTGCGGCGCCGAGGTCATCGTCGAGGTCGAGCCGTCGCCCACCCAGTTCCAGCGTCAACGGCGCCAGCGCTTGCACGCCGGCGCCGAGCGACAGGCTGCGGCTGCGCAACGTGTCGCGGTCTTCGGCGACCTCGAGCGAGCCATAGGCGTACGGCGCGACATCGCGTGCGACGCGGAAGTCGCGCAGCCATGCAGCCTCAGGTTCGCCGGCCTCGCGCAGCAGCGGCCAGGCGCGATCTTCGTAGCCGGCCCAGCGCCAGGCACGTGCGAGGTCGAATCGCTCGGCTTCCGTGGCCGCCGGCGACCAGCGCCGGAAGACGGCGATGGCCTCGCGATGGCGCCCGGCGACGTTCAGCGCCTGGCCCAGCGCCCAGCCGAGCGCCCGATCGCCCGGGCGCAGCGCCGCCGCCTCGGCGAAGAGCGGCAGTGCGGTGGCCGCATCAGCGGACCACAGCGTCTGCCAAGCCAGCGAGGGCAGGATGTCGGCGCGCCGCGCGGGCGCCGTGGCCAGCGCCTGCCGGTAGAGCTCGGCCGCGCGCGCATTGCGGTCGGCCCAGCCGAAGACGCGCGCTGCCTCGATGAGCAGGTCGGCGTCGGCCGGCGCTCGCTGCACCAGCCGCTCGAAGAGGGGCAGGGCGGCGGCGAAGTCGCGGCGCTCGGTGGCGGCGCGTGCCGCGGCGAGATCGGGGTCCGCTTTGGCGATGGCCTCGCCAGTGGTTGGCGCGCCTGCGGCCGCGGCCTGAGTCGGCGCTTGAGCCACCCCTTGTGCCGAGGCACCACAGGCAAGGCCGGCCAGTGCGCCGGCGAGCAAGGCCCCGCCAAGGCCGATCGACACGCCCTGGCGGCGCGCTGAGCGCCATCGATGCAGCGCAGCGTCGTGGCGCCTTCGCGGCGGCCTCATGCCGCCTTCCCCGTGCGCGCCGTCTGCCAGCGCACCGGCTGCGCGCGTGGGCGCTTGAAGAGGTAGGGCATCGCGATCACGGTCGTCAAGGCCAGCAGCGCCCAGTAGACGATCGGGTACCAAACCGCATAGGGCAGGTAGCGCAGCACTTGCGAGTCGTAGCGACGGTCGATGAGCACGCCCGTCGTCAGCTGGGCCAGGCACAGCGTGGCGATCGACATGCCCCAGAGGTTGGGGATCGGGCTGGCGCCCACGGGCGGCAACCCGACCGCGTACGACAGGACCCACAGCGTCGTCAGGAAGACGAAGCACAGCGACCACAGGATGGACAGCGACGATTCCACGAACACCGGCCACAGGCGGCGGCAGTTCCAGGTGGTGAGCACGTCGCGGTGCTTGTGCAGCACCTGCGCCAGGCCGCGCGCCCAGCGCAGGCGCTGTTGGAAGTGGCCGCGGTAGCTCTGCGGCACCGTCATCCAGCAGATCGCGCGCGGTTCGTAGCGCACGTCGTAGTGCCGCTTCTGCAACTTCCAGGTGAGCTCGATGTCCTCGGTGGGCATGTTCGGGCTGAAGCCGCCCACGTCCACCACGGCGCTCTTGCGCAGTGCCGCCACGACGCCGGAAACGGTGACGATGCGGCCCCAGATCCGTTGCGCCCTGCGCAGCAGGCTGATGATCGAGGAGAACTCGACCGACTGCAGCCGCGCCAGGAAGGTCGTGGTGTTGAGCACGCGCGGATTGCCCGTCACTGCGGCCACGCGCGGGGAGTCGAAGTGCGGTACCACCCAGTTCAGCAGCTGCGCGTCTGGCTCGGCGTCGGCATCGAGCGCGAGCAGGATCTCGCCGCGCGCCAGCGGCATGGCATCGTTCATCGCCATGGCCTTGCCCTCGTTCATGCCCTTGTGCACCAGGCGCAGGCGCTCGTCGGCCAGCAGCGGCGACAGGGCGGCGATCGTGCCGTCGGTCGAGCCGTCGTCGATGACGATCACCTCGAAGGCCGGATAGTCCAGCGCCAGCATGGCGGCCACCGAGCGCGCGATCACGGCCTCCTCGTTGTGCGCAGGGACGAGGACGCTGACAAAGGGCCGCGGGCGCGGCGCCGCCGCGAAGCGCGACCCTTCCAGCGGCGGGGGCGGCGGCGGCGTCGCGTTCTCCCAGCGCCAGCGGAAGAGCAGGGCCGTGATGATCCACATGATGCTGGTGACGATCGGGTAGGCGGCGAAGAAGACCAGCACCACCCAGTACGGCTGCGACGTCTGCACGGCGAGCAGGAACTCTCCGATGCTCATTGGTGGGGCCGCGTGTCGCGGTCGTTCGCCGTCTCGCCGGCTGCCGCCACCGGGCGAGAGGCGGATCCAGCCGTCGGTGGCGATGGGCTGGCGCCGGTGTCTGCCTGATCCCCTGTGGCGGCAGCCTGTGACGTCCCGGGGGCTGGCGCCGGCGGCTCTGGATGGGCCGCTTCTTCCGCTTCGACTGGGGGATGCGAACGGTAGGCAGCGCCACCCAGGTCTTGCTGGTAGAGCTTGCGCGACCCGTCGATGAAGATGCGCACGCGCTGCGCCCGCGCCAGCGAGCGGAAGTCGGCGACGATCTCGCGGCCGTTGAAGTCGACGCCGTAGGCCAGCGTGGCGGCGGGTACGCTGCGGCGCGGGCCCTTACGGCGGTGGATGCCGCGGTTGTGGAGGATCCACGACAAGGTGACCACGGGCACGACGATCGCCGCGCCGATCATCAGCAGCCGCAACTCGGAGAAGTCGGGCGTACCGCTCAGCACGCGGTGCCAGCCCCAGAAGAACAGCAACCAGCCGGCAACGATGGCCAGCCCGTGCACCACCCGACGCCAGCCCGCGAGGCCGGCGCCGCGCGGCGAGGCTAGGCGTCGGGTAGCGAGCACCGAGAGCGTTGACGGTGCCGCAGCCACCAGCCCCGGCGTGCCATCCCAAGGCACAGCAGTGCCATCAACACCAACGCGGCCGCCGGCGGTTCGGGCACCTGGGCTGTGGTGAGCAGGTTTTCGCCGGGCAAGAGGTTCCAGGTGCATCCGTTGTCGCAACCGCTGGCCCAACGCAGATCCACGACGCCGGCGCCGGCCCGGTTCCATGCCCCCAACTCAAAGCCGTACAGCCCTTCGGACAGCACGACGTTCTGATCGAAACCCACGCGGTCCCGCGGGTTCAGGAAGTCCCGGCCGATGCCCAACTCCGTGCCGCCTGCGCCAATGAGCCGAAAGAAGAATCCGTCGTCGTGCAACACGCTGAAGTTGTATTCGCCGGGGTCTGTGATGCGGATGAATCCACTGTAGCGGGCGGTCCAGTTCTGCTGCGCCGGATCGCCCGCCTCGGCATTGTCGCAGTTGCCCAAGGCGGCGGCCGGCGTCAGGAAGGGAACGAGCGCGGCCGGGCCCCAGGTGGTGGTGTAGCACTCCAGGTAGCGAGAGTTCGCGTGGTTGATGGAGGCGAGGACGCCCTCGAAGCTCTGCAACAGTGCTCCGCTGGCGGCGCTGGCTTCGCCCGCAGCGGCCTGTTGGACCGCGAGCCAGTCGACCTGACCCCACAGCCCGGTGCCCCACGGAAACGTACCGATCGGCGCGCCGGTGCCAAAGCGGCGGCTGGGCTCGTCCCAAAGAACGGCGCTGCCGGTCCAGTCGTTTCGAATGCGGTGGAACTCGGCATCGGCACCCGCGCCCGCGCCGTACGTGCCTGCGTACTGAGGCGTCAGCACGTACGCCGCCGAGGCCGGCGGTGCCAGCGCTAGGAGGGTCATGGCAGAAACAAGCAGGCGCCTGGCCCAAGCGCAAGCGGTGGGGCGCGACCCGCGCCGGCCAAGCGGAAGGTCTGGCTCGATCGTGAACGAATTCATGGCAAGTTCATGACATTGCATCAACCCGCAAGGTTAGCGGACGAAAGACGATCGACGCGGTCGAAAAGCGCCGTGGCCGTGCCGTATCCCTCGGCGCGGGTGCCCCATGGGCGGGGGCGGCCGGGAGCCCAATGACAGAATCTTCGCCCATGAAAGTACTCGTCACCGGCGCGGCCGGCTTCATCGGCAGCACCGCGACGCTGCGCCTGCTGGCGCGTGGCAACGAGGTTGTCGGCCTCGACAACCTCAACGACTACTACGAGGTGCAGCTCAAGCTGGACCGCCTGGCAAGGCTCACGCCGCACCCACGCTTTCGCTTCGTCAAGCTCGACGTGGCCGACCGCGCTGGCATGGAGGCGCTGTTCGCGGCCGAGAAGTTCGACCGCGTCATCCACCTGGCGGCGCAGGCAGGCGTACGTTATTCGCTGAAGAACCCGCACGCCTACATCGACAGCAACGTCGTCGGGTTCATGAACGTGCTCGAAGGCTGCCGCCATAACAGCGTGGCGCACCTCGTGTACGCCTCGAGCTCCAGCGTCTACGGCGGCAACACGCGCATGCCGTTCTCCGAGCACGACAGCGTCGATCACCCGGTGAGCATGTACGCGGCGACCAAGAAGGCCAACGAGCTGATGGCGCACACCTACAGCCATCTGTTTGCGCTGCCGACCACAGGCCTGCGCTTCTTCACGGTGTACGGCCCCTGGGGGCGCCCGGACATGGCGCTGTTCCTCTTCACCAAGGCCATCCTGGAAGGGCGGCCGATCGATGTCTTCAACCACGGCAGGATGCAGCGCGACTTCACTTATGTCGACGACATCGTCGAAGGCGTGATCCGCGTGCTCGACCGCGCCGCGGCGGCGAGCCCGGCCTACCGCGCCGAGGCGCCGGACCCGAGCACCAGCAACGCGCCGTTCCGCGTCTTCAACATCGGCAACCACAACCCGGTGCCGCTGATGGACTTCATCGGCTGCATCGAAGAGGCGCTTGGCCGCAAGGCGCAGAAGAACCTGCTGCCGCTGCAGGACGGCGACGTGCCGGCCACGTACGCCGATGTCGACTCGCTGCAGGACTGGGTCGGTTTCGCGCCCGCCACCGACATCCGCTCCGGCATCGGCCGCTTCGTGGCCTGGTACCGCGAGTACTACAAGGTCTAGTCGCGCCGGCCGGCAAGAGCCGGCGCGGCGCTCAGCGTGGCGGCGTCGCCGCCCGCGCTTCCTGCAGCAGGGCTTGCAGGTACTGCACCGGGATGGCATAGGTGATTCCGGTGGGGGCCGACAGCGCCGTTTCGCGGCTGCCGCGCACCAGCACCATGTTGACGATGCCGATGACCTCGCCGGTATCGACGTCGAGTACAGGCCCGCCGCTGTTGCCAGGGTAGGCCGTGGCGTCGAGCTGCAGCACCTCGGCGTTGCCGGCACGCAGGCGTGCCAGCGCGCGCGGATCGAGCTGGGCCGCGCTCGGCGCGGGCAGCGCGGCAGTGGTGACGGAGGCGACGATGCCGCGGTGTGTGACGGGCGCGAAGCCCAGTGCGCCACCCACCGGAAACCCCATCAAGACGATCGCCTGGCCTTCGGCGACACGCGCCGCACCGGCGAGCGCCAGCGGCGCGAGTGGCGGGCCGTCCAGGCGCAGCAGCGCCAGGTCGTGCGCGCGGTCCACGGCCACGAGCGTCGCAAAGCGCAGGTCGCCGGCCTCGCGCCCGGGCGCTGCGCTTTGCGCCAGCACTGCCAGACGCAGCCCCGACTCGGCTTCCGTGGCGGGCAGCACATGCGCGTTGGTGGCAACGAGATGGCCGTCGCCGAGCACGAAGCCGCTGCCCCGGAAGCCGAAGCGCGGGCTCGCGGTGGCGCTGTAGGTGCCTATCGGCAAGACCGAAGGACGGGCGCGCGCGACGACAGCGCGCAGATCCGCCCGCGCCTCAGCTGGCTGCGCCAGGCCGCGGCCGCACCAGCCGGCGGCGAGCAACGCCGCGGCCTTCAGGCCACCCTCGAGCAGGGCGCGGCGCCGCGGCGGCCACATCACTTGGCCAGGCGCAGCAACTCCGCGACCTCGGCCTGTGCGCGGAAGCGGTCGCCCAGACGCGCCAGGTCCTCGAGCTCGGCGCGCGCCTGTGGCTTCTCGCCCGCCTTCAGATGCAGGCGCGCCAGGTTCAGGCGCAGGTTCGGGTCGTTGCCGTCGATCTGCAGGGCACGCTTCTGCACGTCGATGGCGCGCTTGACTTCACCCTCGGCGGCAAGCGCGGTGGCCAATGTGTCCATGAGCTGCGGCCGGTTGGGCAGGATCTGGTTGGCCTGCTCGGCCAGCGGCACGGCGCCGGCCTTGCCCTGCTTGGCCATCAGCCAGGCGACGTTGTTGAGCGCCAGGGCGTTGCGCGGCTGCACGTCGAGCACGGCGCGATAGTGCTTCTCGCCGGAGGAGAAGTCGGCGCGCGCCATGGCGAGGTCGCCCAGGTAGTAGCTGAAGCCGAAGTCCTTCGGGTTCTCCTTCTGCCAGTCGGCCACGAGGCGGTCGGCCTCGGCGCGTTGGCCGCCGGCAAACAGGGACTGATGCAGCCGGATGGCGAGGTCGGTGCTGCGCGCGATGGCGAAGGCCTTGCGGTAGGCGGCCACCGCAGCGGGCCAGTTGCGCTGCTGCCGCTCGACGTCGCCCTCGAGCTGGTGGCCGCTGGCGTCCTTGGGGCGGGACTTCTGGATCTCGCGCGCGATGACGCGGGCCTCGTCGGGGCGCTCCTGCTGAAGGGCCAGCGCCGCCAAGCCGCGCCGGGCGGCGAGCGATTCGGGTTCGATCTCGAGGGCCTTGCGCAGGGCGGCCCGCGCCGCGCCGAGGTCCTTGTTCATCACGTGGGCCTCGGCCAGCCGCAGCTGGTGGATGGCCTCGGTCGGGTTCTTCGTCGCCAACTGGCTGAACGTGCCGACCGCCTGCCGGCCGTCGCCTGCCGCGATCTGGGCGCGGCCGAGAGCCGACTGCAGGTCGTTATGACCGGGGGCGGCCGCGATCCCCTCCTGCGCCACAATGAGCGCGGCCTGGGCGTCGCCCATGCGCAACAGATGGTCAACGTAGAACAGCCGGGGCTCGGGTTGCGCCGGATTGGCCTTCACCGCGGCGGCGATGATCTGCGCCACCTCGGTTCCAGTGCCGCCAGCGCGTGCGGTGACCTCGGCCAAGGCGATGCGCGCCTGGAAGCTGTTGGGGTCGGCGGCGACAAGGTCCTGGATGCGCTTGCGCGCGGCGTCGTTCCGCCCGGCCGCCAGGTCCAGGTTGGCGAGCGCCGATGCCGCTTGCACGAACTTGGCGTCCTTTTTCAATGCTGCCTCGAACGCGGCGGCCGCGCCGACCGGGTCCTTCTTCGCCAGCAGGATGCGGCCGCGCATCATCTCCGGCATGGCCCGGTCGGGCATCTTCTTCTGCAGCGCATCCACGGCCTTGAGAGCGCCAGCAAAGTCACTGGCACGCATGCGCGCCGAGATCAGGGCGAGGTCGGCGCGCGTGCCCGTGCCGTCGGCGGCGGCGATGGACTCGAGCGCATCGAGGGCCGGCTGCGTTTCGCCGCGCGCGTACTGGGCCAGCGCCAGCGTTGTGCGCACGCGGGGATCCGCGGGCGCGGCCTTGGCGGCCTGCTGGAATAGCTGGTCGGCGCGCTTGGCATCCCCCAGCAGCATGTAGGCCTCGCCGGCCAGCGCGAGCGTCGGGCCATCGGCGGCCTTGCGCTCGATCGCCGGTCCCAGCACCTCGAGTGCCTTGGCAGGTTGATTCGTGCGCAGGTAGGTCTGGGCCAGCAATGAGCGTGTGCCGGCATGCTCCGGTACCGCCCTCAGCGCCCGGCTCAGGTGGCTCTCCGCCTGGTTGTAGGAGCGCAGGCGGAAGTCTGCGGCGCCGGCCAGCATCAGCACTCTCGGGTTGTCGGGCATGGCGCGCAGCAGGCGCGTGGCCGCGTCACGTGCAGCCTGCGCGTTGTCCTCCTGAAGCGCGAACTGCCCTTCGAGGAACAAGGTGTCCGGGTGATTGGGGGCCGCCTTCTTCAACGCCTGGAACTGCGCCTTGGCGTCGGGCACCCGCCCGAGCTCGGAATGAATGGAGATCAGGGCCACATGCGCACCGACGGCGGCGGGCGCGGCGGCCAGGGCCCCGCGCAGCGCAGCGAGCGCCCCCGCCTCGTCTCGCCTGGCCCGCCACAGCAGCTCGCCCTTGAGTGTGGCCGCGCGGTCACTGCCGGGTTCGCGTGCCAGCACCTCATCGAGCACCTTGATGGCGCCGTCGACATCGTTCTCGCCCGCCTTCGTGCGGGCCTGCAATATCAGCGCAGGCGCATGCTGGGCATTGGCCTGCAGGGCGCGTGTCAGCGCTTCTTTCGACTTGGCCGGCTGACCCGAGATCGCATGCGCGATGGCCACACTGGTGAGCAGGTCGGCCTGCGCCACGGAGGCCTTGAGAATGGTGTCGCCGAACTGCGCAAGCACCCTTGCGTGCTCGCCAGTGAGCAACATGGCGCGCGCCATCTCCGGCGCCACTTGATCCGGCGAGTGCGCCAGATCAAGCGCCTTGCGCAACTCCAGCAGCGCGCCGGCCGCGTCCCCGGTCTCGAGCAGGGTCTTGCCGAGAAGGAAGCGGCCCTCGGCCGAGTTGGCGTTGCGCTGCAGAAGGGTCTTGAGCTGGATCGTCGCCGACTTGTGCTCTTTCTTGGCCAGGAACTCCCTGGCCGAGCCCAGGAGCTGTTCCTCCGAGTCGCCTCCGCGGCAGCCAGCGAAGATCGTGGCCAAGGTGAGGATGACGGCGAAGGCGATGGGGCGACGGAAGTTCTTCACGGCGAGATCCTCGTGTGCAGGTGGGCGACAAGTGCCGGCACGCCGGGCGGGGCGCGATTTTCCGGCCGCGGACGCCTGTCGCAAGATGAATCTGAGCGGCAGGCGGCAAGAATCCCGTCCTTGGTGCCTGCCCAGGGCCGGCACGAGCTGGCCTACCTGATGCCGAGTCGCTTCATGAGGTCATAGATGGTGGGGCGCGAGACACCCAGCAGCTCGGCGGCGCGGCCAATGCTCCCGTTCGTC
Organism: Rubrivivax sp.; assembly: GCA_022842825.1. Classification (GTDB taxonomy): domain Bacteria; phylum Pseudomonadota; class Gammaproteobacteria; order Burkholderiales; family Burkholderiaceae_C; genus Rubrivivax. Next base: position 28,910 of record JALHOU010000005.1, read on the forward strand.
CGGGCGAGTGCCGTGACGATGGCGTCGCGTTCGACCTTGTCCCGCAAGGCCCGCAGATTGAGATCCGACGGCGTGGAACATCCAGCTTCGGTGGCCTCAGGGGCCGCCAGCCCCAGGTCGTCGGCCGAGAGCCGATCGCCGTCGGCCATGATGGCCGCGCGCTTCACGCAATTCAACAGCTCGCGCACATTGCCCGGCCACGGGTGCTCTTCAATGGCGCGGATCGCGTCTTCGGCGAACATCAGCCCGCTGCGGCGCTGCTCCTGCGCGAAGCGGCGCAGGAAGGCGTGCGCGAGCAAGACGGCATCGCCCGTGCGCTCGCGCAGCGGCGGGATGTCGACGACGATCTCGGCAAGACGGTAGTAGAGGTCCTCGCGAAAGCGGCCGTCGCGGATCTGGTTCTTCAGGTCCTGGTGGGTGGCGCAGACGACCCGCACATCCACCGGGATCTCGCTTCGCCCGCCAAGGCGCTCGATCGTGCGCTGCTCGAGGAAGCGCAGCAGCTTGGCCTGCAGCGAGCCCGGCAGGTCGCCGATCTCGTCGAGCATGAGCGTCCCATTGTTCGCGGTCTCGATCTTGCCTGGCGTGGTCTTGCTGGCGCCGGTGAAGGCCCCCTTCTCGTAGCCGAAGAGCTCGCTTTCCAGCAGGTTCTCGGGAATGGCGGCGCAATTGATGGCCACGAAGCGCCCGGCGCGCTTGCTGGCGGCGTGCAGGCCCTGCGCGAGCACTTCCTTGCCGGTGCCCGATTCGCCCAGCAGCATGACCGTGGCATTGCTCGAGGCGACCCGCTCGATGGTGCGCGACAGGCGCAGCATGCGCGCGTCACGGGTGATCAGTCCGCCCAGCGCATCGGTGCTCTGCACGGTCTGCAGACGGCGGTTCTCGGCCTGCAACTCGGCCAGGCGCAGGGCGCGCTCCACCGTGAGCTTGAGCACGTCGGGCTCGAAGGGCTTGGCGAGGAAGTCGTAGGCGCCCTGGGCGACGGCGCGCAGGGCATGCGCCTGCGCGTTCTGGCCCGTAAGCACGATGACTTTCACGTTCGGGTCCGCGTCGAGCAACTGCTCCAGCAGCTTGAAGCCCTCGGAGACCGCGTCGGCGTCGGGCGGCAGGCCGAGGTCCATCGTCACCACCGGCGGGGCATGGCGGCGGAACTGGAGCAGGGCCGAGTCGCGGTCGGCGGCCGTCACGGCCTCGAAACTGTCGAGCGACCAGCGGATCTGCCGCTGCAGCGCGAGATCGTCTTCGACGATCAGCAATGCGGGAGATGCTCCTGGGGAGCCCTGACGGGGGGCTGCGGTGTTCTGGCTCATCTGAAGTCAGGGGGCATGAGGTCGGAGTCGTGCTGGGTCTCGAACAACGGCAGCAGCACCGTGATGAGCGTGCCCTCGCTGGGACGGCTGGTGACATGGATGCTGCCTCCGAGCTCGCGCACGTACTGCGCGCTTTCGAACGTTCCCACGCCCATGCCGCTGCCCTTGGTGCTGCTGAACGGCTTGAACAGGCGAGTCTGCACGAACTCCTCGGTCATTCCCACTCCGTTGTCGCCGACTTCGATGCGAACCTGGCCACTCTCGCGTTGAACGCACATCCAGACGCTGCCGTCGGACGTGGTCGCGTCGAGTGCGTTCGTCACGAGGTGCCCGAGCACGCGCTCCAGGCGATCTTCATGGCCCCGCGTCGCCAGGCGCTCCAGCTGCCTGACCTCGAGAACACGGCCTCGACCCTTGGCCAAGGCCTGCAGCCGCTGCACGATCGGATTCAACTCCACCCCGACACTGGCGCCCGCGGCTGGAGCGCCCTCGCGCAATTGCAGCATCATTCGCCGCATCTTCGCGAGCGAGCTTTCTACGGTCAGCAACATGTCCTGCTGGAACTCGCGGTTGTCGTGCAGGCGTTCCGCGTTCTTGAGCATCAGCGAGAGCTGGGTCACGATGTTCTTCAGGTCATGCACGACGAAGGCCGACATGCGGTTGAAGGCATCGAACTTGCGGGCCTCCAGCAACGCTTCGGTGGCCTGCATCTGCGCGAGGTGGCCGGCGGCTTGGCGGCTGGCCGTCTTGAGCAGGTCCAGCACTTCCCAGTTGACATCGACGCGCGTGCGCGGGTGTGACAGCAGCACGAAGCCAAGCAGGTCGTCCCCTGTCAGCAGCGGTACGACCAGCCACGGGGGCTGCGGGCCGAGAAGCCACGTCGGGAGCGCGAGGCCTTCATACAGCCGCGGGGATGAGCGCAACTGGTCGAGGTTGATCACCCAGCCCGTGCGGCGAAGGAAGGTGCTGAAGGCGCTGTCGACGGGTTCCTGTCTGTCGATGTGGGCGGCATTCCAGCGCGCCATCTGCTGGAACGGACCCTCCGGGTCGGCACGGGTCCAAAGGCTGCCGGCAGGGCACTCGACCATGTCGGCGAGGCCGCGGACGATGCGCCGGCCGATCTCAAGCGGTGAGCCGTGCGCGGAAAGCATGGCCGTGAAACGCAGCCACTCCTCCCGGTAGTCGAAGCGGTAGCTGAAGAAGTGCTTGGCCACGAACACTCGCAGCCAGGAACGAAGCGACCCTGACATGGCAAACGCCAGGAGCATGGCCAGGGCGGCGAAAAGCAGGCTCAACTGCAGGCCGCGGCCCCAGGTGCCGCCGAAGAAGCGCACGTAGTAGCCGAGGCTGGAGACGAAGAGCAGGTAAAGGCCGGCCAGCACCAACGTGGCCGAGTGGAATACGGCCGAGCGCGACACTTGAAGCCGTGCGATCCAGTCGGCTCGTCGGCGTGCAGCGACCAGCAGGAACGGCACCGCCAGCATGTGCACCGGACCTCGCGCGGCGACGGACTCGGCGTCGGTACGGCCGAAGAGAAAGGTCTGCGACGTCATGTAGATGTCGAAGGCGAAGACGAGCGCCAGTCCGATGCACAGTGGTTTGGTCAGCCAGCGAGAGTCCCGGCCCAGGTTGCGAAAGAGCTGCTCGAGAAGCAGCAGGCCGAGCAGTGGCAGCGCCAGCAGGACCAGCAGCCCGAATCGCGAACCGGGATGGTCTGCTGCACTCCACGCAACCTGAAGGCCTTGCAGCGCGACTGCCGATGCCAGCGTGGCGACGATGATCCAGCGCAGGGCTGACGGCGCGCGCGGCGAGTCGCCCTCGCGCATGGCACCGATGAGGGTGTACAGGAAAGCCAGCCACATCCCGTAGCGAGCGAGGTCGAGCAGCGTCGCGGCGGCCAGCCAACTGGCGTCACGGCCCGCTTGACCGAGTGCCTGTGCGGCGGCCCAGAGGGCACTGGCCAGCAGCGCGCCGACGAACAGGCTCGAACTGAGGGGCGAGCCGCGTGGCATGCGGCCCGTCCAGGCCAGGAAGGCCAAGAAGATCAGGTGGACGACCGCGCTGAGCGCGTAGCCGGCCACTGCCATGTCGTCCACCGCGAAGACCACCTTGTCTGCTGTCCGCTGTGGCGGAAGATTGTGGTGGCTGGGTTCGGTGCTGGCCGAGCGCCGCCGCGAGCAGCGACGCGGCCGAGTTCACGCCTATGGCGTGCGCAGGCGGCCCGGGCGGCCGCCGAGGGTGTTCAGCGGGCGCCCTTGCCGGTGAGCACGACGCCGACTGTTTCGAGCAGGACCACGAGATCCAGGAACAGCGTGTGGTTCTTCACGTAGTAGAGGTCGAACTGCAACTTTTCCTGCGAATCCTCGACCGTGGCGCCATAGGCGTAACGAACCTGCGCCCAGCCTGTCACGCCCGGCTTGACGCTGTGGCGCACGGCGTAGAAGGGGATCTTCTGTGTCAGCTGCTCGACGAAATAGGGACGCTCTGGGCGCGGCCCCACCAAGCTCATGTCGCCCTTGAGCACGTTGAAGATCTGCGGCAGTTCGTCGATGCGCAGCCGCCGGATGACACGCCCGACGCGCGTGATGCGGTCGTCGTTGGTCGCGGCCCAGCGCGGCTTGCCGTCCTTCTCCGCGTCGGTGCGCATGCTGCGGAACTTCGTGACGAGGAACGGGCGACCGTTCAGGCCCACTCGTTCCTGGCGGTAGAAGACCGGGCCGGCGCTCTCGAGGCGGATGAGCAGGGCCGTGACGGCCATGATCGGCGCTGCAACGACGAACAGCAGTGTCGCGCAGACGATATCGAAGATGCGCTTGACGAAGGTGCGGAAGGCACCCTGGTTGAAGCCATCGCCAAAGATCAGCCAGCTCGCATTCAGGTAGTCGACGCGGATCTGGCCGAGTGTCTTCTCGAAGTGCGTGTTGAGGTCGTAGACCTTCACGCCGGAGAGCTTGCAGTCGAGCAACTGGCGCAGCGGCATGCTGCCCGAGCGGCGCTCGGTGAGCGCGACGACGATCTCGTCGACGCCAAGGCTGATCGCCGTCTCGGTGAGCGAGCCGCGGCTGGTGAGCAACTCGGCCGCGGGCACTGCGGTTTCGGTCTCGTTCGGGCCGGGCATGAAGCCGACGATCACGGCATTGGGGTCGGCGGACCGCAGCGTGTTGCCCACCACCTGAGCGGCAGGACCGGCACCAAAGATCAGGATGCGAGTACGGCCACGCGGCACCGCGGAACGCTGCGATACGTAGACGCGCCGCAGCACCAGAGCCGACACGCCGGCCATGACCGAGAACTGCACTGCCTCCCGACTGCTCAGATGCGTGGGCAAGAAGCCAAAGATGGCATAGGCCAAGGGCAATACGAGCAGCAAGACGAAGATCGCGCGGGCACACGACCGCGGCAGCGACAACGAATTCTGCGGCTCATACAGGCCGGAGGCGCTGTTCACCACGAAGAGTGCCGCGGCGAACGACATCAGCTGTCCTCCGGCGAGCGGCACAGCCTGTCCGATCCCTCCCACTTGGTACGTGACGGCACCCAGGGCCAGCAGCAGCGCCACTGCCAGGTCGAAGAACATGCTTCGCAGCGATGCGCGATGTACGTAGTGCTGGAAGATTCTGATCATGGATCTATGTGTTCGGTCGGTGCGCCAACATCTTGAGGTCTGCGCCGCTGGAGCAATGGCAACTCCCGTTACGACTGCACCGCCCTGTTACCGAGCTCTCGAAGGGAGAGCCATGAGGGCAATGTAAGAACCCGCGCCGAGCGGCGGCAACCCCCGCGATAAGGGGGCCGGCGTCAGTGAAGAGAGTTCGGTGACTTGCTCCACGGTGCTTTTCGCCCACGCGGGCCTGCGGCGCCCTCCTGAAGTCGCATCGCGATCCTCAACCCTGGGTGGGGGCTGTTACAGCTTCGACCGATGTGCGCTGGTGGAGCCGCAACGCCTTGATGGTCAAGTGTCGCGCGAGCATCCACGGCGGCATGCGCAGCCAATGTCCACGCGCATAGAGCGCCGACCGCGCTGCCGAGCTGCCGGAGACGGCAGCACTCGGGTGCGGACAACGCAAGGCGCGATGCCAGATGGCGTCCATGAGCGGGCGCATGGGCGCCGCAGGCGCGAAGGCCTCGATGCTCGCCATCGTGTCGTCGGGCACCGGTGTGCCCAGCACCTGCGCTGTGTGCCGTATGCCGTAGTACAGCGGCCGTTCGAGGTCGAGCAGCGAGGCGCGTTTCGTCAGCAGCGGCCAGAAGGCGGGATCGACCCCGAAGTGCCTCAGCAGCAGGTCCAGGTCGGACAGGTCACGTAGCGCATGGCTGGTTTCCTCGTTCATGAACAGGTGCGTCGCGCAGTGCAGGACCATGTCCGCCGGCCCGAGCACGTGCAGGCCTGGCCAGCCCCGCAGGGGTGCCGCGCCCTCGATCAGCAAGCGACCGTCCGGCTTGAGGCGAGCCGTCGAAGGAAGGATGTTGTGGTGAAGGTCCAGCGTCGTGCCGCGATGCAGGTGCTGCATCGGCGGCAACTCGTGCATCCACTCGCGGTAATAGCGTTGGTCGTAGGCACTGTCGTGCGTGCCTATCCACCCGTGCAACATCAGGCGCGACTCGGCTTCATGTAGGGCCGCCTTCGGCACGAGGATGTCGACGTCCGAGAAGACGCGCGAGGCGCCCGGTGGCAGGCCGGCGGCAAGGTAAGCGGCCCCCTTGAGGACGATCACCGGTGCGCCGAGCCCGGCCAGAGCGCGTGTGAGGTGGCCGAGCTCGCGACGCACCTCGGCGCGCTGCGCCTCCATGAGGCGGGCCGCGGAGTCGAAGTGACCGTTCAGGCTGGTGGGCCACGGCGCGGGCCGACCGGACGCCCACATGGCTCGCAGCCTCGAGCCCGTGCGGCCGAGCAGTCCCGAACTGCGCGCCTGCTGGAAGAGGCATGTCCACTGCCCGGCAGTCCAGTCTTCGAAGTGCGCTGCCGGGCGTGTCAGCGACTCGATGACGAGGTCTCTAGGCTGCGCCAAGGTCACCTCGGGAGAGTCGATCGAACAGCCTCACCGCTTCATCGAGGTCGCCGTACTCGAACGAGTAGCACAGACTCCGGTCCACGACCGAGCCGAGCAAGTCGAATCCTTCGCGGCCGAAGATGTCGTAGTTGAAGGCGTTCTCGATCAACTGCAAGAAGGTGCGCGAACGCTCCATCGGCACGAGCCGCGCCGGCGCGCCGGCGCTGTACTTCGGGAACACCACCCAGCCAGGCGGGGCTCGTCGGTCGCTCGCTTGCACGGCACTGGCAGGTGGAGGAAAGTGCGCCACGATGCCCTTGGCCGTCTCCTCCACCCTGGAGCCGAACTCGACCTGAGGCGCGAAGCGTCGAATGACATCGATCGAGGCGTTCTTCAGGCTGACCGGGCGAGGCAGCGGCAGCAACTCGCCCTTGTCGGGCATGATGAGTGCGAGTTCGTCTGAGAGCAGTCTCCAGCCGCTGAAGACCAGGGCCGCGCACAGCGTGCTCTTGCCCGAGCCGGACGGTGCAGGGAGGAGCAGTGCGCGCCCGCCACGCTCGAGGACGGCGGAGTGCAGCGTCAGGTGCTGGTGGCACAGCCCGTAGACGCACCAGTTCAGCCCCCATTCCAGAAGTGGGAAGCCCTGGTCGCCTGGCAGGGGATTGAACGGCTCTTCTCCCTCGAACTCGAACACCACCTGCGGCCGCCACATCGCGCGCAGGCTCCAGGGGCGTCGCACGGCGACGTCGAAGTCGACGAGACACGGACCGTCGGCCACGGTGTGATGGCGATAAAGGGTTGCTACAGAGCCTGCCACGTCCGCCAGTGGCGACCGGATGCGAGCCACGTAGGGGCCCAATCGAAGGCACAACCCTCCCGACGCGCCTCCTCCCGTCAGCGCGCGGCGGACCTCATCAGGGCTCCTCTCGCCCAGGCTCGGCATCGTCGTTGACTCGGTGCAGCAGGCCGGATTGGACCAAACCCTGGATGATGCGCTGCAGGCCGGCCTCGACTTCGGCGTCGCCATCGCCACCGAGGCCCAACCCGTGCGCAATCTCCCGCGAACCCAGGGCGCGCGAGGCCCCTGCCAGCGTTTGGATGATGGCCAGCGCCTCGGCGCCGATCAAATGCGTGGTGCCGGCATCGGCCAGTCGAACCACGGCGGTGGACTCGTCCTCCCAATGCCGCAGCATCATGGCGCCCGCGGGCACGAATCTGTCCATGCTCAAGACGCCAAGTGCCACAGAGAGCACTGGGCACGCTTCAAGGCGTGCGCGCCGGCACCAAGCGGCCCGGGGGAAGGCCGATCGATCCTCGCTGGTGGCTGGAGGTCAGAGCGGCGCCGAGTAGTTGAGCTGGTAACGCAGCCAACTGATCAACTGCGTTGAACTCCAGCTGACGGTGGACGAAGGCAGCCGGTACTGGTTGCCATTGTTCTTGTAGTTGCGCCAGATCGAGCCAAGGTAGGCCGGCCCGATGTTGCCCGACGACATGCGCATGAAGCCCTGCGTGATGCTCAGGTTGAGCGCGATCAGATGCTGCAGCACGCCGAGCTCGCCACCTACAAGGATGCCAGCCGGATCGCAGAGGACCTGGCGCAGGGTCCTGGCGCTGTAGCTCGAGGAGGTGGCGCCGAAAGCGGCCGAGACGAGCGGCTGCGCACATGCGAGTTGCGGATTGCCCATGCAGGCATTGCGCCAGTCTTCGGCCGTGCGCGTGGCGCAGTTGATGGACGTGACGGTCGGATTGCGGCTCTTGAAGGTGGCGACTGAAACGAAGGACGAAGCCACGACGCAGCTGTTCGCCGCAGCCACCGGGTTGCTGGCAAGCGTCAAGAGCACTGGGGAAGCGCCGGCGCCCGCACGCAGCAACGCGCGGCGATCCAGTCGGATGCGCCCGCCCTGCACAGCCTGACCCTTGGGGCTCTGGATACCCGAGGTACCTTCGGAGGCCGATGACTGCTTGTTCATGTTCCAACCCTGTTCACGCTGCGAGTCGTCGAATTGTAGGGTTGTGGTGAGCGCCCGTGTCCGCGCAGTCGACCCCGCATTCGTGGGAGCGAGCGCAGTTCGGCCCGATTTGGCGTCCAGCGCGTGAATGACTGCTCACGCTGGCTCTCGGCGTGACCGAAGTCTCTGTCGGCGGGCCTGACAGGCTTGTAGCAAATTGTTCGCGTCCTTGCGCCAAGTCCATTGTGGGAATCGGATGGCATAGCGATTGCTTCGTCAAGCTGCGTCCGAATCGAAAAACGTCGCTGGAGTACTACCTTGATCCTTGACCGACTTCTCGCCCGCATCATCCCCGCCACGCTCCTCGCAATCGCTCCGGCTGTGTCGCAAGCTGGACTGCTCGTGCGCATTTCAGACGGTACGAATACCGTCACCGTTGCCGATGGCAGCGTCGCCGATCAGGATACGTCCGCCGGTGGCGTGGCCTACGCAGGCTCCTTCGGAGCGTGGTCCTTCGCCACCGCGGTTGGCGCCGGCAACGACAACCCGCTCCTGATGCACCTCACTGCTGGTGTCAATGGCCGGTCGAACAGCGGCGCGCTGCGGATCAGCCTGACCTACACCGACCTCGACGCCGGGGCCGATCCGATGCCGTTCTACCTCGAAGGCGGTGGTACGGGGCCCATGGGTTCGCAGGTGAGCTGGGCCGGGTACGTCGATGACGACAACAACGCCTTCGGCATGAGCAACCTGATCTTTGGTACGAATGCCTACAACGCCGCCGGGTCCGGTGCGGCGCAGCTGAGCGGCACCTACTCGGCCACGATCACCGCCCTCTTTGACTACACCGGCGTGAGCTGGCGTCCCTTCGCGCAGGGCGCTAGCGTCGATATCAACCTCGTCCCTGAGCCGACGAGCTTGGCGCTGATCGGATTGGGCCTGGTCGGTATGGGTGTGGTGCGCCGCCGCAAGGGCTGAGGAGCCGGGTTCGCCGGCGCTGTTCGCAGGTGCCCGACCCGGGTTGGCGGTGCAAGGGCGGCTTCGGCCGCCCTGTCCTTTCTCACGCCACCGCGGCTCTCGAGAAGCGGGGGTGTGAAATCTGCGCGCTCCCCGATGGTGAAGTCCGCTGCGGCCGATGGGGCGCCTTGTCCCCATGCGATCATCGCTGTAAGGTCACGCCGCGCCGCACAATGCGACACGGTGGTGCGGGGCTGCGCTTCCAGCCAACCCTGCTCCTGCCTTGCGTCGGTGGTGACTGGCCGTGCTTCCCGCGCGGGCCGGCCCTGGAGCCGCCGGAGAACACTGGCCTGAGGAGAGTCTGCCTTGTCCACGCTCAATACACCTTCGATGCCGCAGTGCCGGCCTCGCGGCCTGCCAAATTGGCGCTCACTCGGGGCCAAGTCGCTGGCGCTGCTCGCCGCCGCCCTCTTCGCGGCCTGCGGTACGACCGGGTTGCCGCCCGCGCCGGCCTCGGCCAGCGCGAGTGACTACAGCTACGTCATCGGTGCAGGTGACACACTCAGCATCATTGTCTGGCGCAATCCTGAGCTCTCGTTGTCGGTGCCCGTGCGGCCGGACGGGAAGATCTCGGCGCCCCTGGTGGATGAACTGGTCGCTCAGGGCAAGACGTCCACCGCGGTGGCGCGCGACATCGAGAAGCGTCTCGCCACGTTTGTGCGGGACCCCGTGGTCACGGTTATCGTGACCACCTTCGTCGGCCCGTTCAGCGAGCAGATCCGGGTCGTCGGTGAGGCCACCCGGCCTCAGTTCCTGCCGTTCCGCCAGAAGATGACCGTTCTCGACGTCATGATCGCTGTCGGGGGCCTCACCGAATTTGCCGACGGCAACGGCGCGACGCTGGTGCGCACTTCAGAGGGCAACAAGCAGTATGCCGTGCGGCTCAAGGACCTCGTTCGTCGAGGCGACGTCTCGGCCAACGTCGAGATGCGGCCGGGTGACATCCTCATCATTCCGCAGAGCTTCTTCTGATCGTGCGGGGCCAGTGCGGCTCGTGTTGCCATCCCGCCGGGTTGAGTGAACCATGCAAGAACTGCTGAACCAGGTCTTCAATACGCTGCGCGGGATGTGGAAGTTCCGCTGGCCCGGGCTGATCGTCGCCTGGGTCGTGGCGGTGATTGGCGTGGTGGTCGTCTGGCGCATTCCGGACCAGTTCGAGGCGGCGGCGCGCATCTATGTCGACACCGATACCATCCTCAAGCCGTTGATGAGCGGGCTCGCGGTGCAACCCAATGTCGAACAGCAGATCAGCATGCTCAGCCGCACGCTGATCAGCCGGCCGAACCTCGAGAAGCTGGTGCGCATGGCCGACTTGGACCTCAAGAACCAGTCCAAGGCGGACCAGGAAGCACTGATCGAGCGCCTGCAGAAGGGCATCGCGATGCGCACCGCAGGCGGTGCCAACCTCTACCTGATGACCTATCGCGATCCGGAGCCTGAGAAGGCCAAGCGGGTCATCCAATCGCTGGTCTCGATCTTTGTTGAGTCCGGCATGGGTGCGAGTCGCAAGGACACCGATTCGGCGAAGTCATTCCTTACCGAGCAGATCAAGATCTTCGAGGCCCGTCTGGAGGAGGCCGAGACGCGCATGAAGGAGTTCAGGCTGCGCAACATCGACCGTCAGGGCGTCGACGGTAAGGACGTTGCCAGTCGGATGTCGGAGATTGGCACTCAACTCGAGGCGGCTCGCCTTCAACTTCGCGAGGCGGAGCGTTCGCGCGACGCGGCCAAGCGGCAGCTTGCCGAAGCACGTGGTCAGGCACCCAGCACGGCGTTGCCCAACCTGTTGGGGCCGGCTCCAGGGGCGGTCGGCGCTCCCGGCGCCAGCGCCGCGCCGGTATCGACCCCGGAGCTCGACACCCGTATCCAGGATCAGCGTCGCAACCTGGACGGTTTGCTGCAGCGCTACACGGATCAGCATCCGGATGTTCTGAATGCTCGACGCCTCATCGGCGAACTCGAAGAACAGAAGCGGCGCGAGGTGGCCGAACTCCAGCGTCGCGCCCAGGCAGCGGCCCTGGCCGCGGCGCAGGCCGCAGCAAACGCCCCGCGAACAGCCACTTCGCCCGGAGAGAGCCTGGCGGTGCAGGAGATGAGCCGAATGCTCGCCACTGCCGAGGTGCAGGTGGCCGCGATGCAGGCTCGGGTCGACGAGTATGCCGGCCGCATGGCACAGGTGCGTCAGCAGCTGAAGACGGCCCCGCAGATCGAGGCCGAGGCGGCCCAGCTCAACCGCGACTACGCCATCATCAAGAAGAACTACGAGGATCTCGTCGCGCGTCGACAGGCGGCCGTCATGTCCGGCGAACTCGACGTCGCCACCGGTGTGGCCGAGTTCAAGCTCATTGACCCCCCGCGCGTGGCGCCCCGCCCCGTGTCTCCCAACAGGCTCCTCCTGCTGCCGGCGGTGTTGTTTGCATCGCTGGCGCTTGGCGTTGCATTCGCCTTTGCGGCGGTGCAGGTGCGGCCAACCTTCGGCCACGCTGACGAGTTGCGGCAAAAGACCGGCCTGCCGCTCCTCGGGGTCGTGTCGGCGCTTGTCACTGACGCCGACCGCCGCCGCGAGCGCGCTTCGATGTTCCGCTTTGTCACCGCTTCCGGTGGACTCGTGGGCATCTTCGTCGCGGGCCTGATCGCGATGATCGTCATGAATCGGTACGGGGCCTGAAGTCATGATTCACAGGGTCGATCGCAAGGTGAAGAACGCAGCCTGCGTTGCGGAGGGTACCCAGTGAGCAGCCTGATCGAGCAAGCCGCCAAGCGCCTGGAGCAATTGCGCCAAGCAGGCATCGAGGTGCCCGATGTCGACGCGCCGGCGCTGCCGCGGCCATCGAGCCCCACAGCGGCCGCGCCGGTAGCGGGCCCAGTTGTCGCTGCACCTGCCCCGGTGGGGACGCGGGCGGCCATGTCCGCCGCTGCGGTTGCATCGCCGACCGCGGCCGCCGCTGCCCCCGCGGCGCTCGGCGCCGCCGCAGCGGCCGCGCTTGCGGCTTCCATCTCCGACGCGCGTCGAGCCGAACCGCATCCGGGATCTCGGCGAGTCGATCTCGACCTGGTCGCCATTGGGGCGTCCGGCATCGTCACGCCCAATGCGCCACGCACGCGGATGGCCGACCAGTACCGCGTGATCAAGCGACCGTTGATCTCCAACGCGACGGGCAAGGGTGCGGCAACGATCCGGCATGCCAACCTGATCATGGTCACGAGCGCGCTTGCTGGAGAGGGCAAGAGCTTCACCGCGATCAACCTCGCGATGAGCATTGCCGCCGAACTCGACCGCACCGTCATGCTTGTCGATGCGGATGTCGCCCGTCCGTCGGTGCTGCGCGTACTCGGCTTGCCACCTGGTGCGGGCTTGCTCGAACTGCTTGAAGGCAAGGCGCAGATGGCCGACGTGCTCCTGCGCACGAATGTGGACAAGCTGACACTATTGCCCAGCGGTTCGCCGCACCCGCGTGCGACCGAGTTGCTGGCGAGCGACGCGATGGTGCGCCTGCTCGACGACATGGCCACGCGCTACCCTGACCGCATCATCATTTTCGATTCGCCTCCGCTTCTGCTGACCACCGAGTCGCGCGTGCTGGCGACTCATATGGGCCAGATCGTGGTTGTCGTGCGTGCCGACAGCACGTTGCAGTCCACCGTCCAGCAGGCACTCGCGACCATCGAGTCTTGCCCGGTGAAGATGATGCTGCTCAACATGGTGAGGGCAGATGGCAGCGGCGGCTACGGCCACAACTATGGCTATGGCTACGGGTATGGCTACGGATACGGTTACGGCTATGGCGACACGGGGTCGTCCGGCGTAAACACGACGGCTGCGCCGGTGCCGATCGAGAGCGGTTCTGTACCTGGTGGCAACCGCTCCGCCGCCGAGTCGAGTGCGGACCGACGAAACGAACGGGCGAAGGTCTGAGCGAGGTGGGGACTCCCGAGCGCCGTCATTCGCGAGGTGCACACGCCCTTGGTGGTCACCTGTACCGCGTCGGATTGGCACTGGCGACGCTTGTGGTGCCTCCTCTGGCGCACGCCCAGCCTGTCTCCATTGAGGAGCAGGGGGGCGCTCCAGCCACACGGGCGTTTGGGATCAGCGCGGGTGTCACGCTCGACAGCACCGTGCTCAATGTGAGCGATCGTCCGACGGGCAACGGTACCGAGTACTTCGTGCGCGCCAGTCCGTCCCTGACGATGGCGCATCGCGGTGGGCGCGTGCAAGGGGCCCTGATCTACAACGGCGCTGCCAGCTGGCGGCGCGGCATCGATGACCGGCAGGGGACGGAGTATCTCAACAGTCTCAGCGCGAACTACCTGGTCGAGGTCATCGATGGCATCGGGTTCGTCGATGCACGTGCGAGCATCACTCAGCAGACGGTCGCGGTCGTGGACGCGCCGGTCGGTTTCGTCGAGACCAGCGCCTACCGCAACGAGGTGAGGTCCTTGGCGTTGTCCCCCTATGTCCGCGGCCCCTTGGGCACCGTGGCCGAGTACGAGCTTCGCGCAGGTGCAACACTCACTCGTGGCAGTAACGACGCGGTCAGCAGCTCGGACATCTACGAGGGGCTGTTCGCGCTCCGCTCGCCGCGCAGTGGTGCCTCCTTCGGCTGGGCGCTGACCGGAGCCCGGCAGCGCGTGCAGTTCCTGAGTTCTTCGGCACCTACCATCACCGACCGGGTCAACGCGGAGGTTTCGTTCCGGCCCGACATCGACTGGCGGTTCACCGTCAACGGCGGTCTGGAGCGCTCCGACGTGGTTGGCGCGCTGCGACAGGAGTACGAGAACTACGGCGTGGGTGTGCAGTGGACGCCTTCACCACGCACCACCGTGACCGCACAGGGCGAGGAGCGCTATTTCGGGAAGGCCTATCGCGCTACGGTGGCGCACCGACACGTGCGAAGCACCTTCAGTTTCGCGTCTTCGCGCGATGTCAATGTCAGCTCATGGCTCGGCCCGTCGCAGGCGCCGGTCACGCTCTACGAGCTCTACTTCAATCAGTACGCTTCGCTGATCCCCGACCCCGTGCAGCGCGACCAGTTCGTTCTCGCCTTGATTGCTGCCACCGGGCGCAACCGCAACGACCTCGTGAGTGGCGGGCTCTTCGGCAATAGCGGCATTTCCCTGGAACGGCGTGACGATCTCATCTGGACGTGGGCCGGCCCGCGCCTGACCTTGAATGCATCGGCGCACGCGTTCGACACGGAACGTGTCGACGCCGGGAGTGGGAACCCCGCCTCCCGCAATGACAGCGTGCGGCAGAGGAGATACTCTGCCGGCGCCGGCTGGCGCCTTACGGCGCTCACGACCGTGAACCTGTCCGGATCCCGAACGATGACCAAGGATGTGGCCACTTTCGAGCGCTCCGACCAGAAGGCGATCGCGGCCGGTCTCACCAGCCAGCTGGGGGCCCGTGTGACCGGGACGCTCTCGGCGCGCTACTCGGTGCTCAACGGCGCGATCGAGTCCTATCGCGAATCCGCCCTCACGGGCTCCATCAGCCTGCGGTTCTGACCATGTATGAAGCGTTCTACGGGCTGAACGTCAAGCCGTTCCAGCTCAACCCCGACCCGGCCTTCTACTTCGCCAGCAAGCAGCACCGGCGCGCCAAGGCCTACCTCGAGTATGGCGTCTCGCGCAACGAGGGTTTCATCGTCATCACCGGCGAGATCGGCGCCGGCAAGACGATGGTGCTGCGTTCGCTCATCGAGGGCCTGGCCGGCAGCAACATCATCACTGGCCACCTCGTCACCACGCAGCTGGGTGCCGAGGACACGTTGCGCATGGTGGGCGCGGCCTTCGGCTTCCGCGTCAAGGACGTGCCCAAGAGCGAGTTGCTGATCACGCTTGAGGCCTTCCTCATCAGCCAGACGAGCAAGGGCAAGCGCTGCTTGCTCATCGTCGACGAGGCGCAGAACCTCACCCCGCGTGCGGTGGAGGAGTTGCGCATGCTGTCGAACTTCCAGTTCGGCAACCAGGCGCTGCTGCAGAGCTTCCTCGTCGGCCAGCCCGAGTTCCGCGAGATCCTGCAGCGACCCGAGATGGAGCAGTTCAGGCAGCGCGTGGCCGCAACCTGCCATATCGGGCCGCTGGACAAGGAAGAAACCCGCCTGTACATGGAGCACCGCATCAAGTGCGCGGGCGGCTCTGGCAAGCCGACCTTCGAGCCGGCGGTCTTCGACGAGATGCACAAGGCCAGCGCCGGCATCCCTCGGCGCATCAACGGCTTGGCCGATCGTTTGCTGCTGGCGGGCTTCCTGGCCGAGCGCACGCACCTCACCGCTGCCGACCTCGGCGAGGTGGTGCGGGAGATGAACGCCGAGAACGAGGTGCCGCAGCGCAAGTCGGCCCCGGTGGCGGTGAGCCAGACCGGCGAGCCGCTCATGCCGGGTGGTCTCGCCGGTGCGGTGCTCGATCTTGATCTGAGCAGTGTCAATCTGGCTCCGGAGAAGGCAGAGGACATGTCGCGCCAGCTGGCCCAACTCACGGCCGAGCAGCGTGGCGACCAGTTTCAGAGGCTGGAGCGCAGCCTCTTGCGCTTGGAGCGCACGAACCTGCAGACGTTGGCGCTGCTGCAGAAGCTGGTGGAGTCGCTCTCCGCCAAGCGGCCAGAAAAGGCCGAGGGCGCCGCAGCCCGGACGGAGCGGCTGGACAAGGCCGAAAAGCCGGAAAAGCCCGAAAAGCCCGAGAAGCCCGACACCCGGAAAAAGTGACGCCGCGCGCCGTGCATGCCTCACGCGCCGAGGCATGACAGGTACCGTGGCGAGTGCCGGAGACGGTAAAAACGAGGGCGTCGCGGGAGTGTCCGCGCTGTCCTGCGCGGCGCCCGCTTGGAGTTCGGCCTGCCCGGCCTCCCGACGCTGCACAGCGCCTCATCGATCGTCCACGTTCCGCTCATGCTCGCCCCTGCGATCACCAACGCCTTGACGATCGACGTCGAGGACTACTTCCAGGTCTCCGCCTTCGCCCCCTACATCCGGCGCGACGAGTGGGACAGCCGTGAGTGCCGCGTCGAGCGCAACGTCAATCACATCCTCGACCTGCTTGCGCGTCGCAGCACGCAGGCCACCTTCTTCACGCTCGGCTGGGTGGCCGAACGCTATCCGCAGGTCGTTCGCCGCATCGTCGCCGAGGGGCACGAACTGGCCAGCCACGGCTACGGCCATCAACGTGCCAGCGACCTCGACCCACGAGCCTTCGGTGAAGACGTCACGCGCGCCAAGCGCATCCTCGAAGACATCGCTGGCGCACCCGTGTTGGGCTACCGCGCGCCGAGCTTCTCCATCGGCGCCGGCAACCTTTGGGCCTTCGACGTGCTCGCGCGGGCCGGCTATCGTTACAGCAGCAGCATCTACCCGATCGCGCACGACCACTACGGCATGCCCGACTCGCCGCGCTTCGCCTACCGCGTGGGCAGCGGCCTGCTGGAGGTGCCCGTGACGACGGTGCGCCTGCTCAACCGCAACCTGCCCAGCAGCGGCGGCGGCTATTTCCGGCTGCTGCCCTACGCGATGAGCCGCTGGCTCATCGGGCGCGTCAACGCGGCCGACCGCGAGCCCGCCGTCTTCTACTTCCACCCCTGGGAGATCGATCCCGGGCAACCGCGGGTTGCGGGCATCGATGCCAAGACCCGCTTTCGCCACTACGTGAACATCCCCCGCATGGAAGCCAAGCTGCAGCAGTTGCTCGGGGACTTCCGGTGGGGGCGCATGGATCACATCTTCCTGCCGCGCCTGCCCGCCGCAGGTGCACAGGCCTGAGGTCCCAGGGTTCCCGTGCCGACCATCGAACGCCTGCTCGCGGGCGACACCCGCCAAGCCGCCGCCTGGGACCAGTTCGTCATGGACTGCCCCGGCGCCACGTTCTTCCACCGCAGCGGCTGGCAGCGCATCCTCGAGCAGGTGTTCCGCCACCGCACGCACTACCTGTTCGCGGTGCAGGACAACCGCATCACCGGCGTGCTGCCGCTGGCACACGTCAAGAGTGTGCTGTTTGGCAATGCGCTGACGAGCCTGCCGTTCGCCGTGTACGGCGGCGTGGCCGCCACGGACGAGGCCAGCGCGGCGGCCCTCGAGGCCGAGGCCGAGCGGCTGGCCGTGAGCCTGGGCGTGCAACACCTCGAACTGCGCCAAATGCACAAGCGCCACGCCGACTGGCCGGCGCAGGACCTCTACGTCACGTTCCGCAAGGAGATCCTGCCCGACGAGGAGGCCAACATGCTGGCCATCCCGCGCAAGCAGCGAGCGATGGTGCGCAAGGGCATCAAGAACGAGCTGAAGAGCGAGATCGACAGCGGCGTCGACCGCTTCTTCGCGCTCTATGCCGACAACGTGCATCGGCACGGCACGCCGGCGCTCTCGCGCCGCTACTTCGAGGCGCTGCGCCGCGAGTTCGGCGCCGATTGCGAGGTGCTCACCGTCGTCGACAAGGATGGGCGAACGCTGTCCAGCGTGCTCAGCTTCTACTTCCGCAACGAGGTGCTGCCGTACTACGCCGGCGACGACCTGGCGGCGCGCGATCTCGCCGCCAACGACTTCAAGTACTGGGAGCTGATGCGCCGCTCGTGCGCGCGTGGCCTCACGCTCTTCGACTACGGTCGCAGCAAGCAGGGCACAGGCCCCTATGCCTTCAAGAAGAACTGGGGCTTCGAGCCGCAGCCGCTCAGCTACGAGTACCGCCTGTACAAGCGCGATGCGGTGCCGCAGAACAACCCGGCCAACGCCAAGTACAAGCTGATGATCGAGACCTGGCGCAAGCTGCCGCTGGGCTTTGCGAACTGGCTTGGTCCCCACGTCGTTCGCTCCCTGGGTTGACCGGACATGGCTCGGATCCTGTTCCTGTCACACCGCCTGCCTTACCCGCCGGACAAGGGCGACAAGATCCACTCGTATCACGTCCTGCGCCACCTGGCGCGAAGGCACGAGGTGTCCCTGGGCACCTTCGTCGACGACGCGGCCGACCTGGAGCACCTCGATACCGTGCGTCTCCTGTGCCCGCGCATGCATGTGGCTCGTCTGACGCACTGGCGCGGCGCCGCCCGGGCCGCGGCCGGCATGCTGCGCGGCGCTGCCGTCACGACGAGCTTCTTCAACGACCCGGGCCTGCGAACGTGGGTCGATCGGTTGCGTCGGTCAGGCGAGGTGGACCTCGTCTTCGTCTACAGCGCAGCCATGGCCGCGTATGCCGCGTCGTTCGAAGTGCCGGTATGGATCGACTTCACCGACGTCGATTCGGCGAAGTGGAGTCGGTTCGCGCAGATCAGCAACGGCGCCACGGCCTGGCTCTACGCCCGCGAAGCGCGGTGCCTGCAGAGACTGGAGCGGACGGCCGCCGCCGGCGCCCAGAAGGTGTTCTTCGTGTCCGAGCGCGAGGCGGCACTCTTCCGCGCGTTTGCACCAGAGAGCGCGGACCGCGTCGGGCTGCTCGCCAACGGCGTGGATCACGAATTCTTCAAGCTCGATGCCGGCCGGCCCAACCCCTTCGCCGCGGGTGAGTTGCCGATCGTGTTCACGGGCAAGATGGACTATCGGCCCAACGTCGATGCCGTGGTCTGGTTCGCCACCGATGTGCTGCCGCGACTGCGGATACGTCGACCTCAGGTCCGGCTGCACGTCGTCGGCCGACGGCCGAACGCTGCCGTGAAAGCGCTGCAAGGCGAGGGCGTCACCGTGACCGGGGCGGTCCCCGATGTCCGGCCTTATCTGCAGCACGCGGCGCTGGCCGTCGCGCCGATGCGGCTGGCCAACGGCGTGCAGAACAAGGTCCTGGAGGCCATGGCCATGCAGAGGGCGGTCGTCACCGCGCCGGAGTGTGCCCAGGTGATCGGCGCCCGATCGGGCATCGACCTCCTGACCGCTGCCAACGCAGACGAGTACGTACGGGCGGTGGAGCGCCTCCTGGACCACCCCCTGGAGGCAACGCGCATGGGCGCGGCGGCGCGGGCGTGCATGCGCGAGCGGCACGATTGGGAACGCTGCCTGTCCGTGCTGGACGGGCCGCTGGCGGCGCTCGAGGCCGCCACGCCGGTGCCACGAGCGTCGACCTCGGGTCGACCTTCGTCCGACCTGAGGTGCGTGGCGTGAGCGCCCGTCGCCGAGCCATGGGCCGCAGCGCTGGCGGACTGCCCGCCGTTCGGCCATGGCGACCGTGAGCGTGGGCACGCTGAGCCGGCCGCTCCCGCACGGGTGGCGAGTTGCGCTCGCCGTGCTGGCGCTGGGCTTGTTCGGCCTGTGGCTGGGCTTCGGCTCGACCTTCGTTTCGATGGCCGCGACCTGGGACCGCTCGCAGACCTATGCGCACGGCTGGCTCGTGCTGCCGCTCTTCGCCTGGATGGTGTGGCGGCTTCGGGCCGAGCTCGCTGCGCTCAGCCCGCGCCCGCAGCCGCTGTGGCTGCTGCCCATGGCCGGCCTGGCGGTGATGTGGCTGCTCGGCGACCTGGCTTGGGCCCACGCGGCGACGCAGATCGCCGCCACGGGGATGCTCGTTCTCCTGGTGCCTGCGGTGCTCGGCAACCGTGTGGCGGGCGTCATCGTCTACCCGCTGGCGTTCCTCTTCTTCATGGTCCCCGTGGGCGACATCATGCTGCCCACGTTGATGGATTGGACGGCCGACGTCACCGTCATGGGGGTCCGGCTGCTGGGTGTGCCGGTCTATCGCGACGGGTTGCAGTTCGTGATTCCCTCGGGCACGTGGTCGGTGGTCGAGGCCTGCAGCGGGGCCCGCTACCTGCTGGCCTCGTTCATGGTGGGCACGCTGTTCGGCTATCTCAACTACCGCAGCGCCTGGCGCCGCTGGCTGTTTGCCGGCGTGGCCATCGTCGTGCCGATCGTCGCCAACTGGCTGCGAGCCATCATCATCGTCATGCTCGGGCACCTCACGGACAACAAGCTGGCCGCGGGTGTCGACCACCTGATCTATGGCTGGGTCTTCTTCGGCATCGTGGTGCTGGCGATGTTCTGGGTCGGCTCGTGGTGGTCCGAGGAGCCGGCGAAGCCGAGCCCGGCACTGCAGGACGGCCGGGATGACGCCAACGGTCGGTCGTGGGCCATGCTGGCCATCGGCCTGGTGGTCGTGCTCGGTTGGCCGCCGGTGGCAGCCCACCAGCTGCGCGGCGAGGCGCCGCCCCTGCGCACCTTCGCGCTGCCGCCATTGGCGGGAACCGCCGACGTGCAGGCCACGGCCGGGTACCAGCCGGTCTTTGCCGAGCCGAGCGCCCGCGATCTGCGCACCTACTCCGTGGACGGCCGGCTCGTCACAGTCCATGCCGTGCTCTACCGGCAGCAGAACTACACGCGCAAGCTCGTCAGCTCGGCCAACACCCTGGTGGCACCGGAAGACTCCGAGTGGTACCGCGTCAGCCGCCGCGTGCTGGACCTGCCCGTCGCGGGCCACGGGCCGCTGTCCGTTCGGCAGGCCGAACTTCGGCAGGGGCATGTCCAGCAACTTTCGTCCAAGCGGCTGCAGGTGCGCCAGGTGCTCTGGATCGACGGGCAGTTCACGGCCAGTGACCTGCGCGCCGTGGCGCTCTCCGTGCGGGGTCAACTGGCCGGCCGGGGCGACGATGCGGCGGCCATCACGATCTTCACCGACGCCTCGGCGGACCCCGACGCGGCGAATGCGGCCCTCGATGAATTCGCGCGTCGGCACCTGGGCACGCTCGGCCAATGGTTGCAGAGTCTGCGCCAGGGCGGCGCGAAGCCGCCCGGCTGACTCCTGCCAGCGAGTTGCTCCCTGTTCAAACCACTTCTCCCTGAAACACCGGACTTCACCATGAACACTGTCGCTGTCATCGGCCTGGGCTATGTCGGCCTGCCTCTGGTCGTCGAATTCGGCAAGCAGATGCGCACCATCGGCTTCGACATCGCCGAGCACAAGGTCGCCGCGTGCCGGCGCGGCACCGATCCCTCGCGCGAGCTGCCCGATGCCGAGATGGCCCTGGCCAAGCATGCTGTCTACACGAGCGACGCGGCCATGCTTGGCGAGGCGGACATGATCATCGTGGCAGTGCCCACCCCCGTGGACGATGCACACATCCCCGACTTCAAGCCTCTCGTGGGGGCCAGCACGAGCGTCGGGCGGCATCTCAAGAAGGGCACCACGGTGGTGTACGAGTCCACCGTCTATCCCGGGGCGACCGAGGAGGTCTGCATTCCCGTGCTGGAGCGCGAGTCGGGCCTCAAGTGGAAGCAGGACTTCTTCGTCGGCTACAGCCCGGAGCGCATCAACCCCGGCGACCGCGAGCACACACTGACGAAGATCCTGAAGATCGTCTCCGGCGACACGCCCGAGACCCTGGACCGCGTGGCCAAGCTCTACGAGCGCATCATCGTGCCGGGCGTGCACCGGGCCAGCTCCATCAAGGCCGCCGAGGCCGCCAAGGTGATCGAGAACACGCAGCGCGACCTGAACATCGCGTTGATGAACGAGCTGGCCATCATCTTCAACAAGATCGGCATCGACACCTCCGAGGTTCTCGAAGCAGCGGGCACGAAGTGGAACTTCCTGAAGTTCAAGCCAGGGCTGGTGGGCGGGCACTGCATAGGCGTGGACCCGTACTACCTCACGCACAAGGCGGAGAGCCTGGGCTACCACCCGCAGGTCATCCTCGCCGGCCGCCGCATCAATGACGGCATGGGCAAGTTCATCGCCGAACAGACCGTCAAGCAGCTGATCGCCAGCGGCAGCTTCGTGAAGGGCGCCAACGTCGTCGTCCTCGGCCTCACGTTCAAGGAGAACTGCGGTGACCTGCGCAACAGCAAGGTGATCGACATCATTCGCGAACTCGAGAGCTACGGTATCGCCGTGCACGTGACCGATCCTCAGGCGGATGCCGACGAGGCGATGCATGAATACGGCGTTCGGCTGCTGCCTTGGGACCGGCTGCCACGGGCCGACGCCATCGTCGCCGCCGTGGCCCACCGCGAGTTCCTCGGCCTGAGCGTGGACGAACTGCGCCGCAAGCTGGTCAAAGGGGGAGCTTTCATCGACGTCAAGGCGAGTTTCCCGATCGAGGCGTTGCGTGAGGGTGGTGTGAGGCTGTGGCGCCTTTGAGTTCGGCCTCGCAAGCCGGCCCGTCGGCGCCGCGCCTCGTCGTCTTCACCGGCGCCCTCAACCACGGCGTGCGCAAGGGCATCGTCGCCATCGACGAGGCGCTGCCGGGTGCGCAGTGGCTCGTCTGCCTGCTGCGGCCGCCGCGCACGCTGAGCGCGGTGTGGCGCGGCCAGAAGCGCAACCTGCGCCGCAGCGGCTGGCGATGGCTGGTGTACCAGGCGGCCCAGTTGCCGCGCCGGCTGTTCGGCGGCGGCGCCGCGCCCGATCCCGTGCCGCCCACGCCGGGGCACGAGTTCACGCTGAGCGCACTGGCGGCCAACGCGCGCGTGACCATCCTTCGCGCGCCCGATCTGCACGCGCCGCAGGTGCTGCAGCGGGTACGCGAATTCGCACCGGATCTCGGGCTCTCGCTTGGAGGGCCCATCCTGCGCCGCGCCTTGTTTGCGCTGCCCCGCCTGGGGACGATCAATCTGCACAAGGGCAAGCTGCCCGACTTCCGGGGCATGCCGCCGGCGTTCTGGGAGTTGTGGCACGACCAGCATAGCGTGGGTTGCAGCGTGCATTCGGTCGACGACGGGCTGGACACCGGCGCGCTGTTTGGCGAAACACAAGTGCAGCGCCAGAGGTTCAGCTCGGTCAAGGGGTTGCAACTGGAGCTGGACGAGGTGGCGATCGACCTGACCCGCGACTGCGCGCTCGCCGTGCTGGCGGGCCGCGCCACGCCGCGCCCGCAGCCAGCAGGGCAGGGAAGGACGTTCCGCAAGCCTTCGTTGCGCCAGGAGGC
This sequence comes from Rubrivivax sp., assembly GCA_022842825.1. GTDB lineage: Bacteria > Pseudomonadota > Gammaproteobacteria > Burkholderiales > Burkholderiaceae_C > Rubrivivax. The sequence continues at coordinate 52,002 of JALHOU010000005.1, forward strand.
CGAGCTCGCCGCGCGCCTTGCGCCCCCGGCGTCTGCGGCGCAGCGCCTGCGTACCCTGGTCAAGGACGCCGTCTCGGCCGCACAGTGCACCGCGTTTCGCATCGGCGGCAAGAAGCTCTTGTCGCCGCGCGTGACGGTTTTCAACTACCACCGTGTCAGTGACGAGGCGCGCGACAACCTCACGGCCCCGGTCGAGCAGTTCGACCGCCACATGGCCTGGGCCGCCGCGCACTGCCGGGTGTTGCCGATCGAGGAAGTGCTGGCGATGCAGGACCGTGTGCCACCCAGCGATCGGCCGCTGGTGTGCATCACGTTCGACGACGGCTACCTGGACAACTACAGCCATGCGGCGCCGATCCTGCGGCGGCATGGCGTGCCGGCGTCGTTCTTCGTGTCCACGGGGATCGTCAGCACGGGCAGGCCGTTCCCGCACGATCAACGCCGTGGCAATCCGCCGATCGCCAACATGAACTGGGATCAGCTGCGGGAGATGCGGCGCTGGGGCTTCACGATCGGCTCACACACGGTGACTCACATCGACTGCGCCGCCGAAAGTGAAGCCGTGGTGCGGCAGGAACTGGCGCAGTCCCGCGACGACCTGCGGCGCGAACTCGGCGTTCAGGAGCCGATCTTCGCCTACCCCTACGGTGGCAGGCGCCATATGACCCGCGAGAGACTGCAATGGGTCAAGGAAGCGGGGTACGTTGGCTGCCTCTCGGCCTACGGAGGTACCAACGTGGCCCGCGTCGACCGCTGGATGGTGCTGCGCTGCGCTGACGGATGGGGGTTCACCGACTGGGCCTTCCGACGTCGTTGCCTGGGCCTGATCTCGGATCAGGCGTGAGCAAGAGCGCCGCCCTCCTGCAACGGGGTGCGCTGGACTTGGCCACCGAGTCGCGTCCGCTCATCGTCCACGTGATCCATCATCTCGTGATCGGTGGCATGGAGAACGGGCTGGTCAACTTGATCAATCGCCTGCCCGAAGATCGCTACCGCCATGCCGTGGCGTGCATCGAGGACCATTCGTCCTTTGCACAGCGCATACGGCGCCGCGATGTGGAAGTGATTGACCTTCATCGGAGGAGTCGCGGGCTATGGGGTGTCCGGCGCGACCTGCTGCGGCATCTCCGGCTCCTGCGCCCCGCCATCGTGCATTCGCGCGGGCTGTCCGGCCTCGATGCGTTGCTGCCGGCGCGGCTGGCTGGCGTACCGCATTGCGTGCACGGCGAACACGGCTGGGACATGGACAACCTCGACGGCAGCAGTCGCCGAGCGCTCTGGCTGAGACGCCTGCACTCGCCGCTGATCGACCGCTACGTGACCGTTTCGCAGGACCTGCGGGACTACCTGGTGCGGCGCGTCGGCATCGCCGACCGCCGCATCCAGGCCATCTGCAACGGCGTCGATACGGAGCAGTTCACGCCGGGGCCGCCGGCCGACGATCTGGGTCTGCCGGCGGACTTCCTGCGTGCGGATGTGATGCGGGTGGGTACCGTGGGCCGCCTGCAGCCCGTGAAGGACCAGGCGACGCTGGTGGCGGCGGCAGCCCTGCTGCTCGCGCGCTGGCCGCAAGCGCGGCCACGGCTGCGCCTGGTGCTCGTGGGCGACGGGCCGTGCCGCGACGCGCTGGCGCAGCAAGTGCAGGCCACCGCGCTGCAGGACGTGGTTTGGTTCGCCGGGGCCACCCACCGCGTGGCCGAGTGGTTGCGTGCGATGCACGTTTTTGTCCTCCCCTCGCTGAACGAAGGCATTTCCAACACCTTGCTGGAAGCGATGGCCAGCGGTCTGCCGACACTGGCCACGCCGGTAGGCGGCAACGTGGAGTTGCTCGAAGAGGGCGTCAGCGGGCGATCGTTCGCGCCGGGGCAGGTCGAGACCCTGGCCGAACACCTGCTCGACTACCTGCAGCAACCGGAGCTGCGCCAGGCCCACGGCGAAGGCGCGCGGGCGCGCGCCGAGCAGCGATTCAGCCTGCGCACGATGGTGGGGGCCTACGACGCCCTGTACGGGGACCTGGTGGCCGCCTCCGGCGCCGCTCGGTGACGGCGTCCCTCGCCCACGATTCCCGGCACCATGGGCATTGGGCCCGTGCAGATGTCATGTCCCCGGCGGCGACGCAAGGGCCGGCCGGCCGGGGGCGCGGTACCAACTCCTAACATCCCGGGTCCGTCGATGCGCACTGCCGCGCGTCGCGCAACCTCCTCCTGAGCCATGTGCGGAATCACCGGAATGTTCGACACGCGCGGCGCGCGCGAGCTGTCGCAGGCGCGGCTCCAGAGCATGAACCAGTCGCTCGTGCACCGCGGCCCAGACGAGGGCAGCGTGCATCTCGAGCCGGGGGTGGGCTTCGGTCATCGTCGGCTGTCCATCATCGACGTGGCCACCGGCCAGCAGCCCCTGTTCAACGAGGATGGCTCGGTCGTCATCGTCTTCAACGGCGAGATCTACAACTTCCAGGAACTGGTCCCCGAACTCGAAGCCGCCGGCCACGTGTTCCACACCCGCAGCGACACCGAGGTCATCGTCCACGCCTGGGAACAGTGGGGTGAGGATTGCGTCCAGCGCCTGCGGGGCATGTTTGCCTTCGTGCTCTGGGACCGCAACCGGCAGACGCTGTTCATGGCGCGCGACCGCCTGGGCGTCAAGCCGCTGTTCTACGCCGTGCTGCCCGACGGCACCCTGCTGTTCGGTTCGGAGCTGAAGGCGCTGATGGCGCACGGCGGCATGGCGCAGGAGATCGACCCGTGTGCGGTGGAAGAGTACTTCGCGCTCGGCTACGTGCCCGAGCCGCGCACCATCTTCCGCCAGGCACGCAAGCTGCCTCCGGCGCACTGCCTGGCCATCCGGCGCGGCCAACCGATACCCGAACCGCGCGAGTACTGGGACGTGCGCTTCACCCTGGACAACCGCATCTCCGAGGCGGATGCGCGCGAAGAGCTGCTGCATCGGCTGCGTGAATCGGTGCGCCTGCGCCTGATCTCCGAGGTGCCGCTGGGGGCCTTCCTCTCCGGCGGAGTCGACTCGAGCGCCGTCGTGGCGATGATGGCCGGCATCTCGAGCGATCCGGTGAACACCTGTTCGATCGCCTTCGACGACCCGAAGTACAACGAGGCCGAGTTTGCCCAGATGGTCGCGGAGCGCTACCGCACGAAGCACCACGTGCAGACCGTGGGCAGCGACGACTTCGACCTCATCGACACCCTGGCTCACCACTACGACGAGCCCTACGCCGACAGCTCGGCCATCCCGACCTATCGCGTCTGCCAGCTGGCGCGCCAGCGCGTGACCGTGGCGCTTTCCGGCGACGGGGGCGACGAGACCTTCGGCGGCTATCGGCGCTACCGCATGCACGTGATGGAAGAGCGCATGCGTCAGGCGCTGCCGCAGGCCATCCGGGGGCCGCTGTTCGGGCTGCTCGGGCGCATCTACCCCAAGGCCGACTGGGCGCCGCGCGTGGTGCGCGCCAAGACCACCTTCCAGGGCATGGCGCGCACCTCGGTGGAGGCGTACTTCCACAGCATGAGCTTTGTGCGCGAACCGATGCGAAGCGAACTGTTCAGCGATTCCCTGAAACGCCAGCTTGCCGGCTACAACGCCCGCGCCGTCTTCGAACACCATGCCGCGCGCGCCGGCACCGACGACCCGCTGGCGCTGGTGCAGTACATCGACCTGCACACCTACCTGGTGGGGGACATCAACACCAAGGTCGACCGCGCGAGCATGGCGCACTCGCTCGAGGTGCGCGAGCCGTTGATGGACCACAAGCTCGTGGAGTGGGTGGCGACCTTGCCCTCCGACCTGAAGCTGCGCGGCCAGAACGGCAAGCACTTCTTCAAGCAGGCCCTCGAGCCGCACCTGCCCAACGACGTGCTCTACCGCCCGAAGATGGGCTTCGCCGTGCCGCTGGCGCGCTGGTTCCGCGGCCCGCTGCGGCAGCGCGTGCGCGATGCTCTGCTGGCCGGGCCGATGGTGGAAAGCGGCATGTTCAACCCGCGCACGATCCGCCAGGTGATCGAGCAGCACGAGAGCGGCCAGCGGGACTACAGCACGGCGCTGTGGACGATGTTGATGTTCGATGCCTTCATGCGCAACGCCGTGAGCTCGTCGCGCATCGCCGCGGCGGCGTGACCTCGAGCCCGACCGGTTCAACGGCCCGCAAGCCCATGGTGCGCTCGCTGCTCTTCTCGACGCTCTATCCCAGCGCAGCGCGGCCGTTGCACGGCTTGTTCGTGGAGACGAGGCTGCGCGAGCTTCTTCGCAGAGGGGGCGTGGAGTCGCGGGTCGTGGCGCCGGTGCCATGGTTCGGTTCGACGAATCCCCGCTTCGGCGAGTACGCTCGCATGGCTGCAACCCCCAGGCACGAGGTTCGCCACGGCATCGAGGTCCATCACCCGCGCTTCGTCCGCGTGCCGAAGCTGGGCATGTCCAGCGCGCCGTTCCTGCTCGCGCTCGGCGCCCGCGCGACCTTGGCGCGCCTGCGCGACCAGGGCTTCGACTTCGACCTGATCGACGCGCACTACTACTACCCTGACGGCGTGGCGGCTGCCATGCTGGCGCTGTGGTTCAACCGCCCGCTGGTCGTGACGGCGCGCGGCACGGACGTCAACCTCATCCCGCAGTACCGCATTCCGCGCCTGTTGATCCGCTGGGCCGTGCATCGTGCGCAGGCCTCCATCGGTGTCTCGGCGGCGCTGGTGGAGCGGCTGCGTTCGCTGGGCGCGTCGGACGAGCGCCTGCACGTGATGCGCAATGGCGTGGACCTGGAGCGATTCCGGATGCTGGACCGCGGTGTGACGCGCACCGAACTGGGTCTGCAGGGCGAGCCGCTGGTGTTGACGGTGGGCAACCTGCACCAACACAAGGGTCAGCGGCTGGTGGTGCGGGCGCTTCACGCGCTGCGGCAACGTCATCCGCAGGCCCGGCTCGTGGTGGTGGGCGATGGCCCGGACCGGGTGGCGTTGGAGGCACTGGTCGCCGAGCTTGGTCTGGGCGAAGCCGTGCGTCTCGTGGGCGCGGTGCCCAACACCGAGCTCGCGCGCTGGTACAGCGCCGCCGACGTGATGGTGCTGGCTTCCGAGCGCGAGGGCTGGCCCAATGTGCTTCTCGAAGCCATGGCCTGCGGCACGCCAGTGGTCGCCAGCCGGGTGGGTGGCGTGCCCGAGATCGTGCAGCGGCCCGAGTGTGGCCGCATGGTGGCCGAGCGCACGCCGCCGCAGTTCGCACAGGCGATCGAGGAAGTGCTCGGGCAGAGCCCGCCGCGCCATGCCGTGCGTGCCTACGCCGAGGCATTCAGCTGGGACCGCACCAGCGCCCAGCAGCTCCAACTCTTCCAGTGGCTGGCGCAGGGTGCGGCCGGCGTCGAGATGGCATGAACATCCTCTATCTCTGCCACCGCTTCCCCTACCCGCCCAAGCGCGGCGGCAAGATCCGGCCGTTCAACATGATCCGCCATCTGCACGCGGCGGGCCACCATGTGCACGTGGCATCGCTTGCACGTTCCGAGGCCGAGGCGCGCGAAGGCGAGGGCATCGCCGGGCATTGCGCCGGCTTCGACGTGGCCGTGGTGAGTGAGCCAATGCAGTGGGCGCGGATGATCGTCCGACTGCCGGTGCCGCAGCCCTCGTCGATGGGCTACTTCCGCAGCAGCGCACTGGCTGGGGCCGTGCGCCGGCGCCTGGCAGAGCGGCGCTGGGACCTGATCTTCGTGCACTGTTCTTCGGTGGCACCCTATGTGGCCGGCGTGCAGGGTGTGCCCAAGATCCTCGACTTCGGCGACATGGACTCACAGAAGTGGCTGGAGTACGCCAACTACAAGCCGTTCCCGCTGTCATTGGGCTACCGACTCGAAGGCCAGAAGATGCTGGCAGCCGAGAAGCGCCTGGCGCGCCGCTTCGACCTGTGCACGGCCACCACGCGCGCCGAGTGGCAGACGCTCGAGGACTACGGCACGGGCGCGGCGACCGACTGGTTTCCCAACGGCGTGGACGCCGAGTACTTCAGCCCCACCGATGGCCAGTACGACGCGGACACGGTGAGCTTCATCGGGCGCATGGACTACTACCCGAACCAGGAGTGCATGGCGCGCTTCTGCGCCCAGGTCTGGCCGATCCTGAAGGGGCGTCGTCCGGGCATGAAGCTGCTCATCGTGGGGGCCGACCCGTCACCCGAAATGACGGCTCTGGGCAGCCTGCCCGGCGTCACCGTGACGGGTTCAGTTCCGGATGTTCGCCCATTCATCCGCGGCTCGGCCGTGATGGTGGCGCCGCTGGCCATCGCGCGCGGCACGCAGAACAAGATCCTGGAGGCGATGGCGATGGGCGTGCCCGTCGTCACGAGCACGGCTGCGGCCGGCGGCGTGGACGCCGAGCCGGAGCGGCACTTCCTGGTCGCCGATGCACCGCAGGCGGTGGCCGACGCGGTGCTGCGCATCGTGCAGAACCCGCAGGAGCGTGCCCGCCTGGCCACCGCCGGCCGGGAGCGGATGTTGACCCGTCATGCCTGGGCGCACTCGATGCGCCGGCTGGACGGCATCATCGAAAGATGCCACCGCGGCGCCGCGGCGGGCCTGTCCAACACTCTCGAGAGAACAACATGATCATCAGCATCTTCGGGCTCGGCTACGTCGGCGCGGTGTCGCTCGCGTGCCTCTCGCGCGACGGCCACCGCGTCATCGGCGTGGACATCGACCGCACCAAGCTGCAACTCATCGCCGAGGGCAAGACGCCGGTGGTGGAAGAGGGCATGGTCGATCTGATGAAGAGCGTCGCCGCCAGCGGGCGCGTGAGCGTCACCGCCGACGTACATCAGGCCGTGGCCGACAGCGACCTGTCGCTGGTCTGCGTGGGCACCCCGTCGGCGGCCAACGGGAGCCAGGACCAGGGCGCCGTCCTGCGCCTGGCCGAGAGCATGGGGCAGGCGCTGGCGCGCAAGAGCCGGCCCCATGTGATCGTCTTCCGCAGCACCCTGGTGCCGGGCACCGTGGAGGACGTGCTCCGGCCCATCATCGAGAAGCACTCGGGAAAGAAGGACGGCGTCGACTTCCATCTCTGCTTCCAGCCCGAGTTCCTGCGCGAGGGTTCGTCGATCCGCGACTACGACAAGCCGCCGTTCACGATCGTCGGTGCCAACCACGAGGCGCCCGCGGACCAGCTGCGCGCCTTGTTCGGGCACCTGCCTTGCCAGTTCATTCGTACCTCGGTGCGCGCGGCCGAGATGATGAAGTACTGCTGCAACAACTTCCATGCGCTGAAGATCACCTTTGCCAACGAGACGGCGCGTCTTTGTTCCGCGCTCGGCGTGGACGCGTTCGAAGTCATGGACCTGGTGTGCCAGGACACCCAGCTCAACATCAGCAAGGCCTACCTGAAGCCGGGTTTCGCGTTCGGAGGCTCGTGCCTGCCCAAGGACTTGCGCGCCACGCAGTACCTGGCGAAGATGCGGGACGTGGAGGTGCCGATGCTGTCGGCGATCCTGGAGTCCAACGAAGTGCACCTGGAGCAGGCGGTGCAGAAGGTGCTGGCCAGCGGCAAGCGGCGGGTCGGTTTTGTCGGCTTGAGCTTCAAGACCGGCACCGACGACCTGCGCGAGAGCCCCCTCGTGACACTGGCCGAGCGGCTGCTCGGCAAGGGGCTGCAGTTGACCATCTACGACCCCGAAGTGCACCTGTCGCAGTTGCTGGGGGCCAACCGAAACTACATCGAGAGGCACCTCCCGCACATCGGCCAGCTCGTGCGCGGCGACATCCGCGAGGTGGTGGCCGAGTCGGAGCTGGTCGTGGTGGGCATCGGTGGGGAGGCGGTCGTGCAGGGCCTGAAGCAGTGCCTGACGTCGGCGCACGAGGTGCTGGACCTCACGCACTTGCCGCCCGGCACCACGGGCGCGGCGCGGGTGTCGGGGTTGAACTGGTAAGGGCCACCGTCTCCACCGCGGGCCTGTCGACCGGGATGCTGCACCGTGCGTGACCTGCTGCTGAGCGCGCTGGTTGCCGGCTTGTTGCTGTCGATCTTCAAGCACCCGCACATGGGGGCCTACGTCTGGGCTTGGCTGTCGCTGATGAATCCGCACAAGCTCACCTATGGCTTCGCCTACTCGTTGCCCTGGGCGCAGGCTACTGCGGCCATCACCTTGACCATGGTGGTGTTCTCTCGGGCACGCAAGCCGTTCCCGGTCAATGCCATCACGGTGACCTACGTGGCGCTGATGGCATGGATGGCGGTGACCTCGATCTTCTCGATCAATCCGCCTGAAGACGTGAAGTTCAGGCTGACCTTTGTGTTCAAGATCCACCTCATGATGTGGGTCACCTTCATGCTGCTTCGCGGGCGTAAACACATTGAAGCATTGATCTGGGTCGTCGTGATTTCTGTGGGCTTCTATGGCATCAAGGGGGGCGTCTTCACCATCGCCACGGGTGGCCGAGGTCGCGTCTGGGGGCCGCCCAGCGGACTGCTCGAGGGCAACAACGAGCTGGCGATCGGCTTGATCGCCATCCTGCCGTTGGTCTTCTACCTGCAGCAGACCGCCACAAACCGCTGGGTCCGTCGTGGGCTGGTGGTGAGCATGGTACTGATCGCCTTGTCAATTCTGGGTACGCAGTCCCGCGGTGCACTGCTGGCTCTGCTGACGATGGGCTTCATGCTCGGTCTGAAGAGTCGCCATCCTGTGCGCGTGAGTCTTCTGATCTTCATTCTGGTGAGCGTGGCGATCGTCTTCATGCCTGATACCTGGAGTTCGCGCATGGACACGATCCAGGACTACAAGGCGGACACCTCGGCGATGTCGCGCATCTACACGTGGCACACACTTTGGAATGTGGCGGTCGACAGGCCAATCATGGGGGCCGGGTTTGGTGCTGACAACTTCCCGCTCTTCCAGCGCTACGCGCCTGCTGACCCGCAGTACGACCCGGTGGCCGGCACGGTGTGGGTTGCGCACAGCATCTATTTCCAGGCATTGGGTGAACATGGTTTCGTCGGTCTCGCGCTGTTCCTCGGAATCGGGCTGGTGACCTGGGTGCGCGCGGGCCGCTTGGCGGCGCGTGCCTCGAAAGACGCAGAGTTCTCGACGTGGGTGCCGCTTCTGATGCGCATGGCTCAGACATCGCTGCTCGGCTATGCCGTTGGCGGCGCCTTTCTCTCGCTGATGCATCTTGACCTGATCTACTACGTGGTCGGCTTCGTCGTGCTGGTGGATGCGACCATGACGGAGGCGTTGCGCGTACGCGCCTCGGCGCCGTCGCTTGCTGGCAAAGCGCCAGGACCTTCTGGGGTCACGGAGGCCGAGCCTCGCGCGACCCGTCGCGTCGGCTGACGAGATCATGACCATGCTGTTGCCGTTGTTGGAGTCACTTCTGCGCGTTCATACCGATGCCACTTCGGCGCTGGCGGGTCCCCGGCTGCAGATCCTGCTGTTCCACCGTGTGCTCGCACAACCCGACCCGCTGTTCCCGTTGGAGGTTGACGCGGCTCGATTCGGCCGCTTGATGGAAGCTGTTCGGAACGTCTTCCAGGTGCTGCGCTTGGACGATGCCGTTGCCGCGCTGCAGGAGAGGCGGCTTTCCCCGCGGGCGCTGGTCGTGACGTTCGATGATGGCTATGCCGACAACGAGACCCAGGCGCTGCCTATCCTGCGCAGGCTCGGAATTCCTGGGACGTTCTTCGTATCGACGGGCTTTCTCGATGGCGGGCGCATGTGGAACGACACCATCATTGAGACGGTGAGGCGAACAGCACGCAGTGAGCTCGACATGTCGTGGCTTGGCCTTGGGAGATTGCCGTGCGGTGGTGTCGAGCAGAAGCGCGCCGCCATCGGCCAGATCATCGCCAAGATCAAGTACATGGACTTCGCGCAGCGGCGTGAGGCTCTGGACAGGCTCGGTCATTCCAGTGAGCGCCCGGCGCTGCCTTCGGATCTGATGCTGAGTTCCGAGCAGGTGGTGTCGCTGCATCGTGCAGGCATGGAGGTCGGTGCTCACACGGTGAATCACCCGATACTGTGCGAGGTCGATGACATCGTGGCGATGGACGAGATTGCGCGCGGGCGCTCGAAATTGAGCGCGCTGACAGGAGCAGCCGTGACCTCCTTCGCATATCCCAATGGCGCGCCGCAGCGAGACTACGCTGCCCGGCATGTGGCAATGGTGCGCAGCTTGGGCTTCCAAGCGGCTGTCAGCACGGCAGCCGGTTCCTCGCGCAGCGGTGATGACGTGCTTCAGTTGCCGCGCTTCACCCCGTGGGATCGCTCGCCGGCACGCTGGCTGCTGCGGCTCGCAAGCGCCCGTCGCCGCCGCCACTTCACGCGCGCGACGTGACCCGGTTGGTGTTCTGAGGCTGTCTCAAGGCGAGGGATCGCCGTAGGAGATGGTGGGTCGGCCGGAGATGATGGCGCCGATGTCTGGGGCGGCGCCGGAGAAGCCGTTGGTGATGCCTGGGATGGGGGTGCCCTTGTTGCGTG
>JALHOU010000006.1:0-7074 GCA_022842825.1 Rubrivivax sp.
CGATGACGCCATGCCGCAGACGCCGTCCGCGTCGCCGCAGGACGGCAAGGTGGCGGGCGTCGACAAGAAGTGCAGTGCCTGCGCGGCCTGCTGTGCAGCGGCTGTGCTGCCGACCTACGTCGCCGCGGTGTCCATGCCGGACCTCGCGTCGACACCGACGAGCCCGGTCGACGTCACCGCGGTCTCGTTCATCGCCAGCGGTCCCGAGCGACCACCCCGCACGCCCCTCGCCTGACCGGCCTGCCGCAGCGCCTCGCCCGAGGCCCGCGGCGCAGGCGCTCCGGTCCGAACCTTGCCATCCGCCCGTGTGGGTGGCCCCTTGGTTTCTGCATGCGAGGTCTCCCATGTCACTCCGCTCCCGCCGGAGCCTGGCCGCCGCCATCGCGCTGCTGCTGGCCTCCGCTGCCGTTCCGGTCGTCCACGGCCAGCCGGTTGCACCCACGAAGCGCCCGGACCCCTTGAACCCGAAGGCCGAGGTGCCGCCCGTCGCGTACCGGTCCGCGCTCAGTGGCTACCGACCTGCCGGCGACGTCAAGGTCGGCTCCTGGAGGGATGCCAACGACACCGTCACCCGCATCGGCGGCTGGCGCACCTACGCTCGCGAGGCAGCGCAGCCCGAGGGCACCGCGGCGACCCCCGCCGTCGCTCCTTCAGTGGATCCTTCAGCGGCTCCTTCATCGGCTCCTCCAGTGCCCCCCTCGGCCCCGGCCGCGCCATCGTCCACCGCCAGGCCGGCGGCGCCGGCCACGCCGCCCGCTTCCGCCGCTGCGTCCACGCCGGCGCGGCCGGCAGGCGGGCACGGCCAACATGGCAAACCGTGAGGAGCGCGCGATGAGCCAGCCTATGAGCCGGCCGATGATCGAGCCGATGAGCCCGCCAATGAGCCAGTCGATCGTGCGGGCGTTGCGTCTCACAGCCCTCGCGTGCGCTGCGCTCACCGTCGCGGGCTGTGCCTCCTTCAGCCCCGATGGCGGCTTCGGGCCCGTGCAGCAGGCGGCGAAGCAGCATGTCGGCCAGGAAGTCCGCTGGGCGCGCAGCGACGAGGACCGCCGTCAGATGGACGAACGCGTGGCCGAATTGCTGGCGCAGCCGTTGTCGATGGAGGCCGCGGTGCAGGTGGCGCTGCTCAGCAACCGCGGCCTGCAGGCGGCGTTCTTCGAGCTCGGCATCGGCGAGGCCGAGCTCGTACAGGCCGGCCGCCTGCCCAACCCCGGCTTCAGCTTCGGCCGGGTGACGAAGGGCGACGAGATCGAGCTCGAACGCAGCGTGCACTTCAACCTGGCGCGCCTGATCGCGATGCCCCTGCTTCGCCAGGTGGAGTCGCAGCGCTTCGCGCAGGCGCAGGGCATGGCGGCGATGAGCGTGCTGTCACTCGCTGCCGAGACGCGTCGCGCCTGGGTGATGGCGGTGTCGGCCGAGGAGACCGTGCGCTACACGCAGCAGGTGATGTTGGCCGCGGAAGCGGGCGCGGAGCTGGCGCGGCGCATGGCGGCGGTGGGCAACTTCAACAAGCTGCAGTTCGCACGCGAGCAGTCGTTCTACGCCGACGCCGCGCTCGGCCTGGCGCGTGCGCAGCAGGCGCAGCGCGCCACGCGCGAGCGCTTGACGCGCCTGCTCGGCCTGTGGGGCGCACAGGCGGGCTTCCGCCTCCCGGAGCGCCTGCCCGACCTGCCGGCGCAGCCGCGCGAACTGCCCGATGTCGAGCGCCTGGCCATCGAGCAGCGGCTGGACGTGCAGGGCGCCCGCCTCGCGGTGGCACTGACGGCGCGCCACCTCGGGCTGACGCGAACGACGCGCTTCGTCAACGTGCTCGAGCTGGGCCTCATGCGCAACAGCTCCAACGAGGCCCCTACGCAGAAGGGCTGGGAGATCGGCTTCGAGATCCCGCTGTTCGACTGGGGCACCGCGCGCGTGGCGAAGGCCGAGAGCGTGTACATGCAGGCCGTGAATCGGGCCGCGGAGACGGCGATCAACGCGCGCTCCGAGGTCCGCGAGGCCTACGGTGCCTATCGCGCCACCTGGGACATCGCCAGGCACCAGCGCGTCGCAATCGTGCCGCTGAAGCAGCGCATCGCCGAGGAGAACCTGCTTCGCTACAACGGCATGCTGATCGGCGTGTTCGAGTTGCTCGCCGATGCGCGCTCGCAGATCACCAGCGTCAACGCGGCCATCGACGCGCTGCGCGACTTCTGGCTCGCGCAGGCCGACCTGGACATCGCCCTCGTGGGCAAGCCCAGCCTCGCTGCCGCCGCCCTCTCGCCAAGCGCCAGCGCCGCCGCCGAGCCGGCGGGCGCCGGCCACTGACATCCAAGGATCACCCATGGTCTCCCGACGCAATCTGCTCGGCGGTGGAGCCGCCATCGCGGCCGCCGTGAGCGCCGCATCGGTCAGCAAGGTCGCGATGGCCGCGCTGCCCGAGCCCGTGCTGCAGGACAAGCCCGACACGATGCCGCCGCTGGTGCCGCCCACCGGCCGGCCCTACAACCCTGTGGTCACCTTGAACGGCTGGACACTGCCCTGGCGCATGAACAACGGCGTCAAGGAGTTCCACCTCGTCGCCGAGCCCGTGGTGCGCGAGATGACGCCCGGCTTCAAGGCGCACCTGTGGGGCTACAACGGCCAGAGCCCGGGGCCGACGATCGAGGTGGTGGAAGGCGACCGCGTGCGCCTGTTCGTCACCAACAAGCTCGGCGAGCTCACCAGCATCCACTGGCACGGCCAGCGCCTGCCCAACGGCATGGACGGCGTGACCGGGCTGAACCAGCCCGGCATCCCGCCCGGCAAGACCTACGTCTACGAGTTCGTGGCGCGCCGGCCCGGCACCTTCATGTACCACCCGCATGCCGACGAGATGGTGCAGATGGCCATGGGGATGATGGGCTTCTGGGTCACGCACCCCAAGGTCGAAGGACGCCAGAAGCACCCGCTCATCGACGAGGTGGACCGCGACTTCTGCTTCCTTCTCAACGCCTACGACATCGACCCCGGCAGCTACACGCCCAAGATCATGACGATGCTCGACTTCAACCTGTGGAGCTGGAACAGCCGCATCTTCCCCGGCATCGACCCGCTGGTGGTGCGCCACATGGACAAGGTGCGCATCCGCATCGGTAACCTGACGATGACCAACCACCCGATCCACCTGCACGGGCACGAGTTCCTGATCACCGGCACCGACGGCGGCCCGACGCCGAAGAGCGCGCGCCAGTACGAGATCACCGCCGACATCGCGGTCGGCCAGATGCGGCAGCTGGACTTCCTGGCCGACGAGGAAGGCGACTGGGCTTTCCACTGCCACAAGAGCCACCACACGATGAATGCGATGGGCCACAACGTGCCGACGATGATCGGTGTGGACCACAGCGGCCTGGCGCGCCAGATCACGAAGCTCGTGCCCGACTACATGGTGATGGGCGAGCGCGGCATGAAGGACATGACCGAGATGGAGATGCCGCTGCCCGACAACACGGCGGCCATGATGACCGGCCAGGGTCCCTTCGGCGCGGTGGGCATGGGCGGCATGTTCAGCGTCGTCAAGGTGCGCAAGGAGCAGAAGCCGAACGACTACACCGACCCCGGCTGGTTCAAGCATCCGCCCGGCACCGTGGCCTACGAGTTCACCGGGGCATTGCCCGACGCGGCCCGCTTCCGCTCGGAAGGCACAGGCTCGATGCCGCCCGTGGCCGCCCCCGCGCGGCCCACGGAAGTCAAGGTTCGCAAGCCGGCCGGCGGGCACGGCGGGCACTGACGTCGACCCACTCCAGAGCGCACTCCAAGGAGATCATTCCCATGATGAACAGCAAGCGAACCCTTCTCGTGGCCGCGTCGGCGGCGCTCTTCGCTGCCGCGTTGAAGGTGCACGCGCACGGCGACAAAGCGGGCCCAGGCAAACCCGGCGCCGTGCGCAAGGAACAGAAGGACTGGGGCATCGCCGGCGATGCCCCGCAGGCCCGGCGCACGATCGAGGTGCGCATGCTCGATTCGATGCGGTTCGAGCCCGAGCGCATCGACGTGAAGCTGGGCGAAACCCTGCGCTTCACGGTCAAGAACATGGGCAAGGTCATGCACGAATACGTCATCGGCACCAATCAGGAGAACGAGGCGCACGCCGCGCTGATGCTCAAGCACCCGAACATGGAGCACGACGAGCCGTACATGGCGCACGTGCCGCCGGGCAAGACGGGACAGATCGTGTGGACCTTCAACCGCCCGGGCGAGTTCGAGTTCGCCTGCCTGATCCCCGGCCACTACCAGGCCGGCATGAAAGGCCGGATCGTCGTTGCAGGATCGTGATGCGCCACCTCGACGGCGGCCGGCACTTCACATCGTCGACGGCGATCGCCCTGGCCTCGCGCCGAGAGGCGCTCGAATTCAACCACTTCGACAAGCCAAGGAACCCCTTCATGACACGCACTCTCCCGACCCTTCTGATGACGCTTTTTCTTGCCGTGCCCGCTGGCGCGCAGCAGAAGGCCGACGACCACAGTGCCCACCCGCCGGCCGCCAGCGGCGCAGCGGCGGCTGCCGCCGACATGACCGACGCCGAGGTGCGCAAGGTCGATGTCGAAGCCGCGAAGCTCACGCTCAAGCACGGCGAGATCAAGAGTCTCCAGATGCCGCCCATGACCATGGTGTTCAACGTGAAGGACAAGGCCCTGCTCGCAAAGGTCAAGGCCGGTGACAAGGTCAGGTTCAGGGCGGTGCAGGAAGCCGGCAAGTACACGGTCACCGACATCCAGGTCGTGCCGTGACGGCCGACGGTGCCGCCGCGCGGCTTGGGCGCCGCTCAACCCGTTGCGGCTGATGCGGCCGGGCCATGCAGCCGCGTGAGCTCAGCGCCGCCGCGCGACGAGGCCGATGAGGGCCGAGCGGCCGCGGTGACCGCTGCCTTCGTTGACATCGGCCTCGTACTCGCGCAGCGTGAGCAGGTCCATGCCGGCAAAGGCCTCGCGCAGCATAGGCTCGGTGTAGAGGTGGGAGGCGATGGGCGGCCCGCCGGTGCGGTACTCGAGTTGCTTGGGGGTGTAGCCCTGCAGCACAAGCAGGCCGCCGGCCTTGAGGCTGCGCACCATGTTCGCGAAGAGGCGCTCGCGCATCGCCGGATCGGCGAACTGCACGAAGATGGTCGCCACGCCGTCGAAGGCGGCTTGCGGCCACGCATATCCGTCGCAGTCGGCCACCCGGTAGTGCACCACCACGCCGTGCTCGGCGGCGAGGCGCCGCGCCTTGGCCACGCCCACCTCGGCGATGTCGAAGGCATCCACCTGCAGGCCCTGGCGCGCGAGCCAGACGCTATTGCGGCCCTCGCCGTCGGCCACGCACAGCACGCGCTGCCCGGCCTTCCACTGGCCGGCGTGTTCGCGCAGCCATTCGTTGGGCTCGTTGCCGAAGAGGTAGCCCTCTTCGCTGAAGCGACGGTTCCAGGTGCCGGCGGGGTCGGCAAAGGGCGAAGCAGGGCTTGGAGTCATGGTGCCAGCAATGGTACGCAAGCCGCATCACCTCCATGGGGTGGGCGCTGAGGCATTGGGCCCCGGGGCATCACGGTCGCGCGAGGCCCTGGCGCATTGCCACCAGCGGCCACGCCAATGCGGCAGCGGCGGCGCCGAACCCACATGCCACGGCCAGCAGGTTGGCCCAGTCCACCCAGTAGCCCATCTCCGACAGCGACGAGCGCGTCCAGCCCGGCAAGAGAAGCAAGACCCCCAGTGCCGTGGCGCCGCCAACTCCGAGAGCCCACGGCAACCCGGCGCGCCAGCGGCTGCCGGGCCGGCGCAGGGCCGCTGCCATCACGGCCGCCCACAGCAAGCCGGCGCCCAGCAGCACCGGCCACACGCCCAAGGCGATCTCCCAGAGGATGTTCAGCACCAGCCAGATCTCGTACATGGTTCGTCTCCTTGCGTCGCGGTGGCGTCAGACCCGGCCCTTGAGCACGGCCATGTAGGCCGGCTTGAGCATGCGGTACTTCATCAGCCAGGCGAAGAAGCTGTCCTGCAGCGGCTCGATCATCGGCAGCGAGGGCGTGAGGCGCCCTTCGTAGTCGAACTCGATGAGCATGGCCGAGCCTTCGCGCGTGATGAGCGGGCAGGAGGTGTAGCCGTCGAAGGTCTGGTCAGCCGGCTTCCCGGCGATCACCTGCGCCAGGTTGTGCGCCACGAGTGGTGCGCTCTTCTTCACCGTGGCCGCGGTCTTGCCGCGCGGCGTGCCGTTGATGTCGCCGATGCCGAACACGTTGGGGAAGCGGCGGTGCTGCAGCGTGCCCTTGTCCACCTCGAGCCAGCCGCCGGCGGCGAACGGGCCCTCCTGCCAGGCGAGTTCGCTGTTCTTCACGGCATCGGGCGCGCGCATGGGCGGCACGACGTGGATGAAGTCGTAGGGCATCTCCTGCCGCTCGCCCTCGGGCGACGTGAAGGTGGCGCGGCGCGCGCCGAGGTCGATCGCGATGAGCTTGCGCGAGTATTCGACGTCGATGCCGAGCGCCTTCCAGCGCGCCAGAACGTTGTCGTTGACCACCTTGACGCCGAACACGTTGCCCAGCGCCGACTGGAACTGGACCTTCGAGGCGCCCAGCGTCCCGGCCTTGAGCAGACGGTCGCGCAGCATGAAGGTCATCTTCAGCGGCGCGCCCGCGCACTTCAGCGGCGTGGCCGGCAGCGTCATCACCGCCTGGCCGCCCTTGGCGGTGAAGGCTTGCATGGCCGCCCACGTGGCCTCGGCCGCCTGCGGGCTTGGGTAGACGCTGGCCAGGCCCGGCGCCTTGCCGATGGCCGCGACGTCCATGCCCGCAATCTGCGCGTAGTCGAGGTGCACTCCGGTGGCCACGACGAGGAAGTCGTAGGGGATTCGCTGGCCCCCTGCGGTGACCACCGTGTTGGCTGCGGGCTCGAAAGCGGCGACCATGTCCTTCACCCACTGCACGCCGGCGGGCTGGAAGTCGGCGTTGCGGTCGCGCACCTTGTCCACCGGCCACACGCCGGTGGCCACGAGCGTGTAGCCGGGCTGGTAGTTGTGCTCTTCCTTGCGGTCGACGATCGTGATCTGCGCCCCTTCGAGCAGGCCGCTCAGGCGGTTGGCCAC
>JALHOU010000006.1:7174-61498 GCA_022842825.1 Rubrivivax sp.
TCGGTGGGCGAGCAACCCAGGTGCGTGCAGATGCCGATGGCGACGAAGATCTCGGGCTTGATGGCCCGCGTGGCGTTCTTGGCGTACGCGGGCTGCTGCGGTTTCGCCGAGGCGGGGTCGGCCAGTTCGGCATCGTGGCCCTGCAGGGCAGCCAGCATCTCGGGCGTGCGCCGCACCACCCACACCGGCTTGCCGCGCCACTCCACCGTCTTCACGCCCCCGGGGGGGATGTCGGACACCTCCACCTCTACCGGTCCACCGGCGGCACGGGCGCGTTCGCTAGGCGCGAACGACGAGACGAACGGAATGGCGGTGGCGACGGCCGCCACGCCGCCGATGGCCGCCGTGCTCATGAGCCAGAAGCGGCGGTCGGGATCGTCGGCGGCAGGCGTGCAGGCCGCACAGCCTGGCGGTGTCAAGGTGTGTTCCACAAGTACTTCCTGATGTGATGACCATTGGTGAGACTGGACACTCAAGCGTGATGACCATTGGTGAGACTGGACACTCAAGCGACGTGCCAACCCGGCACTTGGGCGAAATCCTCCGATGGATCAACGGCTTGGGCGTCGGGCGGTGATGCCGACTGCCAGCGCTCGAGCGGGGCTTGACTGCCAGCCTGGCAGTGATCTGCCATCCTGGCGACCTTTGCGAGTTCGCAAAGGGGTCGTTCCGCTGCTCGTGGCTGCAAGGGTGTCAGTGGCGTATATTTATCAATCATCGCTGATATTCGCGGCGAATGATGTGTAGACGCGTCGTGGAGCTTCGTGCATGGATCGAATCGCAGTTCATCAGCCCAGCCCGGGAAAGGGCGCTGGACTGCCTTCACTCGCCAGCCCGGCGGCCAGGCGCCTCCTTGCATCGGCGTTGCTCGTGTCGGCCCTCGCGCTGGCCGGCTGTGGCCGCGAAGCGGTGGCAACGGACGCCGTGAGCCTCGAGGTGGCGCGTGCCGAGCACGAGGCGGGTCGCGCCGTCCTCGTCGACATCCGCGAGCCCGAGGAGCACGCCACGGGCGTCGCGGCCGGGGCGCGCCTGCTGCCGATGCGACAGCTGAGCCGTCGCGTCGCCGAGATCCCGGTCGATCCGGCTCGCCCTGTGCTGCTGATCTGCAACACTCAGAACCGCTCGAGCGCCACGCTGCGCGCCTTGCGAGAGCGGGGCTACCCTCATGTGCGCTACGTGAACGGCGGCATGAGCGAGTGGGCGCGGCGCGGCTGGCCGATGGTGAAGCCGCTGTCCTGACAGCGCGAACCAGGCCGGAGACTGGAACCGGATGAGCGCGCACGCGATTCCCTTGTACCGACAGGACGAGCGCCACCCACAGGTTCAGGCTTGTGGCGCCTGCGAGGTGCGCGGTGCGGCCCTTTTCGGCGGGCTGGACGACGCCGGGCTGGATCGCATCCACACCCACATCGCCGGGCTGACGCTGGAGCCCGACGTTCCCGTGTACGGCCGGGGCGCGGCCGGGCCGGCGGTGTACACCGTGCGCGCCGGCGTCGTGCGCTTCGAGCGCACCACTGCGCGCGGCGATCGGCGCATCGTGCGCCTGGCCGGGTGGAATCGCCTGGTGAGCCAGTTGCGACGCGAGGCGATGCTGCAGCCCTGCGGCCCCCGGGGCGCGCGACCGGACATGCCCGCGCTGCAAGAGGCGCTGCGGGCGGAGGACGCCGCGTGAGGCCTGCAGCCTCAATGCTTCCTGAGTAGCTGCATGGCCACCGTGCTGCCCGAGCTGGTTTCGTATCTGGAAGGGCTGCCGGAGCCGCATATCCTCTTCGACGGCCAGTACCGGATCCTCGCCGCCAACGCGGCCTACCGGCGCGTGTTCAGCCCGCAGGCCAGCGTGGTGGGGCGCACGTGCTACGAGGTCTCGCACCACTTCAGCGTGCCCTGTGACCAGGCGGGCGAAAGCTGCCCGCTGGCGCGCTCGCGCGAGTCCGGGCATCGCGAGCGGGTGCTGCACCTGCATCACACGCCGCAAGGCGAGTCGTACGTGAACATCGAGCTCGTGCCGCTGCGCGACGCGAAGGGTGGGCAGGCCTTCTACGTCGAGAAGATGGAGCCGCTGCGCGTGGCGCAGGGAGAGCCGGCGGCGCAAGGGCTCATCGGCCGCTCGGCGGGCTTCCAGCGCATGCTGGAGCTGGTGGCGCGCGTCGGACCCTCGCAGGCGAGCGTGCTGCTGCTCGGCGAGTCGGGCACGGGCAAGGAGCTCGTGGCGCACGCCGTGCACGAGGCCAGCCCGCGTGCGGCCTTGCCACTGGTGGTGGTGGATTGCGCCAGCTTGCCGGAGAACCTCTTCGAGAGCGAGCTCTTCGGCCACGAGCGCGGCGCGTTCACCGGCGCCAGCGCCAGCAAGGCGGGCCTGGTGGAGGCGGCCAGCGGCGGCACGCTCTTTCTGGACGAGGTGGGCGACATTCCGCTGCCGATGCAGGTCAAGCTGCTGCGCCTGCTGGAGAGCGGCACCTACCGCCGCGTCGGCAGCACGGACCTGCGGCGCACCGACGTGCGGGTGGTCTCGGCCACGCACCGCGAGCTGAAGGCGATGGTGGCCGAGGGACGGTTCCGCGAGGACCTCTACTACCGGCTGAGCACCTTTCCCATCCACTTGCCCGCGTTGCGCGAACGGGCCGAGGACATCCCGCTGCTGGCCGTGGCGCTGCTGGCTCGGGTGGCGCCGCAACGCCGGCTGGCGTTGTCGGCACAGGCGCTGGACGCACTGCAGCAGCATGCTTTCCCGGGTAACGTGCGTGAACTGCGCAACGTGCTGGAGCGTGCCGCGCTCCTGGCCGATGGTCACGCCATCGAGCGCGTTCATGTCGAACAGGCGCTCGGGGCCGCAACGCCGCAGTCCACGGGGAGTGCCGCGCCTGCCACTGTCTCGCAACCAGCGTCGCGCCATGCCGCGACGGTGGCCGATACCTCGTTGCAGAACCTGGAGCGGATGGCCTTGCTGGAGCAGCTGAAGACCCATCAAGGCAGCCGGGCGGCGCTGGCGCGCAAGCTCGGCATCAGCGAGCGATCGCTGTACCGCAAGCTGCGCGAACTGGCAGGCCGGGCACCGCCCGCCTGAGCCCGGACCTGCGGCCCTCAGGGCGCGGGTGTGCCCGTGAAGTCGGCGGCAGCCGCCTTGGGGGCGTCTTCCCGGATGTGCTTGAGAAAGTCGCGCACGAAGGACACGCCCATGCCGAGCACGAACGCGACACCGCCCATGCTCATGAGACCGACGCCGTGCCGCAGTGACGCGCAGGTGATGCGCAGGTCACGCCTCGGGGAACCGGCGCCGGCGCAGCGGTGTCGCGACGAGGCGCCGCTTTGGCCGGGCTCTCACGCACCAGACATTCACACAGTTGACGCTTAAACAATTGATATTTAAAGTAAAAGATCTGGACCGGGGCATCGGCACCGGCAGGTACCCGCGCGGAAGGCAAGGGCACATGAAGATCGTCTGCATCGGTGGCGGCCCGGCCGGCCTGTACTTCGGGCTGCTGATGAAGAAGCTCGACCCGGCGCACGACATCACCGTCGTCGAGCGCAACCGCCCTTACGACACCTTCGGCTGGGGCGTGGTGTTCTCCGACGCCACCATGGACAACATGCGCCGCTGGGACGGCGGGACCGCCGACGAGATCCAGGAGGCCTTCAACCACTGGGATGACATCGAGCTGCTCTTCAAGGGCCGCGTCATCCGTTCGGGCGGGCACGGCTTCGTCGGCATCGGCCGCAAGCGGCTTCTCAACATCCTGCAGGCGCGCTGCGAGGCGCTGGGCGTGAAGCTCGTCTTCGAGACCGAGGCCGACTCCGACGAAGACCACGCCGATGCCGACCTCGTGATCGCCAGCGACGGCATCAACTCGCGCATCCGGACGAAGTACGCCGGCGTCTTCAAGCCCGACGTGGTGACGCGGCCCAACCGCTTCATCTGGCTGGGCACGAACAGGCTCTACGACGCCTTCACCTTCGACTTCCAGAAGACGGAGCATGGCTGGTTCCAGGCGCACATCTACAAGTTCGACGCCGAGACGACCACCTTCATCGTCGAGTGCCCCGAGCACGTGTGGCTGGCGCACGGCCTCGACCGCGCCGACCAGGAGCGGTCGATCGCCTTCTGCGAGAAGCTCTTTGCCGCCAACCTGCAGGGCGCCAGGCTGATGACCAATGCCCGCCACCTGCGCGGCTCGGCTTGGCTCAACTTCCAGCGCGTGGTGTGCGAGCAGTGGTGGCTGAAGAACCGGCACGGCAGCCACGTGGTGCTGATGGGCGACGCGGTGCACACGGCGCATTTCGCCATCGGCTCGGGCACCAAGCTGGCGCTGGAGGACGCGATCGAGCTGACGCGCCAGTTCCAGTTGCTCGGTGACACCCGTGAGCACATCCCGCAGGTGCTCGCCGCCTACCAGGAGGCGCGGCGCGTGGAGACGCTGCGCATCCAGAACGCGGCCTGGAACGCGATGGAGTGGTTCGAGGTCTGTGGGGAGCGCTACTGCGACCAGCTCGAGCCCGAGCAGTTCATGTACAGCATGCTGACGCGCAGCCAGCGCATCAGCCACGAGAACCTGCGCCTGCGCGACAAGGGCTGGCTCGAGGGCTACGAGCGCTGGTTCGCACGCAATGCGGGCATGGATCCCGACCGCACGTTGCCGGCGCTGCCCGCCGTGCCGCCGATGTTCACGCCCTACCGCGTGCGCTCGGTGACGCTGAAGAACCGCGTCGTGGTGTCGCCGATGGCCCAGTACTCCTGCGTCGACGGCGTGCCGGGCGAGTTCCACCTCGTGCACCTGGGGGCGCGCGCCCTGGGCGGGGCCGGCCTCGTCGTCGCCGAGATGACCTGCACGAGTCCCGATGCGCGCATCACGCCCGGCTGCCCGGGGTTGTGGACCGACGCCCAGGGTGCCGCATGGAAGCGCATCGTCGACTGGGTGCACGCGAACACCGACGCGAAGATCGGCATGCAGATCGGGCACGCCGGCGCCAAGGGCTCCACCAATGCGCCGTGGGAAGGCGCCGGCGCCGACCAACCGCTGGCGCGCGGCAACTGGCCGCTCATCGCTGCCTCGGCGGTGCCCTACCTGGACGATGGCGCCGTGCCAAGCGCCATGTCGTGCGCCGACATGGACCGCGTCGCGGGCGACTTCGTGGCTGCGACCCGGCGTGCCGCGGCGGCCGGCTTCGACTGGCTGGAGCTGCACTGCGCGCACGGCTACCTGCTCTCCGGCTTCATCTCCCCGCTCACCAACCGGCGCGTCGACGAGTACGGCGGAACGCTCGCCAACCGCCTGCGCTACCCGCTCGAGGTGTTCCGCGCCGTGCGAGCGGCCTGGCCGGCTCACCTGCCGATGTCGGTGCGCATCTCGGCGCACGACTGGGCCGAGGGCGGCATCACGCCGGCCGACGCGGTGCAGATCGCGCGCGCCTTCAAGGAGGCGGGTGCCGACATCATCGACTGCTCGTCGGGCCAGGTGAGCGTGCACCAGAAGCCGACCTACGGCCGCATGTACCAGACGCCGTTTGCCGACCGCGTGCGGCAGGAGGCGGGCATCGCCACCATCGCCGTGGGCGCCATCAGCGAGGCCGACCACGTCAACTCCATCATCGCGGCGGGTCGCGCCGACCTGTGCGCGATCGCGCGGCCGCACCTGGCCAACCCGGCCTGGACGCTCACCGAGGCTGCGAAGATCGGATTCACGCAGGTGATGTGGCCGCTCCCCTACCGCACCGCCAAGTCGCAGATGGAAGGCCTGTTCGCGCGCGAGAAGGCCACGGCGGCGGCGAAGTGAGCGCAGCGAAGACGATGGCCTCGATGCGCGACTTCAAGCTGCTGCGCGGCCTGGACGAGCAGAGCATCGGCCTGGAGGCGCGTGCCGCTTCGGACGACCACTCGGCCGTGAAGCTGTGGCTGCGGCTGCTCGCCTGCAGCACGCAGATCGAGCAGGAGATCCGCAGCCGCCTGCGCCAGCGCTTCGCGACCACGCTTCCGCGCTTCGACTACCTGGCCCAGCTCGAGCGGCATGCCGAGGGCCTGCGCATGAACGCGCTTTCGCGCTACCTGATGGTCACCGGCGGCAACGTCACCGGCCTCACCGACCAGCTCGTCGCCGAGGGCCTGGTCGAGCGCCTGTCGGACCCCGAAGACCGGCGCTCGCTGATCGTGCGGCTCACGGCCGCCGGGCGGGCGCGCTTCCTGGAGATGGCCGCCGAGCACGAGGCGTGGCTGGTCGAGCTCTTCGACGGCTTCGACCGCGACGTGAAGGCGAGCCTGTATGCGGCGCTCGGCCAGTTGCGCCTGCACCTGGCGGGCAAGCAGGCCGAGGTGCAGGAGACGCAGGTACTGCCGAAGCGCCGCGCCGCCGCGCGTCCACTCGGAGCGAAGGACCGATGAGCCACACCACCCCCGACAGCACGCCGCATGTGGCCCCCGAACGTGTCGACCCGGCGTTCCTGGCCGGCAACCGTCAGGCCCTGGGGGCCTACTCTTCGATGCACTTCCGCTGGCAGTGCGAGGGCGGCGTCGGCACCATCACGCTGGATCGTCCCGAGCGCAAGAACCCGCTCACCTTTGCAAGCTATGCCGAGCTGCGCGACCTTTTCGGGCGCCTGAAGTACGCCACCGACGTGCACACCGTGGTGCTGGCCGGCGCGGGCGACAACTTCTGCTCGGGTGGCGACGTGCACGAGATCATCGGCCCGCTGGTGCGCCTGGCCGCGCCCGAGCTGCTGATGTTCACGCGCATGACCGGCGACCTGGTGAAGGCGATGCGCACCTGCCCGCAGCCCATCGTGGCGGCGATCGACGGCGTGTGCGCCGGCGCCGGCGCGATCATGGCGATGGCGTCCGACCTGAGGCTGGGCACGGCGCGCTGCAAGACGGCCTTCCTCTTCAACCGAGTCGGCCTGGCCGGCTGCGACATGGGCGCCTGCGCGATGCTGCCGCGCATCGTCGGCCAGGGGCGGGCGAGCGAGCTGCTCTACACGGGCCGGGCGCTGGGCGGCGAGGAGGGCGAGCGCTGGGGCTTCTTCAACCGCCTCGTCGCGCCGGAGCAATTGCTCGCCGAGGCACAGGCGATGGCGCGCGACCTCGCGGCCGGCCCCACGTTTGCCAACGGCATCACCAAGACCATGCTGCACCAGGAGTGGAGCATGACCATCGAGCAGGCCATCGAGGCCGAGGCGCAGGCGCAGGCGATCTGCATGATGACCGAGGACTTCAAGCGCGCGTATCACGCCTTCGTGGCGAAGCAGCGGCCGAAGTTCGAGGGGAACTGACGCGGCATCGAGGGAGCACAGGATGGTCCACGAGACGCTTGTTGCCGCTGCTGACCGTGCCGAGCTTCGGCACCTGGAGTGGCCCTTCTTCGAGCCGCGGCACCGGTCGCTCGCGCAGGCGCTCGAAGCCTGGGCCGGTGCGCACGTGCCGCACGCCCACGGTGCCGACGTCGATGCCGAGTGCAAGGCCCTCGTGGCCTCGCTCGGCAAGGGCGGCTGGCTGGCGCATGCGGTGGGCGGGCAGGCGCACGGCGGCGCGGCAGAGGTCATCGACACGCGCGCCATCTGCCTGCTGCGCGAGACGCTTGCACGGCACTCGGGGCTGGCCGACTTCGCTTTCGCGATGCAGGGCCTCGGCTCGGGCGCCATCAGCCTGGCGGGCAGCGCGGAGCAGAAGGCGCGCTACCTGCCGCCGGTGGCGCGCGGCGAGTCGATCGCGGCCTTTGCGCTCTCCGAGCCGGACGCGGGGTCGGACGTGGCGGCGATGACCTGCGCCGCACGCGCCGAGGGCGACAGCTACGTGCTGGACGGCGAGAAGACCTGGATCTCCAACGGCGGCATCGCCGACTTCTACGTCGTCTTCGCCCGCACCGGCGAGGCGGCCGGGTCGCGGGGCATCAGCGCCTTCATCGTCGATGCCGGCACGCCGGGCTTCGAGATCGCCGAGCGCATCGACGTCATCGCGCCGCATCCGCTGGCGCGCCTGCGTTTCGCCAGTTGCCGCGTCGGCGCCGGCCAGCGCGTGGGCGCGGCGGGCGAGGGTTTCAAGGTGGCGATGCGCACGCTGGACGTCTTCCGCACCTCGGTGGCCGCGGCGGCGCTCGGTTTCGCGCGGCGCGCTCTGGCCGAGGCATTGCAACGTGCGATGACGCGGCGGATGTTCAGCGGCGTGCTGGCCGACTTCCAGCTCACGCAGGCCAAGCTGGCGCAAATGGCGACGACGATCGACAGCGCCGCGCTGCTGACCTATCGCGCCGCGTGGCAGCGCGACCAGGGCCGCCCGGTCACGCGCGAGGCGGCCATGGCCAAGATGGTGGCCACCGAGGGCGCGCAGCAGGTCATCGACGGCGCCGTGCAGATGTTCGGCGGCCTCGGCGTCGTGAGCGAGGTGCCGGTGGAGCGGCTGTACCGCGAGATCCGCGCCCTGCGCATCTACGAGGGCGCCACCGAAGTGCAGCAGCTGATCATCGCGCGCGAGTTGCTGCGCGATGCCGGCGGCAGGTGAAATGGCAGACAAGGCACCGCCGGCGCGGGCGCCAGAGGAGAAGCGCATGAAACAGGCCCTGCTACCCGAAGGATGGCGGCGCCCGAAGGGCTACGCCAACGGAGTTGCGACCCGTGGCCGACAAGTCTTCGTGGCCGGCATGATCGGCTGGGATGCGAACGAGACCTTTCACACCGACGACTTCGGCGGTCAGGCACGTCAGGCGCTGCACAATGTGGTGGCGGTATTGGCGGCCGGCGGGGCCGAACCGCGGCACATCACCCGCATGACCTGGTACGTCACTGACAAGCGCGAGTACCTGGCCGCACTGCCGGAGATCGGCAAGGCCTTCCGGGAGCTGATCGGCCACTACGACATCGCGATGTCCGCGGTGCAGGTGGTGGCGCTCATGGAAGACCGCGCCAAGGTCGAGATCGAAGTTTCCGCGGTCGTGCCTGACTGAGCGGCCGCCGCACCGCTGGAGAGTTCACTGAAATGGCCACGCAAGCTCCGAAAGCCCACAAAGACACCTTCGATTGGGCCGACCCGTTGCGCCTGGACGACCAGCTGAGCGCCGACGAGCGCGCCGTGCGGGAAGCCGCGCAGGCCTACTGCCAGGACAAGCTGCTGCCGCGCGTGCAGGAGGCCTTCCGCCACGAGCGCACCGATGCGAGCATCTTCCGGGAGATGGGCGAGCTCGGACTGCTCGGCCCGACGATTCCCGAGGCCTATGGCGGCGCCGGGCTCAACTACGTGAGCTACGGGCTCATCGCGCGCGAGGTCGAGCGCGTCGATTCCGGCTACCGATCGATGATGAGCGTGCAAAGCTCGCTCGTCATGGTGCCCATCCACGAGTTCGGCAACGAAGCCACCAGGCGCAAGTACCTGCCCAAGCTCGCCACCGGCGAGTGGATCGGCTGCTTCGGGCTCACCGAGCCCAACCACGGCTCGGACCCGGGCAGCATGGTCACGCGGGCGCGCAAGGTGGCCGGCGGCTACAGCCTTTCCGGCTCGAAGATGTGGATCAGCAATTCGCCCATCGCCGATGTCTTCGTCGTCTGGGCCAAGGACGACGAAGGGGCGATCCGCGGCTTTGTGCTCGACAGGGGCACGCGCGGCCTGACGACGCCGGCGATCCACGGCAAGGTCGGGCTGCGCGCCAGCATCACTGGCGAGATCGTGCTCGACAACGCCTTCTGCCCGGAGGAGAACGCCTTCCCGGAGGTGCGCGGGCTGAAGGGGCCGTTCACCTGCCTTAACAGCGCCCGCTACGGCATCGCCTGGGGTGCGCTCGGCGCCGCCGAGGACTGCTACCAGCGCGCCCGCCAGTACGTGCTCGACCGCCAGCAGTTCGGCCGCCCGCTGGCCGCCAACCAGCTCGTGCAGAAGAAGCTGGCCGACATGCTGAGCGAGATCACGCTCGGCCTGCAGGGCTGCCTGCGCCTGGGCCGCATGAAGGACGAGGGCACGGCCGCGGTGGAGATCACCAGCATCATGAAGCGCAACAGCTGCGGCAAGGCGCTGGACATCGCGCGCACGGCACGCGACATGATGGGCGGCAACGGCATCAGCGACGAGTTCGGCGTTGCCCGCCACCTCGTCAACCTGGAGGTCGTGAACACCTACGAAGGCACGCACGACATCCACGCGCTGATCCTCGGCCGCGCCATCACGGGACTGGCTGCGTTCAGCAACTGAGCCCGGCCGCGTCGGCACCGCTCAGGAGATGCCGGGTGCCCCTGTCGCCGCGGCCTGTGCCGCTTCGGCACCGACCAGCGGCCGGATGTTCTGCGCCTGGTCGCCCTTGGGGCCCGGCACAAGGTCGAATCTGACCCGGCTGCCCTGGCGCAGCGTCCTGAAGCCGTCCATCTGCACGGCCGAGAAGTGCGCGAAGACGTCGCTGCCGCCTCCCTCGGGCTCGATGAACCCGAAGCCCTTGGCGTCGCTGAACCATTTCACAAT
Organism: Rubrivivax sp.; assembly: GCA_022842825.1. Classification (GTDB taxonomy): domain Bacteria; phylum Pseudomonadota; class Gammaproteobacteria; order Burkholderiales; family Burkholderiaceae_C; genus Rubrivivax. The sequence continues at coordinate 17,595 of JALHOU010000006.1, forward strand.
GCCTGTCGCCATGCGAGCCTCCGCGTGAGCCTGGGCGCAAAAATTGTCGACCCGCGGCTTTTGCGCTGTCAACCGGCGGCCTGCGCTGCCGGATGCTGGGGCCGGGCCACGGGGGGAGCGCTGCCCGAGGGCCGCCGAGCGCCTGCCAGGGCCGTTCCAGGGCGTCGACGGACGCTGCCCGATCGGGCAGCGGCGCCGCAGGCGCTGCGCGAGCAAGTTCACACTCGCGAAAGGGTGCCACTCCTTGCCAATGCAGGCCAGGACAGGCTCGATAGAATGGGTCGATGCCAGAGGACAAGCCGCTCACTCCGCCCAGCCTTCCCGGCCGGCCGGATCCGTTGCGTCCTGGTGGCCCGGGCGGGGAGGGTGACGGCGAGGGCGGTCAGGGTACCGTGGTCGCCGAGCGCCGGGCGGCAAAGACAAAGCCGCCTTCGCTGTATCAGGTGGTGTTGCTGAACGACGACTACACGCCGATGGAGTTCGTCGTCATGGTGTTGCAGCAGTATTTCCAGCGTGACTTGGACACAGCAACCCAGATCATGCTCAAGATCCACCACGAAGGTCGTGGGGTTTGCGGCGTCTATCCGAAGGACATCGCCGCGACGAAAGTCGAACTGGTGCTCACCGCGGCGCGTCGCGACGGACACCCGCTTCAGTGCATTATGGAGGCCGCATGATCGCGCAAGAGCTCGAGGTCAGTCTGCACATGGCGTTTGTCGAGGCGCGCCAGCAGCGGCATGAATTCATCACCGTCGAGCACCTGCTGATGGCGCTGCTCGACAACCCCTCGGCGGCCGACGTGTTGCGCGCCTGCGCGGCCAACATCGATGACCTGCGTCGAAGCTTGGCCACCTTCATCAAGGAGAACACGCCCACTGTCGGCGGCAGCGAGGAGGTGGACACGCAGCCCACGCTCGGCTTCCAGCGTGTCATCCAGCGCGCCATCATGCACGTGCAGAGCACGGGCAACGGCAAGAAGGAGGTGACCGGCGCCAACGTGCTGGTGGCCATCTTCGGCGAGAAGGACTCGCACGCCGTGTACTACCTGCACCAGCAGGGCGTGACGCGCCTGGACGTGGTGAACTACATCGCGCACGGCATCAAGAAGAGCGACCCGCCGGAGCCGACGAAGAGCAGCGAGAACCAGGGCGGCAACGAGGGCGAGAAGGAGGAGGCGGGCGACTCCAAGGGCTCGCCGCTGGACCAGTTCACGCAGAACCTCAACCAACTCGCGCGCGAGGGCAAGATCGACCCGCTGATCGGCCGCGAGCACGAGGTCGAGCGCGTCATCCAGGTGCTGTGCCGCCGGCGCAAGAACAACCCGCTCTTGGTGGGCGAGGCGGGCGTGGGCAAGACGGCCATCGCCGAAGGCCTGGCCTGGCGCATCACCGAGAAGGACGTGCCTGATGTGCTGGCCGAGTCCACGGTCTATGCGCTGGACATGGGCGCGCTGCTCGCCGGCACCAAGTACCGCGGCGACTTCGAGCAGCGCCTGAAGGGCGTGCTCAAGCAACTGAAGGACCAGCCGCATTCCGTCCTCTTCATCGACGAGATCCACACGCTCATCGGTGCGGGGGCGGCCAGCGGCGGCACGCTGGACGCGAGCAACCTGCTCAAGCCGGCGCTCGGCAGCGGGCAGCTCAAGTGCATCGGCGCCACTACGTTCACCGAGTACCGCGGCATCTTCGAGAAGGATGCGGCGCTGTCGCGGCGCTTCCAGAAGATCGATGTCGTCGAGCCTTCGGTGGAGCAGACGGTGGAGATCCTGAAGGGTCTCAAGAGCCGCTTCGAAGACCACCACCAGGTCAAGTACGCCGTCGGTGCGCTGCAGGCCGCCGCCGAGCTCTCGGCCAAGTTCATCAACGACCGCCACCTGCCCGACAAGGCCATCGACGTCATCGACGAGGCGGGTGCCGCCCAGCGCATCCTGCCGCAGACCAAGCGCAAGAAGACCATCACGAGGAGCGAGGTCGAGGAGATCGTTGCCAAGATCGCGCGCATCCCGCCGCAGTCCGTCTCCAGCGACGACCGCGACAAGCTGAAGACGCTCGAGCGCGACTTGAAGAGCGTCGTCTTCGGCCAGGACCCGGCGATCGAGGCGCTCGCTGCGGCCATCAAGATGGCGCGCTCGGGCCTCGGCAAGCCCGAGAAGCCCATCGGCAGCTTCCTCTTCAGCGGCCCCACGGGCGTGGGCAAGACCGAGGTCGCCAAGCAGCTCGCCTACATCCTCGGTATCGACCTCATCCGCTTCGACATGAGCGAGTACATGGAGCGCCACGCGGTGAGCCGGCTCATCGGCGCGCCGCCGGGCTACGTTGGCTTCGACCAGGGCGGCCTGCTCACCGAGGCCATCAGCAAGAAGCCGCACGCCGTGCTGCTGCTCGACGAAATCGAGAAGGCGCACCCGGACGTCTTCAACGTGCTGCTGCAGGTGATGGACCACGGCACGCTCACCGACAACAACGGGCGCAAGGCCGACTTCCGCAACGTGATCATCATCATGACGACCAACGCGGGCGCCGAGACGATGAACAAGGCCACCATCGGCTTCACCAACAAGCGCGAGCAGGGTGACGAGATGGCCGACATCAAGCGGCTGTTCACGCCCGAGTTCCGCAACCGGCTGGATGCGACGGTGAGCTTCAAGGCGCTGGACGAGGAAGTCATCCTGCGCGTGGTGGACAAGTTCCTGCTGCAGCTTGAGGGCCAGCTGGCCGAGAAGAAGGTCGAGGTCACCTTCACCGACGCGCTGCGCAAGCACTTGGCCAAGAAGGGATTCGACCCGCTCATGGGCGCCCGGCCGATGCAGCGCCTCATCCAGGACATGATCCGCCGCGCGCTCGCCGACGAGCTGCTCTTCGGCCGCCTCGTCGATGGCGGGCGCCTCACCGTGGACCTCGACGACAAGGACGAAGTCACGCTCGACATCCAGCCGCCGCGCAAGAGCGACAAGCCGCGCACCGAGGCGACGCCCGCCTGAGGGCGCGCAAAGCCGCACGCGACGGCGCCGCGCGGCACCGCCTGGGCGGTGCATCGGTGCCGCCACAGTACCGGGCACGCGCTCAGCGAATGGCGGGCGCGAATGCCCGCGGGTCCTGCGAGTAGAAGCGCTCGAGCAGGGCGTAGAGCGCGTCGTGCTCGGCGGCCAGGCCGTGCGGGTCGACGAAGAAGCTCTCGCTGGCGACGGCGAAGAACTCGTCGATGCCGCTCGCACCGTAGGGGTCGAGAGCCGTCTCCTCGTCGGCCTCGACACGCTTCACGAAGGCGTCGAACTGCGGCTCGAGCACCCCGAGCCAGGCGGCGCGGGAGAGCCTGGCCGGCAGCAGCGGCACGCCGTCCGAGAGGCCGTCGGCGAGGTCGAGCACATGAGCGAACTCGTGCACGACGACGTTGTAGCCCAAGGCCCCGGGTCGCCCCGCCTCGCGCACGTCGCGCCACGACAGCATCACCGGCCCGCCCTGCACGGCCTCGCCGGCCAGGGTTTCGTCGTACTCGTGCACGAGGCCGTCGTCGCCCTGGACGTTGCGTCGCGCCACGACCTGGTCGGGATGCACGACGATGCCGACGAAGCCGTCGTAACGCGCCAGCCCCAGCTTCAGCACCGGCAGCACGGCCTGTGCGGCGATGCTCACGACGATGGCGTTGCTCAGGTGCAGGTCGCCCGCGGCGCTGAACTCCTTGCGGTCGAGGAACAGGCTCGTGAGGCGGCGCAGCTCGAGCTGGTCGTCGGCCGAGCGCCAGCGCAGGAAGGGGAAGCGCACGAGGGTCCGCTTCCACAAGTCGTCCGGGATGGCGCGCCGGCGCACCGCTGCCGCCTCGCGCGAGTCTTGCCAGCGGCGCCAGAGCGAGCCAAACACGGGGTGTTCTGGAAAGTTGCCGGCCGGGCGCCGACTCAATCGGCCGGTGCGGCAGCAGGCGCGATACGCCGCAAGCCCGCCGCCGTGAATCTCAGCACCTCGGCGCGCTTGCCTGCGTCGAGGTCCCAGTCGGTCAGCACGTGGCGAACGAAGCCGCCGCTCCAGGTCTCGGATCCCGGTCTGTGCGTGTGGCCGTGTACCAGCGTCGTGGCGCCGGCCTCGCGCATTAGCGCCATGGCGGTCGCGGCGTCCACGTCGGCCGAGCCTTCGCCGTCGAACTGTCTGCGGGTGTCGCTCGCCTTGCGGATCTCGCGCGCCAACGCCAGTCGCTCGCCCAGCGGCCGGGAGAGGAAGCCGCGCAGCCAGGCCGGCTCGCGCACTTGGCGGCGGAAGGCCTGGTAGGCATGGTCAGCGATGCACATCGCGTCGCCGTGCGTGAGCAGCACCCGCTGTCCGAAGGCGACGAGCAGCGTCGGGTCAACCAGGGCGCACGCCCCGGACTCGGCCAACAACGCTTGGCCCATGAGGAAGTCGCGGTTGCCACCCATGATGGCCAGGTGGCACCGGGCCGAGGCCTGGGCCAGCACCTGGACACAGCGCCTGGCGAAGGGCTCGTGCCTCGCATCGTCCCCCACCCAGAGCTCGAACAGGTCGCCGAGGACGAACACGGCGTCGGCGTCGGTACGTTCAAGATGGGCGGCGAACGCGGCGAACGTGGCGGGCATCAGCTCCGAAAGGTGCAGGTCGGAAATGAAGTCGATCGCCCGCCACGCGGCGGGCGCCTCGAGGATCGAGGGCGCAGCAAGCGCATAGGGGCTCGCGCCTTGGCGCTCATCGCCGGCGCCGGGCGCGGCGCCGCGTGGCATCAGGCCACCTCGGCGGCCCGCTCGATGCGCACGTCCTCCAGCGGCACGTCGTCGTGGGGGCCCTTGCGCCCCGTGCGCACGGCCTCGATGCGGTCGACCACGTCAGTGCCTTCGACGACGCGGCCGAAGACCGCGTAACCCCAGCCTTGAGCGTTCTCGGCGCGGAAGTCGAGGAACTCGTTGTCGACCGTGTTGATGAAGAACTGCGCCGTTGCCGAGTGCGGGTCGCCGGTGCGCGCCATCGCCAGCGTGTAGCGCTTGTTCTTGACGCCGTTGTTCGCTTCGTTGGCGATGGGCGCCTGCGTCGGCTTCTGCTTCATGCCTGGCTCGAAACCGCCGCCTTGCACCATGAAGCCCTTGATGACGCGGTGGAAGACCGTGCCGTCGTAGTGGCCGGCGAGCACGTAGGCGAGGAAGTTGGCCGCCGACTTCGGGGCGCGCTCGGTGTCGAGTTCGATCGTCAGCGCGCCGGCGCTGGTCTCGAGGCGGACTTTCTTGGGGCTGGCGGCCATTTCACTTCTCCAATGTGGCTTTGCGGATCAGCACCGGCTTGACCGGCACGTTCTGGTGCGGGCCGGCGTTCTGCGTCGGCACCGCCCTGATCTTGTCGACCACCTCCAGGCCGGCCACGACCTTGCCGAACACGGCGTAGCCGTTGCCGTCGCGCGCGTTGGGCTGGTCGAGGAAGGCGTTGTCGGCGGTGTTGATGAAGAACTGCGCCGTGGCCGAGTTGGGGTCCATCGTGCGCGCCATCGCTACCGAGCCGCGCACGTTGGAAAGGCCGTTGCGGCTCTCCAGCGGGATCGGCGACAGCGTCTTCTTCTCGCTCATGTCGGGCTTCATGCCGCCACCCTGGATCATGAAGGTCGGGATGACCCGGTGGAAGATGGTGCCGTCGTAGTGGCCGGCCTTCACGTAGGTCAGGAAGTTGTCGACCGTCTTCGGCGCCTTCTCGCGGTCGAGCTCGAGCACGATGTCGCCTTCGCTGGTGGCCAGGCGCACCTTCTGCTGTGCCCAGGCCGGGGCCGTGGCCACCAGCAGGGCCAGGGCGGTGGTGCAAATCGTTCGGATCAAGCGGTCATCTCCATGCGGAAAGCCGCGACGTGCGGCTGCTCGACCGGAGTCTATTGCAGGCCGTGGCGGGCGGCGGCTCAGGAGGCTGCCGGCGGGCCAGCGGGGCCCGCTGCGGCGGCCTCGTCGTAGGCCGCCGCCAGCAGAGCGTCGGCGGCGTTGACAAAGCCTTGCGACCAGGCCTTGTCCTCGGGCAGGCCCATCGACCGCCAGAGCGCGCCGTAGGTCTGCCACAGGCGCTGCGGGTCGTCGGTGCCTTGAGCCAGCTGCTCGAGCGTTGCCGGGTCGAGTTGCTTGCCCAGCCGCTGGCTGGTCGACTCGAAGGCCACGAGCAGCCGGCGCGTGTGCTGGCCGAGCTCGCCGTGGGCGCGCACGAGCATGGCCTCGCCCTCGGGCGATGCGAGCAGGGCCAGCACGGCCTCCTCGGGCCCCGGCGCCAGGCGCAACGGCGCGGCAGGCGACTTGGCGAGCGACGCCGTCGCGCGGCTGCCCAGTGCATTCATCTGCCCCGACTGTTGCGTCAACTGATGGTGCAGCGCGAACATCGCCACGCGCAGCAGGCGGCCGATGCGGTGCGCGGCCTCGACCGGCGGGTGGTTGCCCAGCGCCTCGGGCGAGATGCCCAGGCCGCGGGCGAGGCTGTGGATCAACTCGGTGGCGAGGTCGGTGGACAGCGACATCACCTCGGACGTGCCGGTGTCGTCGAAGCCCGAGGGGCGGACATTGGGCACGGTCGCGAAGACCGACGCCTGCGCTTCCGCCGAGGTGTCGAGCCAGGGCTTGGAGATGCGCGTGAAGCCCGAGTTCATCTCCAGGCTGGGCGCTGCGGCGTGCGCGGCGGCGCGGTCCCAGTCGGGCCCGACCATCGCCGCGGGGTCGCCGCCGCGCGCCGGCATGCGCGTGCGCGCGACAGTGGGCGACGGAGCCTCGCCCGTGTCCGCCACGTGCTGCACCTCGACCAGATAGCTGCCGAGCGCGATGCGGTCGCCCGCGTGCAGCACGTGGTCGCCCGACAGGCGCTTGCGCGAACCGTTGACGAAGGTGCCGTTGGTTGACAGGTCGCGCAGCACCTGCCGTCCGTGGACGAGCACGATCTCGCAGTGGCGTGCCGACAGCGCCAGCTCGCGATCGGGGATGGGCCAGTCGCACTTGGGATCGCGACCGATCACAAAGCGCTGCTGGCGCGAATGCACCTGCGCGAGCGGTTGGACGCCGCTGGCGTTCTCGACGCCGCGAACCAGCTTCAGGAGGAACATGCGGGTCGCGTCACCTTTCAGCGCGAAGAGGTCGTCGCCAGCAGAACGCGCGCGCCTTCCAGGCGGCGCGTCAACTGCGGATCGACCGGGCCAGCGGCGGTCGCCTGCTCCCACGCCTGAACGGCGAGCATCAGGTGCACAAGGCCGAGGTTGGCGCGCGCGACGCGGTACGAGGGGTCGTTGCGAAGCGCCGTCTCCAGCGCCTGACGCGCCGGCTCCAGGCGCCCGGCGCGAACGTGAAGCAGCGCGATGTTGTTGAAGGGGTCGGGCAGTTCGGGGTGGTCCTGCGTCATACGCTCGAACCAGGCCAGCGCCTCGGCGTTGCGCTGAAGGTCCATCAGGGCGACACCACGCAGGAAGCGCAACTCGGCATCGACGCTGGCCGCCGCGCCGGTGGCCAGTGCCGGCGCGCCTTCGCGCGCTTCCAGCCGCTGCAGCGCCGCCTGGGCCTGTCCGCGCGCCAGCAGCTCCTGCACGACGCGCACTTCCTCGCTCGCAGTGCAGATCGCCGCATGCAGGCCGCCCAGCAACAGCAACGCGATGCGCAGCACGGACCGGGTCGATGGGCGTGGCATACTGACTTTCATTCTATCGACGCCTGTCGGGCGCCGTGCCGGCGGTGGCGGACGGGCGTTCATCGCGCCTACGCCCTGCGTGGCGGCGCCCACGTTGCTGTCATGGCGCTACGCATCCACAACACGCTGACCCGCCGGGTCGAGGAGTTCCAGCCTCTCGAGGAGGGCCACGTGCGCATGTACGTGTGCGGCATCACGGTCTACGACCTGTGCCACCTCGGCCACGCGCGCATGAACCTGGCCTTCGACGTGATCTACCGCTGGCTGCTGGCCAGCGGCTGGCGGGTGACGTACGTTCGCAACATCACCGACATCGAGGACAAGATCATCCGCCGTGCGCTCGAGCGTGGCATCACGATCCGCCAGCTCACCGACGAGATGATCGCCGCGATGCACCGCGACCTCGGCGCGCTGCACCTGCTCACACCCACGCACGAGCCACGCGCCACCGACTACGTGCCGCAGATGCTGGAGATCATCTCCCGGCTCGAGGCCAAGGGCCTGGCCTACCGGGCAGCCGGAGGCGACGTCAACTTCTCGGTGCGACGCTTCCCGGGCTACGGCAAGCTTTCGGGCAAGAGCATCGACGAGTTGCGCGCCGGCGAGCGCGTGGCCGTGCCCGGCGACAAGGAGGATCCGCTCGACTTCGTCCTCTGGAAGTCGGCCAAGGCCGACGAGCCGGCCGATGCCAAGTGGGCCAGCCCCTTCGGCCCCGGCCGCCCCGGCTGGCACATCGAGTGCTCAGCGATGAGCTGCGCTCTGCTCGGCGAGCCCTTCGACATCCACGGCGGCGGCATGGACCTCACGTTCCCGCACCACGAGAACGAGATCGCGCAGAGCGAGGGCGCGAGCGGCCGGCCCTTCGTCAGGACCTGGGTGCACAACGGCTTCCTCAACATCGACGACGAGAAGATGTCCAAGTCGCTCGGCAACTTCTTCACCATCGAGGAGGTGTTGAAGAAGTTCGACGGCGAGGCCATCCGTTTCTTCATGCTGCGCACGCACTACCGCAGCCCGTTCAACTTCAGCGACACGCTGCTCGACGAGGCGCGCACGGCGCTCAGGCGCTTGTACACGGCGCTCGACACCGCGGGAGAGACGGCGGCGTTGCCGGCCATCGACTGGAACGAGCCACGCGCCGCCGCCTTCCGCAGCGCCATGGACGACGACTTCAACACGCCGGGCGCGCTGGCGGTGCTGTTCGAGCTGGCGTCGTCGGTCAACCGCGGGCAGCATGCCGATGCCCCGCTCCTCCATGCGCTGGGCGGGGTGCTTGGCATCCTGCAGCAGGATGCACGGGTCTACCTCCAGGGTGCCACGGCGGGCGGCACGTTTGACGAATCCGCCATCCAGCAGCGCATCGCCGAGCGCGCGGCGGCCAAGAAGGCGCGCGACTTCGCGCTCGCCGACCGCATTCGCGACGAGCTTGCTGCCCAGGGCATCGTGCTCAAGGACTCGCCGCAGGGCACGGCCTGGGTGCGCGCCTGACCGATGCCTGCGAAGAGGACACCGGCCGCTCCGGCGGCTCGCAAGCCCGCCGCGGCCGCCCGCAAGGCGTTCACGGCCGACTACTGGGACGACGCCTGCCGCCATCTCTCCAGGCGCGATCGCGTCATGAAGCGCCTTATCCCGGCCTTCGGCGAGGCCCGCCTGGCCAGCCGCGGCGATGCGTTCACGACGCTGGCGCGCTCCATCGTCGGCCAGCAGATCTCGGTGAAGGCGGCGCAATCGGTGTGGGACCGCTTTGCCGCCTGCGTCGGCGGCGCCACCACGCACCTGGCCCCGCGCAACGTGCGCGCCCTGCCCAACGACGTCATGCGCGCCGCGGGCCTCTCGGCGCGCAAGTGCGAATACCTGCTCGATCTGGCCGGCCACTTCGAGGAACGCCGGGTGCACGTGGACGACTGGGCCGGCATGGACGACGAGGCGATCATCGCCGAGCTCGTCGCCATCCGCGGCATCGGCCGCTGGACGGCCGAGATGTTCCTCATCTTCCACCTCATGAGGCCCGACGTGATGCCGCTGGACGACCTTGGCCTGCTCAAGGGCATCAGCGTCAACTACTTCAGCGGCGAGCCGGTCTCGCGTGCCGAGGCGCGCGAGGTGGGCGAAGCCTGGGCGCCCTACCGTTCCGTGGCCACTTGGTATATTTGGCGCAGCCTCGATCCTCTGCCCGTGGAGTACTGAGAAGCACACCGATGCGGGCCCTCCGATGAGCAAACGCCATTTCCTCGAATTCGAGCAGTCGATCGCCGAGCTCGAGACCAAGATCGACGAGTTGCGCTACGTTCAGAACGAGTCGGCCGTCGACATCTCCGAAGAGATCGAGCGGCTCTCGCAGAAGAGCCAGCAGCTCACCAAGGACATCTACTCGAGCCTGACGCCCTGGCAGGTGACGCAGATCGCGCGCCATCCGCAGCGGCCCTACACGCTCGACTACGTCGGCCAGATCTTCACCGACTTCCAGGAGTTGCACGGCGACCGCCACTTCTCGGACGACCTGTCTATCTGCGGCGGCCTGGCCCGCTTCAACGGCGCGCCCTGCATGGTGCTCGGGCACCAGAAGGGGCGCGACACGAAGGAGCGCACACTGCGCAACTTCGGCATGAGCCGGCCCGAGGGCTACCGCAAGGCGTTGCGCCTCATGCACCTGGCCGAGAAGTTCAGGCTGCCGGTTTTCACCTTCGTCGACACACCCGGCGCCTACCCTGGAATCGGTGCCGAGGAGCGCGGCCAGAGCGAGGCCATCGGCCGCAACATCTTCGAGATGGCCAAGCTCGAGGTGCCGATCATCACCACCATCATCGGTGAGGGAGGCTCGGGGGGGGCACTGGCCATCAGCGTCGGTGACCAGTTGCTGATGCTGCAGTTCTCGGTGTATTCGGTCATCTCGCCCGAAGGCTGCGCGTCGATCCTCTGGAAGACCGCCGAGCGCGCCAACGATGCAGCCGAAGCCCTGGGCATCACCGCGCACCGGCTGAAGGCGCTGGGCGTGATCGACAAGATCGTCAACGAGCCCGTGGGCGGCGCACACCGCGACATGCCCTGGATGGCGGCGCAGCTCAAGCGCGCCCTCGGCGACGCGCTGCGCCAGGTGGCCGACCTCAAGCCCAAGGACCTTCTGCAGCGGCGCTACGACCGGCTGCGCGCCTACGGGCGCTTTGCCGACAGCACGGAGCGGTAGGGTGCCGGCCGCGCTGCGGCCGATGCCGGCGGTGGCCGTTGCCACGAGCGGTGGTCGCGACTCCACGGCGCTGCTGCACGCGGTGGTGCGCCAGGCCCGGGCGGTGGGCGTGGAGGTCGTCGCCCTGCATGTACATCACGGGCTCCTGCCGCAGGCCGACCAATGGCTTGCCCACGTGCAGCGTCAGGCACGCCGCATGGGGGCCCGCTTCGCCAGCGAGCGCCTGCAGGGGGCGCCGGCGCGCGGCGAGAGCGTCGAGGCCTGGGCGCGCAAGCATCGCTACGAGGCGCTGTCGCGTATGGCCCAGGCGCAGGGCTGCAGCCTCGTCCTCCTCGCGCAGCACCGGCGCGACCAGGCCGAGACCTTTCTCGTGCAGGCGCTGCGCGGCGGTGGTGCGGCCGGCCTGGCTGCCATGCCCAGGCTCGCGCAGCGAGCGGGAGTGACCTGGGCTCGCCCCTGGCTCGAGCAGCCGCGCGAGGCGATCGACGCTTATCTGCGGCGGTATCGGCTGCGCCACGTCGAGGACCCGAGCAATGCCGACCCGCGCTACGTGCGAGCGCGCCTGCGCGCGCTCTGGCCTTCGTTGATCCTTGCCTTCCCGGATGCCGAAGGCACCCTCGCGCGGGCAGCGCAGCGTGCGGCCTGCGAGGCCGCTGTCGTCGCCGAGGTGGCCGTGTCCGATCTCGCGGCGCTCGGCGCCGCGGAGCGGCGCTTGCCGGTCGATCGCTGGCTGTGCCTGTCGGTGCCACGCCGAGCGTCGCTGCTGCGCCTGTGGCTCGGTAGCGTGTTGCCGCCGCCGGTTCCGGAGACGCTGGTGCGCCGCCTTGTCGACGAACTTCCGGGCCGTGTCCATGCGCGCTGGCATGCGGGCGAGGGCGACCTGGTGCTGAAGAGGGGCCTGCTGGTGGTCGAGGCCGCCGCGCCGCGTCGGCGATCGGGGCCCGCGCCGCGCCACTAGAATCCGCAGTTTGTGCGCCGCACCATGCGGTCGACCGACAAGAAGACTGTGCAGCGATGGCTTTGATCGTCCACAAATACGGCGGCACTTCCATGGGGTCCACCGAACGCATCCGCAGCGTCGCGCAGCGCGTCGCCAAGTGGGTGCGTGCCGGCCACCAACTGGTTGTGGTTCCCTCGGCGATGAGCGGCGAGACGAATCGCCTTCTGGGCCTTGCGAAGGAGCTGATGCCCAACGTCAGCACGCCCGAAGCGATGCGCGAGCTCGACGCTATCGCGGCCACCGGCGAGCAGGTGTCGGTGGGGCTGCTCTCGCTCGCGCTGCAGGCGCAGGGCGTGCCGGCCGTGAGCTATGGCGGGTGGCAGGTGCCGATCGAGACCGACTCGGCCTTCACGAAAGCGCGCATCTCGCGCATCGACGAGACCAGGGTGCGTGCCGACCTCGAAGCGGGTCGCGTGGTCATCATCACCGGCTTCCAGGGCATCGACCCCGCAGGCAACGTCACCACGCTTGGCCGCGGCGGCAGCGACACCTCGGCGGTGGCCGTGGCGGCGGCGCTCAAGGCGGCCGAGTGCCTCATTTACACCGACGTCGACGGCGTCTACACCACCGACCCGCGCATCGTGCCCGAGGCGCGGCGCCTCACCAGCATCAGCTTCGAAGAGATGCTCGAGATGGCCAGTCTGGGCAGCAAGGTGCTGCAGATCCGCTCGGTGGAGTTCGCCGGCAAGTACCGCGTGCCCACGCGCGTGCTGTCGAGCTTCACGTCGCACGACATCCCCATCGAGGAAGAGGCCGTCTCCGGCACCCTGATCACTTTCGAGGAAGACGAGAAGATGGAACAAGCCGTCGTGGCCGGCATCGCGTTCAACCGCGACGAGGCGAAGATCAGCGTCATCGGCGTGCCCGACCGGCCGGGCATCGCCTACGCGCTGCTCGGCCCCGTCGCCGAGGCCAACATCGATGTCGACGTCATCATCCAGAACGTCAGCCACGACGGCCGCACCGACTTCAGCTTCACCGTGCACCGCAACGACTACCAGCGCACGATGGACCTCCTGAAGACGAGGGTGCTGCCGAGCGTCGGCGCCGCCGACGTGCGCGGCGACGCGCGCATCTGCAAGGTGAGCATCGTCGGCATCGGCATGAAGAGCCATGTCGGCATCGCGGCCAAGATGTTCCAGACGCTCTCGTCCGAGGGCATCAACATCCAGATGATCACGACGAGCGAGATCAAGACCAGCGTTGTGCTCGACGAGAAGTACATGGAGCTGGCGGTGCGTGCGCTGCACAAGGCGTTCGGCCTGGACGAACCGAAGGCCGTGGTCTGAACCCCGGGCCCGTCTGCGCGTCCGCGGCGGCCGTGAGTGGCGCGAACGCGGATAGAATCCTTGCACTTCGCCGGAGACGTGACCGAGTGGCCGAAGGTGCTCCCCTGCTAAGGGAGTATGTGCCAAAAGCGCATCGAGGGTTCGAATCCCTCCGTCTCCGCCAGACACTTGCCGACAACGGGCCCTTGGGGCCCGTTGTCCTTGCTGGGTGGCCCTTGCGTGCCCTGCGCATTGCGGCCGCCTGCGCGCCTACACTGCGGCGCGTCAGCAGAACGAGAACAAGACGAGCGACCGTCTGCCCGTCGAACGCGGGCCGCCTCGATCGTCGTGAGTCGGAGGGCGCTGCGGCCGCGCGATGCGACAGCAGGGTGCGCGCGCCTTTGCGTCCAACCACACCCACTGCCCCGCCATGACCGCCTTCAATTGCCCCACCCTCCGTTCGCCGCGTGGTCGATCTCCTGCCCGTGCCGCCTCGCTCGCAGGCGTCGTGCTCTGCGCGGTCTTGCTTGCGGCCTGCGGCGGGCGCCAGCCGGCGGCGGGCGCGGGCCACGGGGCGGCAGGCGGCACGATGCCGCCGATGCCCGTGAGCGTGCGCGTGGTCCAACAGCAGGTGGTACCGGTGCTCGTCGACGCGGTGGGCCAGGCCGAAGGGGCCAAGGAAGTGGAAGTGCGCGCACGGGTCGGTGGCATCGTGTTGCGGCGGCTGTACCGCGAGGGCGAGCCCGTTCGAGCTGGCGCGCCGATGTTCACCATCGACCAGGCGCCCTTCGAGATCACGCTTGCGCAGGCGCGTGCTTCGCTCATGCAGGAGCAGGCCCGGGTTGACCAGGCGCGGCGCGAGGCAGCGCGCCTGAAGCCGCTGGCCGAGATGCAGGCCGTCTCGCGGCGCGAGGCCGACGACGCGGCAAGCCAGCTCGCGCTGGCCGAGGCGGCGCTTGGCGTGCAGCAGGCGCGCGTGCGCGAGGCCGAGCTGAATCTCTCTTACACGTCGGTGACGGCGCCGATCGCGGGCATCGCCACGCGGGCCGAGAAGAGCGAGGGCAGCCTTGTGAGCGCGAGCGACGGGCTGCTTGCGCGCGTCATGCAGACCGATCCCATCTGGGTGCGCTTCTCGCTCAGCGAAGCCGAATTTGCGCCGCTCAAGGGCCAGCGTGGTGCGCCGGTGCGGCTGCTCGGCGCCGACGGCCAACCGCTCGGCGTGACCGGCAGGCTCAACTACGCCGGGCCGAGTGTCGATGCGAGGCTGGGCACGGTGGGCCTGCGCGCCGAGTTCGCCAACCCGAGCCTGGCCGTGCTGCCGGGGCAGTTCGTGCGCGCACAGGTGCAGTCGGGCACCGAGCGGGCCTGGCTCGTGCCGCAGGCGGCCGTGCAGGTCGGCGAGCAGGGCAAGTTCGTGTGGGTCGTACGCGACGGAAAGGCGGCGCCGACGCCCATCGAGGTGGGCGGCTGGATCGGCAGCGACTGGGTGGTGCGCAAGGGCCTCAACGACGGCGACTCGGTGATCACCAACAACCTGATCAAGCTTCGCCCCGGGGCGCCAGTGCAGGCGATGGCCGCGCCACCGGGGGCGGCCTCCGCGTCGGCCTCCTCGACGGCAGCGGCCGGCGCGGCGCCGGTGCGGCCCGCGTCGGCTTTGCCGGCCGCGGCCTCGCGTCCATCGGTTGGCGCATCGGGCGCGTCGCGCTGAGCGCCGGAGATCGCCGATGACTTCCCGCTTCTTCATCGAGCGGCCGGTGTTCGCGGCCGTCATGTCGATCGTGATCGTGCTCGCCGGGCTCATGGCGTTGCGCATCCTGCCGATCGCGCAGTACCCGGAGATCGCGCCACCGACGGTGACGATCACCGCCACCTACCCCGGTGCCTCGGCCGAGACGCTGGCCACGACGGTGGCCGCGCCGATCGAGGAGCAGCTCTCAGGGGTCGAGAACCTGCTGTACTTCCAGAGCAGCAGCTCGTCCAACGGCCAGACAACGATCACTGCCACCTTCGAGGTCGGCACCGACATCGACAAGGCCACCTTCAACATCAACAACCGCGTGCAGCTGGCCACGCCGCGCCTGCCTGACGAAGTGCGCCGCAATGGCGTCGTCGTGGCCAAGCGCTCGATGAATTTCCTGCTCGTCGTGGCGCTGAACTCGCCCAAGGGCACCTACGACTCGTTGTATCTGAGCAACTACGCGACGCAGAACGTGCTCGACGATCTCAAGCGCGTGCCCGGCGCCGGCGACGTGCAGATCTTCGGCGCGCGCGACTACTCGATGCGCCTGTGGCTGCAGCCCGACAAGATGGCGCGCCTGGGCGTCACCACCGGTGATATCGCCGCGGCGGTGAACGCGCAGAACGCGCAGTTCGCGGCCGGCAAGATCGGCGCCGACCCGGCGCCCAAGGGCCAGCAGCTCGTCTACACGGTCACCGCGCGCGGGCGGCTCGTCGAGCCCGAGCAGTTCGGCGAGATCATCGTGCGCGCCGGCGGCGCTTCCGGCGCCGGCGTGCTGCGGCTGCGCGACGTGGCGCGCATCGAGCTGGGCGCGCAGAGCTACGACGCCACCAACAGCGTCAATGGCCAGCCGGCCATCGCGCTCGCGGTTTTCCTGGCTTCGGGGGCCAATGCGCTCGATGCCGGCGCGGCCGTCAAGCAGCGCATGGTGCAGCTGAAGAAGGAGCGCTTCCCCGCCGACATCGACTATCTCATCCCCTACGACACGACACGTTTCGTCTCGGCATCGATCAAGGAGGTCACCGCCACGGTGGTCGAGGCGGCGGTGATCGTGCTGCTGGTCGTCTTCGTCTTCCTGCAGACGTGGCGCGCGACGCTGATCCCGATGCTCGCCGTGCCGGTGAGCCTGATCGGCACCTTCGCCGGGCTGTGGCTGGCCGGCTTCTCGATCAACACGCTGACGCTCTTCGCGATGGTGCTGGCCATCGGCATCGTCGTCGACGATGCCATCGTCGTGCTCGAGAACGTCGAGCGCCTGATGCGCGAGGAGGGGATGGCGCCGATGCCGGCGGCCATCGAGGCCATGCGCGAGGTCTCGGGTGCCGTGATCGGCATTGTGCTCGTGCTGGCGGCGGTGTTCATCCCGGTGGCCTTTCTCGGCGGCATCGCCGGCACGCTGTACCGGCAGTTCGCGGTGACGGTGACGATCGCCGTGGTCATCTCCGGCATCGTCGCGCTCACGTTGACGCCGGCGCTGTGCGCGCTGCTGCTCAAGCCCGGGCATGGCGGCTGGAGCGAACGCTTCTTCCGGCCCTTCAACCGCTTCTTCGCCTGGCTGACCGACCGCTTCATGCATGGTGTTGACCTCGTGCTGCACCATCGCATCGTCTCCCTGCTTGCCTTCGTGGCGTTGCTGGCCGGCGCGGGCTGGCTGCTTGAGCGTGTGCCGGGCAGTTTCGTGCCCGCGGAGGATCAGGGCTACATCATCGCCGTCGCCGCGCTGCCCGACGGCGCCACCCTCGAGCGCACGGAGAAGAGCACCGAGCAGATGCGGCTGATGATGAAGGACAACGCCGCGGTGGAGAACTTCTTCATCGTCAATGGCTTCGACCTCATCGGCGGCGGCACCAAGCCGAACTCGGCGACGATGTTCCTGCCGATGAAGCCCTGGGACCAGCGCCGGCAGAGCTCGCAGGAACTGGCCGGCGAGTTCAGCGGCAAGGGCTTCGCGCTCGGCGACGGCATCGCCTTCGCGTTCAACCCGCCACCCATCCTGGGCCTCGGTCAGGCGGGCGGCTTCGAGTTCTACGTGCAGGGGCGCTTGTCCAGCGACACCGCGGCGCTGGCACAGGTGACGAACGACTTCGTCAACGCACTGCGCGCGCGGCCCGAACTCGACGGCCTCACGACCTTCTTCCGCCCGACCGTGCCGCAGTTGCGCGTGGAGGTTGACCGCGAGAAGGCGCTGGCGCTCGGCGTCAGCACGACTGACGTGTTCGCGGCGCTGCAGGCGCAGATGGGTTCGCTGTACGTCAACGACTTCAACAAGTCCGGCCGCACATACCGTGTCACGATGCAGGCCGATGCGGCCTACCGCAGCAAGCCCGAGGACATCGGCGCCATCCACGTGCGCAGCGCCACCAGCGGCCAGATGGTGCCGCTGAAGGCGATGATTCGCGTCAGCACGCTCATCGGCCCCGAGCAGATCGAGCGTTACAACAGCTACGTGGCCGCCAAGGTGATCGGCGGCACGAAGCCGGGCTTCAGCTCCGGGGAAGGAATCGCCGCCGTGGAGGCGGTGGCCCGCGAGGCCTTGCCGCCGGGCTACAGCGTCGAGTGGACGGCACAGGCCTACCAGGAGAAACGCACCGGCAGCGCCTCGGTGTTTGCGTTCGGCTTCGCGCTCATCATGGTCTACCTCATCCTCTCGGCGCTGTACGAGCGTTGGGGCGTGCCGCTGGCGGTGCTGCTGGCGGTGCCGTTCGCCGTCACCGGCGCGCTGCTGGCGGTGTTCCTGCGCGAGATGAGCAACGACATCTACTTCCAGATCGGCCTCGTCGTGCTCATCGGCCTGGCGGCGAAGAATGCGATCCTGATCGCCGAGTTCGCGATGCAGGGCATGGAGGCGGGCAAGACCGCGATGCAGGCGGCGCAGGAGGCGGCGCGCCTGCGCTTCCGGCCCATCCTCATGACCTCGCTTGCCTTCGTGATGGGCGTGGTGCCGCTGGTGCTCGCCACCGGCGCCGGCGCGGCGGCGCGGCAGTCCATGGGCACCGGTGTCTTCGGCGGCATGATCGTCGCGACTTTCGTCGCGCCGCTCTTCGTGCCGCTCTTCTTCAGCCTGCTGGCGCGAAAGCCGCGGCCGGTGCACAGCCACCACGGGGGCGAGGAATGAAGCGGCCTGACGTTGCCGCATCGCCTGGCGCGATGCCTCCCGCCGCCGATGCGCTTGCAGCGTGGCGGCGTCTGGGCGTGCTGGCCACGCTCGCGCTGGCCTCGGGCTGCGCCGTGCTCGGCCCCGACCACCAACGCCCGCCGGTGGCTCTCCCGCCGGATTACAGCGTGTCGGTGGAGGGCGCGACGGCGCCCGGCGCGCTCGCGCCCGACTGGTGGACGGCCTTCGGCGACCGCACGCTCGACGCGCTGGTCGCGAAGGCGCTCGCCGCCAATGCCGACGTGGCGCAGGCGGCGGCGCGCGTGGAGCAGGCCGACGCGCTCTCGCGCGAGGCGGCCGCGGGCACGTGGCCGACGCTTGATACCAGCGCCGGGGCCAGCCGTGCCCGCACGAGCGCGCGCTCGCGCAACAACCCGGGCGGCGTGGCGATCGAGGACAACAGCTTCTCGGCTTCGTTGTCCACCTCGTTCGAGATCGACTTCTGGGGTCGCCTGGCCCGCGCCAACGAGGCGGCGCGTGCACAGCTGCTGGCCAGCCAGGCGGCGCGCGACACGGTCCGCCTCAGCGTGGCCGGGGCGGTGGTCCAGGGCTGGTTCGCCCTGCGCTCGCTCGACGAGCAGATCGCCACGCAGCGCGCGACGTTGCGCTCGCGCGAGGAGAGCGGGCGCGTCATCGGCCAACGCCTGGCCGGCGGCGCGGCCAGCCGGCTCGATGCCGAGCAGGCTGAGGTGCAACGTGCCGACGCCGCGCTGGCCTTGCGCGAGCTGCAGCGCCAGCGCCAGCTGGCGCAGTCGCAGGTCTCGCTGCTCGTGGGCGAGCCCGGCTGGACGGTGGCCGAAATGCCGCTGGCCGCACAGGCCGTGCCGCCCGTGCCGCCGCCGGGGCTGCCTTCGGCGCTGCTCGAGCGCCGGCCGGACATCCGCCGCGCCGAAGAGCTGCTGGTCTCGGCCAATGCGCAGATCGGCATCGCGCGCGCGGCGATGTACCCGTCGCTGTCCCTGACCGGGGCCTTCGGCTTCGAGAGCACCGATCTCGCGCGGCTGCTCGAGGCGCCGGCGCGCTTCTGGTCGCTCGGCTTCGGGCTCGCGCTGCCGCTCTTCGATGGCGGCCGCAATGCGGCACGCGTGGACGCGGCCGGCGCGCGCCAGCGCGAGGCCGTGGCGGCGTACCAGCAGGCGGTCTCCGCGGCCTTCAAGGAAGTGGCCGATGCGCTGGCCGGCCTGCGCGCGGCGCGCGAGTCGCAGGCTGACACCGAGGCGCGCGCCGCCGCCGCCGAACGCGCGCTCAAGCTGGCGCGGGCACGTTTTGACGCTGGCTACTCGGGCTCGCTCGACCGCCTCGAAGCCGAGCGCAGCGCGAGCGCCGCAGCCCTGGAGGTGGTGCGCAACCGCGAGCGGCAACTGGCCGCGACGGTGGAGCTGATGAAGGCCCTGGGCGGCGGCTGGCCAGGCCTGCCTGGGGCACGATAGCGACGGTGGGGGTTGCGCTCGCGCTGCGCGCGCGCGCCGGCTACTCGCGAACTACCGCCACAATCCGCGCTCGTCCGCGGAGCGGGGCGCAGTCTGTCGATGGCCAACACCGAACGCCTGTACAAGATCGAGCGGCTGATCCGCGTGCGCGGGATCGCCAGCTTCCAGACGCTGCTCGACGAACTGGAGGTTTCACCGGCGACGCTGAAGCGTGACCTCGAATACCTGCGCAGCCGCCTGGGCGCGCCCATCGAATACGACCGCGACGCCAACGGCTACCGCCTGGGCACGTTGCCCGTCGGTGTGCCGGGGCAGAAGTACGAGCTGCCGGGCCTGTGGTTCGACGAGAGCGAGCTCTACTCGCTGCTGATGGCACATCAGCTGCTGGCCGGCTTGGATGAGGAAGGGCTGCTCGCGCGGCATCTGCAGCCGCTGCTGGAGCGCATCCACCAGCTGCTCGGCAGCGCCGATGGCAGCTCGGCCGGCGCCGCGCTGCAGCAGCGCGTGCGCATCGTCAGTGCGCTCAAGCGTCCGGTGCCGAGCCGCTTCTTCCAGCGCGTGGCCGAGGCGCTGCTGCAGCGACGGCGCCTGCACCTGCACTACCTCACGCGCGGCCGGCGCGAGCGCGGCGAGCGCGACGTGTCGCCGCAGCGTCTGGTGCACTACCGCAGCACGTGGTACCTGGACGCCTGGTGCCACCGGGTCGAAGGCCTGCGCCGCTTCGCGCTCGACGCCATCGAAGATGCGGCGGTGCTGGACGAGAAGGCCCGCGAGCTGCCGCTGGCCGAAGTGGCCAAGGCCATGGACACCGGCTACGGCATCTATGCCGGCGGCCCCGCCGGCAAGGAGCGGCGCTGGGCCACCCTGCGCTTCGACCGCACCGCCTCGTTGTGGGCCGGCCGCGAGTTGTGGCATCCAGAGCAGGAAGGACGCTGGCTGGACGACGGCCGCTACGAACTGCGCTTGCCCTACATGGACGAGACCGAGCTCGTCATGGACATCCTGCGCCAGGGCGAGCAGGTCGAGGTGGTGCAGCCGGCGGCGCTCAAGCGCGCCGTTCGCCTGCGGCTACAAGCCGCGCTGGCGCTGTACCGGCCCGCCTAGCACGGGGCCGGGCCCGGTGCTCTGCGCCGGGCCAGGCCGCGGGCGCATCACATCACTTGCGCTCGAGGCGCATGATGTCGTTCTCGCGCCGCCACTGGAAGCGGTCGAGGAAGCTGTTGCCCAGCAGGATGAAGGGCATCGGCGCCTCGGTGACGACGGCCATCACCTCGTAGATTTCGACCTCGCCGATGCGCACGCGCTGCAGGGGCAGCATCAACGCGCTGGCAACGCCGGCAGCCGTCTGCGTTCGCACGGCACGTGCGCCGCGCAGGTCGAGCCCGATGCGCGTGGCCTCGGCCCGAGAGAGCGCGACGAGGGTGGCCCCGGTGTCGACCATGAAGCGCACGCTGCGCCCGTTGATCGAGCCCTCGGTCATGAAGTGGCCGCCCGGGCCGACCGGAATGACGATCTCGCGGCCGCCCCCGGGCGCCGCGGCGGCGTCCAGGCGCGATGGGGCCGCGCCGACGCGCAGGCGCATCGGCGTTCCGCCGTGGTCGACCACCGCTTCGTCGTTCTCCCAGCGCAGGAGCTTCGTCCTGCCGCTGGACTGGCCGACGGCGAGCACGACCGAGCGGCCCTGCATCAACAGCAGTGCCTTGTCGCCCATGCGACCGGCCAGGGCGATGTCCTTTGCCCACGCGCTGCCCGGGGAAAAGGCCAGGCCGAGGACCAAGGTGACGGCCGCCAAGGCGCATGCAGCCCCGCGCGTCGGCGCGAGAGCAGGCCTCATGGCAGCCCTCATGCACGGAAGTTGTTGAAGGCGATCGGCAATTCGCTCACCTCGCGTCGCAGCAGAGCGATGGCGGCCTGCAGGTCGTCGCGCTTGGCGCCGGTGACGCGCACGCTGTCGCCCTGCACGGCCCCCTGCACCTTGAGCTTGCTGGCCTTGAGCGCCTGCTGTACGCGCCGCGCGGTGTCGACGTCGATGCCGCTTCTCACCGGCACGGGCAGGCGCAGGCGGTCGCCGCCGAGCTTGTGCGGCGTGCCGCCGAGGTCGAGGTAGCGCACGTCGACGCCTCGCTTGGCCAGGCGCGTGAGCATGACCTCGCGCACCTGGTCGAGTTGGAAGTCGCTGTCGGCGAGCAGGGCGAGTTCGCGCTGCTTGGCGCCCGAGGCCGTGAGCTCGATCTGCGCGCTCGAACCCTTGAAGTCAAAGCGCGTGCCGATCTCCTTGTTCGCCTGCTCGACGGCATTGCGCAACTCGACGAGATCGGGCTCGAGGACAACGTCGAAACTGGGCATGGCATGAGAGGGAACGACCCTAAAATTCTCGCATGCGCATCGATCCACCGCCGCGAATTTCGCCGCCCGCCGCACCCGCCGGTGCAGCGGGCGCGGCGGGCCCTGCCCTGGAGGTCGAGGGTCGCGCCAGCCTGCGCACCTTCAACACGTTCGGGCTGCCGGCCTTTGCGCAGACGCTGGTGCACGTGCGCAACGTCGCCGACGTGCGGCGCGTCGTCGACCACCCGAGCTACGGCCGCTCCGCCAAGTTCATCCTCGGCGGCGGCAGCAACGTCGTGCTCACGCGCGACGTCAACGCCGTGGTGCTGAAGATCGAGATCATGGGCCGTCGGGTCGTCGAGGAGCGACCCGATGCCTGGGTCGTCGAGGCGGGCGCGGGCGAGAACTGGCACGACTTCGTGGCCTGGACGCTCGATCAGGGCTGTCCGGGCCTGGAGAACCTGGCGCTCATTCCCGGCACCGTCGGCGCCGCGCCGGTGCAGAACATCGGTGCCTACGGCGTGGAACTGAAGGACCGGTTCGAGTCCCTCGACGCGGTCGACCTCGTCACCGGTCGTGTGGTGACGCTCGACGCCGCCGCCTGCCGCTTCGGCTATCGCGACAGCCTCTTCAAGCGGCACCTGGCGGGCAAGTCGGTCATCACGCAGGTGCGCTTGCGGTTGCCGCGGCCCTGGGTGCCGGTGCTCGGCTACCTGGAGCTGGAGCGCAAGCGCGCCGAGACCGGCATGACCCACCCCGATGCACGCACGATCTTCGACTGGGTGTGCAGCATCCGGCGCGCGAAGTTGCCCGACCCGGCGGCCATCGGCAATGCCGGCAGCTTCTTCAAGAACCCGGTGGTGAGCGCCGAGCAGTGCCGCGACATCATTGGCCGCGACCCGGAGATCGTTCACTACCCGCTGCCCGACGGCACCGTGAAGCTGGCCGCCGGCTGGCTCATCGATGCCTGCGGCTGGAAAGGCAAGACCGTGGGTCGCGCCGGTGTCTACGAGAAGCAGGCCCTCGTGCTCGTCAACCGCGGCGGTGCGCACGGCTCCGAGGTGGTGACCCTGGCACGCGCCATCCAGGAGAGCGTGTACGGCCGCTTCGGCATCCGGCTGGAGCCGGAGCCGGTGATCGTCTGAGCCCATTGCCTCGCGTGGAGCGAGGCGTCGCTGCGGGGCAGGGCGCTGCGGGGTGAGCCGACCTCAGGCCGTCAGCATCATCTGCTCGAGCTCGAGCCCCGTGAGGCGCTTGGCGCCGCGTGCCAGCCAGAAGATGAGCGCCATCATCATCAGCATCGAGGGCAGGGCGATCACCGGGTAGCTGAGCAGCGTCAGGCGACCCAGTTCCTGGTTGAAGGCCTCTGTACCCGCGGGGCTGGTGACGATCCAGCGCGCGAGCACGTAGTTGGCCACGGCCGAGAAGAAGAAGGTGCCCGCCAGCAGCATCGTGCCCTGGCGCAATTGCGCCTCGAAGGCCGCCCCGGTGCCGCGTTCTTCGAGGGCCTTGTGCACGCGCTCGACGTCGAAGAGGTCGGCATTGAAGACGAGGATGCGGATGAGCGGCTGGCGCGTCCACGCCGAGCCCAGCACCGCCAGGCCGATGGCCAGCGGCACCGCGGCCTCCTTGACGGCGAGCCAGCGCGCATCCAGCTGCAGCAGGCCGATGCCGCCGGTGAGCAGCGTGCTGATGACGCCGAGCACCGAGAGCCAGTTCAGGCGCCTGCGCCGCCAGCCGTCCCACAGGCCCCAGCCGAGCGGGAAGGCCAGCGCCAGCAGCAGCGCCCGCAGCGGGCCGAGTTGTTCGGCGCCGCTGAGCTTCATGAGGATCACCGCCGGCACGACGATGGTGATGCCGATCTCCAGCAGGGCGTTCGGTTTCTTGGGCTTGGACATGCGCATAGCCTACCCGAGACGAAGACCCGGCTAGCGGAGCGGCGCCCGGTGGTCAAGATGCACACGGTGCGTCCGCATGCGCCTGGAGGCCTCCCGATGCCTGCGCGCGTTGGCCGATGCCTGGGAGGCGAGTGGCCGACGAGGACGGCAGTCGCTGCCCGCGCGTCAGACTTTCACTGCTGGCGCACCACGCGCAGCCGCTCCAGCTTGCCGGCGTAGATGGCGCGCGCCTGGCGTGTCGGGCTGTACTCCGCGGCCAGGCCGAGGTGGCGAGCGGCCGCCGGCGTGTCGCCCAGCGCGGCGTAGGCCTGTGCGAGCCAGAAGTGCACCTCGTGCTGCTGCGGCTGCATTCGCAGCTCGCGCTTGAGCAGGTCGCGCGCGCGGGCGGCGTCGCCTTCGCGCAGCGCCGTGCGGCCGAGCTCGAAGAAGTGGAAGGGCGGGTGCGGCTCGAGTTCGGCCAGGCGCGCCATTGCCGCGCGGCCCTCGTCGTGCCGGCCCTGGGCCTGGAACAGGCGTGCGAGGTTGGACCACGCGCTGGCGCTGCGGGGTTCGCGCTCGAGCACGTACCGCAGCGCCCGCTCGGCGGCTTCGAGGTGGCCGGCGCGGTGGTAGACGACGCCGAGCGTATTGGCCGCAGGTGTGAAGTGCGCGTCGCGCTGCAGCGCCGTGCGTGCGTACCAATAGGCGCGATCGACCCGGCCGGCAGCCAGCGCTTCGGCGGCGCGGTTGTTGAGGAACATCGCTACCAGCGTCTGCTCCTCCAGCACCACGGTGCGCTGGCCGCGCAGCTCGACCTGCGGCAGGAAGTCGATCGTCAGCCAATGCGCATCGTCGCCCTTGGGCGATGGGCCATGGCGGCCGAGCATCACGTTGACGTGCCCGCTGACGAAGAAGAGGTCGCCGGCGCGGCTGAACTCGTCGTCGATGAGCACCTGCTGATAAGCCACCGGCAGGTTCAGATGCTTGGCGAAAGCGGCGGTCATCAGCACCAGCGACAGGCAGTTGCCGGCGCGTGCCTCGAATGCCTCGGCCGCGGAGCGCGTGGCCTCGGCGTCGTAGGCCAGCTGCAGCGCGTGCCTGAGGTACAGCGCGTCGATCAATGCCTGGCGCCGGTCGCGCCACGCGGCGGGATCGCGCAGCACGCGCTCAGCGTACTGCCGCATCGGCTCGGAGAGCTCGAATAGGCGATCGGCTTCCGAGCCCGGTGCGGCCCCGTCGGCGGCCTGGCCCGAGGCCTGGAACAGATGGTCCTGGGGCAACTGCTCCACGGCGACGGTGCGTGGTGCCTGCGCACACGCCGCGAGCAAGGCCATGGCGGTGGTGGCAAGCACCGCAGCAAGCGGAGTGCCTCGGCGTGGGGGCCGGTGGGGCATGGGGTCGTGCTCCGTACAGGGCCAGCGGGCGGTTGCGCCTGCGCGCCAATCCTACGCTGTCCGTGCCATCTCCAGCGCGTGTCCCCGGGGGTGCTGCGCCGCGCTCGGGCGGGCCAAGTACCCGATGTCGAGAGCCCTTGCCTCGCCTGCGGAATGGCCCGGAAGGGCCAGTCCGCCCCCAGCGACCGGCTCCGCCCGCGCACCCGGCGCTCTCAGGCGGCTTCGTCGATGCGCAGCAACTTGCGCACGCGCACCGCCACCGCCCGGAGCGCCGGGCTGCGCGAGAGCGCTGCGGCATCGAGGATGCCGCGCGCATAGGCAGGGTCCTTCTGCAGCCGTTCGACGTGCAGATGCAGGCCTTCGCCCGCGAGAAGCCACTTCAGGTCGATGATCTCGACCAGGGCCAGAGCTTCGTTTTCGCGATGCGAAAGGACGTTCATGCGAGGATTCGGACTGCGCACAACCACGTTAACGGTCGTTTCTCGCTCGAAGCTGACACCGGCTTAGGGTGCATTCCCCAATAGCGCAGCCCTGCGGCATGCGGTTTGACCGGTAGCGCGACGCCTGTCACGGCACGCTCCACCCCCCTGTTCTGATGTCCCCTCCACCTCCACTCACCGCCGCGGTCGATGTTCCGCGGCAGTTGGCCGCCGCGGGCTGGGCCGTGCTGGACGCCGAAGCCCTGCGATCGGTCACTCAACAGTTGGCTCCGTTGCCGATCCGCACGACCCCCGCGGACACGTCCGGCGCTTGGGAGGCTTGGTCGCCGCTGTGGGAAGACCTGCCGCCGGACCGTTACCTTCGCGACGGTGGCCGCTACCGGCGCCGGCGCCATGGCAGCTTCGTCGTCGAAGGCGGCGAGTGCCGGCTGGCACCGCACCGTGCGCACTGGCAACCCGTCGAATACAACGCGCTGCACGGCGGCATCGAGCGCTGGTTTGAACCGCTGCCCGCGCCGCTGCTCGCCGACCCGGCCTGGGGGCAACTGCTGTGCGCGGGCGCTGGCATCGCCGCCCTGCTGCGCGGGCCGGCGCGCTGGTTCGTCGAGGCGCACATGTTCCGCATCGACACGACCGACGGCATCGGTCGCCCCACGCCCGAGGGGGCGCATCGCGACGGCGTCGACCTCGTCGCGGTCATCCTCGTCGGCCGCCACGGTGTGAAGGGCGGCGAGACGCGTGTCTTCGATGCCCGCGGGCCGCAGGGCGTGCGCTTCACCCTGCGCGAGCCCTGGAGCGCGCTGCTCCTGGACGACGAACGTGTGATCCACGAGACAACGCCGATCCAGCCTGCCGCGGATGCCGCCGGCGCCGCGCGCGACACGCTGGTGCTGACCTACCGCCGCGGTGCCTTTCAAGGGCCGCACCTGACGTCCAAGGAGAACTCCCGATGAATGCGTCGGACCTGCCACCTCTGTTCGCCGGCCTGGCCATCGAGCCCGCCGACATCGATGCCGCCGCCGCCCGAATGGCCGGTGTGGCGCACAGGACGCCGGTGCGCACCTCGCGGCAGGCCGACGAACGCAGCGGCGGAAGACTGTTCTTCAAGTGCGAGAACTTCCAGCGCATGGGTGCGTTCAAGTTCCGCGGCGCCTACAACGCGCTGGCTCAGTTCAACCCGGCGCAGCGCGAGAGAGGCGTCATCGCTTTCTCTTCAGGCAACCACGCTCAGGCCACGGCGCTGGCAGCGCGCCTGCTGGGTATGCCGAGCGTCATCGTCATGCCCAGCGATTCGCCGGCGGCCAAGCTGGCCGCCACGCGCGAGTATCAACAAGGCCAGCGTGGCAGCGAGGTCGTGCTGTACGACCGCTACAAGGAAGACCGCGAGGCCATCGGCCGTCGCCTTGCCGAGGAGCGCGGCATGACGCTCGTACCGCCCTACGACCACTCGCACGTGATGGCCGGGCAGGGCACGGCGGCCGCCGAACTGATCGACGAAGTGGGGGCGTTGGACAAGCTGCTCGTATGCCTCGGCGGCGGTGGCCTGCTCTCCGGCTGCGCCGTCGCGGCACACGCGCGCGTGCCGGGGATCGAGGTCATCGGCGTCGAGCCCGAAGCCGGCAACGACATCCAGCAGAGCCTGGCGGCCGGGCGCATCGTCAGGATCGACACGCCGCGCACCATCGCCGACGGCGCACAGACGCAGGCGGCCGGCGCGCTGACCTTCCCCGTGATCCAGCGCCTCGTGCGGCAGGTGGTGACGGTCTCCGACGCCCAGCTCGTGAGCACGATGCGCTTCTTCGCCGAGCGCATGAAGATGGTGGTGGAGCCCACCGGCGCCCTGGCGGCGGCGGCGCTGCTTGAGGGCGTGGTGCCGGCGCGCGGCCAGCGCGTGGGCATCATCGTCAGCGGCGGCAACGTCGACCTGTCGCGCTACGCGTCCTTGCTCGCGGCCGGCGCGGGCTGAGAGGGCGGCGGCGTGCGCCTCGCCATGCCCAGGTGCTGCGGCGAGGTCACCCCCATCGACACGTAGATGCTGGTGAGCGCCTCGACGCCGATGTCGGCCGGCGTCACCCACTCGGCCGGCACGTAGAGCAAGCCGCCGCCCACCGGCACCGGCGCCGTCGGCACCAGGACGGCGACATAGGCGCGCTCGCCGATGCGGATCGGCTCGGGCGTCGACAGCAGGGCCAGTGCCGCCGCCCCGCCCACGCCGCCGAAGTGGCACCAGACGGCGCTCATGGATCGCAGCCCGTCGTCGTCGCGTTGCGAGAACAGGCCGACCATCTTCTGCGCGAAGTCGTAGACCGTGCGCACCACCGGAATGCGGCCGACCACCGCACCCAACAGCGACGCGAGCCCGCGCTCCAGGCCCGCCTCGACGAGCAGGCCGAGCGCGAAGATGGCCGCGACGATCAGGCCGACGCCGATGAGGTAGCCCACGATCTCCGAGCCCGTGACGCCGAGGCCGACCCACACGAGCACCGAGCCGATGGCACTGTCGGGGCCCAGCCAGCGGATCAGCGTCGTCGCCCCCCACCAGAAGACGAATACCGTGGCCGCCAGCGGCAATGCGGCGAGCAGACCGGCGAGGAAGACGCGCAACAAATGTGCCGTGGTGGCTTTCATGGCGGCGCGATTATGGGTGGCGGCCCATGGCCGCCCTTGGCGCAGGTGCTCGGCGAGCACGCACGACCGAGCGCGGTCGACCCGAGCGGCCGCTGGGTTAACGTCGTGTGCTTCCGGCCACCACGAACAACCGAGCAGGAGACCCCGTGAGCGAACCCGCCGCTGCCCCCGTTGCTGCCACCTCCGATGCCGATGCTGCCAAGCGGCTGAAGGAGCATGTCGATAAGCTGCTGGCTCGGCCCGCCACCGACAGCAGCGGTGCCGTTCAGATCGGCGCCCACCGGCTCGACTACACGGTGTCGGCGGCCTTCCTGCCCGTGGCGGCC
This sequence comes from Rubrivivax sp., assembly GCA_022842825.1. Classification (GTDB taxonomy): domain Bacteria; phylum Pseudomonadota; class Gammaproteobacteria; order Burkholderiales; family Burkholderiaceae_C; genus Rubrivivax. The sequence goes on from JALHOU010000006.1 coordinate 45,984, forward strand.
GAGGGCATCGCCGGCGCCGGCGGCGAGCCGCAGGCGGCGGTGCTGACCACGGCCTACCTGCGCAACGGTGTGCCCGCCGCCGAGCGGCCGGTGTGCTTTGCGTTCAACGGCGGCCCCGGGTCGGCGTCGATCTGGCTGCACCTTGGTGCCCTGGGCCCCAAGCGCGTCATCGTGCCCGACGACGGCTCGATGCCGCTGCCGCCCTACGGCGTCGAGGACAACCCGCACAGCTGGATCGAGCACTTCGACCTCGTCTTCGTCGACCCGCCGCACACCGGGTGGTCCTGCACCGTGAGCGAGGCGGCACGCAAGAAGATGCTGTCGGTCGACGGCGACGTCGAGGCGCTGGCCGAAGTGGTGCGCGTCTGGCTGACGCGCCACAAGCGCTGGGGCTCGGCGGTGTACCTCGCCGGCGAGAGCTACGGCACGACGCGCGGCGCGGCCATCGCCGACAAGCTGCAGTCACTCGGCGTGGCGCTGTCGGGCCTCATCCTGGTGTCGTGCGCGATGGACCTGCAGAGCATCGTCTTCGCGCCGGCCAACGACCTGCCCTATGCGCTCTTCGTCCCCGGCTTCGCCAACACGGCGCAGTACCACGGGCTGCTGCGCGGCAGCCTCGGCGCCTCGCCCGGCGCCGCGCGCGCCGCCGCCGAGGCCTTCGTTCAGGAGGACTACGCCGCGGCGCTGCAGGCCGGCGCGCGCCTCACCGACAAGGAGCGCAGCCGGATCGCCAAGCGGCTGGCCGAGGTGACGGGCCTGCCGCGCGCCCTCGTCGAGGAGAAGAACCTGCGCATCAGCGACCAGACCTTCTTCTTCGAGGCGCTGCGTGAGCGCGGCCTCATCGTCGGCCGCCTCGAGTCGCGCGCCACCGGCCCGATGGCCGCCAGCCGCACGCGCGAGTGGGAGTTCGACCCGGGCATCGAGGCCATCGGCCCGCCCTACACGATGGCGGCGATGGCCTACTTCCGCGAGCTCGGCCTCGACTTCGAGGCCCGCTACCAGGTGCTGAACTACGAGGTCAATCGCGCCTGGAACTGGAGCCGCGGTGGCGAGGGCACCCGCATGGGCTTTGCCTCCACCAGCCCCGACCTTGCGCGGGCGATGCGCCGCAACCCGCACCTGAAGGTGCTGGCCGCGAGCGGCCGCTACGATTTGGGCACACCCTACAGCGCCAGCGACTGGTCGCTCGCCCAGCTCGACATCCCGGCCGAGGTGCGCCAGCGCGTGACGCACCAGTACTACGACGCCGGGCACATGATGTACACGCGACAGGCGGACCTGACGCAGCTCAAGGCCGACCTGGCCGCTTGGCTGCGAACATCGCGACATGCACGCCGCAACCCACCGTCCACCCCACGTCGCGATCCTGACCGGCGGCGGTGACTGCCCCGGTCTCAACGCCGTCATCCGCGCCGTCACACTCGCGCTCGCGCGCGAGTGCGGCGCCCGCATCACGGGTATCGAGCGGGGCTTTCACGGGCTGCTGACGCGGCGCGTGCGCGCCCTCGGCGTGCCAGACGTGGCCGGCATCCTGGCCGAGGGCGGCACGATCCTCGGCACGCACAACCGCTGCGACCCCTTCCGCTGGGAAGGCGCCGACCGCTCGGCGGCGGCGATGGCCTATGTGCGCGAGCTCGGCATCGACGCGCTGGTCGCCATCGGCGGCGACGGCACGATGCAGATCGCCGACCGCTTCCAGCATCTCGGGCTGCCGGTGGTGGGCGTGCCCAAGACCATCGACAACGACCTGCCCGACACCGACCGCTGCTTCGGCTTCGACAGCGCCGTGGCCGTGGTGGCCGAGGCGCTGGACCGGCTCGCGACCACGGCGCGCAGCCACGGCCGCGTCATGATCCTCGAAACCATGGGCCGCCACGCCGGCTGGATCGCACTTGAAGGTGGGCTGGCGGGCGGGGCCGACGCCATCCTCATTCCCGAGTTGCCGTTCTCGCTGGCGGCCCTGGCCGAGCGGGCGCGCGAGCGGGATCGCGAAGGGTCGAGCCTGCTTGTCTGCATCGCCGAGGGCGTGCGCATCGAAGGCGAGGAGGTGGTGCGTGAGATCGTCGCCGACCCGGCCTCGCCGGTGCGCCTGGGCGGCGTGGGGCAGGTGTTGCAGCAGCGCCTGCAGCCGCTCGTGGGCAACGAGGTGCGCAGCACGTTGCTCGGGCACGTGCAGCGCGGCGGCACGCCCACCGCCTTCGACCGCGTGCTGGCCACGCGCTACGGCGTGCATGCGGCCGAGCTGGTGGCTTCGGGGCGCTTCGGGCGCATGGTGGCGCTGCAGGGCGACCGTGTCACGAGCGTGCCGCTGGCCGACGTGGCCGGCCGTTCGCGCCCGGTGCCGGCCGACCACGAGTTGCTGCGTGCCGCCCGCGGCACCGGGGTGCTGCTCGGCTGAACGTGTGCGCGGCCGGCGCGGCGCTCAGCACGTGGCGTGCGCCAGGGTTCACGCCGGATCGCGGATGTCGGCCACCGGCACGTTGCCGAAGCTGGCGCGCTCCAGGAACGCGACGATCTTCGCCGCGGCCATGGCCGGGCTCAGCAGCTGCCCGCCTTCGTGCAGGTCGACGAAGCGCGATCGCGCGGCAAAGGCGCGCGGATCGGCGCCGCGCAGCTGCACCTGCATGTCGGTGTCGATGACGCCGGGTGCCAACGAGACCACGCGTGCGCCGTGCGGACGCGCCGCCTCCTCGAGCGCCAGCGCCCGCGCGAGGTGGTCGAGGCCGGCCTTGGTGGCGCAGTAGGAAGCGGCCCCGGCCATCGCGCTGCGTCCGAGCCCCGAGGAGATGAAGAGCAGCCGGCGTTGCCCGCTCCAGCCGGCCGTGGCCCGCAGGAAGGCGGCGCTCAGTACCAGCGGCGCCTCGAGATTGACGCGCGCGGCCCGAGTGAGTTCGCGCAGGGGCACCTCGGACAGCGCGGCCGGCGTGCTCAACATGGCGGCGTTGTGGATGAAGCTCACCGAGCCCAGGCGGTCGCCCGCCAGCGCCGCGAGCCACGCGCCCAGGCGCTCGGCAAGTGGCACCGGCTCGGCGAGGTCGGCGCGCCAGTCTTCGTGCACGGCGCCCGCCACCGGCGGCAACTCGCAGGCGCCGCGCGACAGCGTGAGCAGCTGCGTACCCGGTGCGAACAGGGCCGCAGCGATGGCATGGCCCAGGCCGCGCGAAGCACCGGTGACGATGACGAGGCGGTCGGCGGTGGAGGTGGCTTCTCGGGGCATGGGAGTGGAGTCTCCGGGGCAAGGATGGATGACAACAAGGCTGCCGGCTAGAAAGGCGGCTCGCTCGCGAAGACGCAAGGCCGCTCGTCGCGCGGGTGAAGGAAGGCCAGTCGCGCTGCATGGAGAAGGAGCCGTGGCTCGACCTCGCCATCGTCGCCGTACAGCGGGTCGCCCACGATGGCGTGGCCGATGCTGCACAGGTGCACGCGCAGCTGGTGCGCGCGCCCCGTCACGGGTTCGAGCTCCACGCGTGTGCGTCGGGCCGCGGCATCGTGCTGCAGCACTCGCCAGCGCGTGAGGGCAGGGCGTCCGTGCGCATGGTCGAGGTGCTGCCGCGGCCGCCGTGGCCAGTCGGCAGCCAGGGGTGCCTCGATCGTGCCTGCCTGCGGCACCACGAGCCCGTGCACGACGGCGACATAACGCTTGTCGACGCGCCGCTCGGCAAACGCCGCGCTCAGGCGGCGCTGCGCGACGGCGCCGCGTGCGAAGAGCATGAGGCCGGAGGTGGCCATGTCGAGCCGGTGCACGACGCGCGCGTCGGGCCAGCGCGCGGCGACGCGCGCACTGAGGCAGTCCTGCTTGTCCTCGCCACGCCCCGGCACGGCCAGCAACCCGGCAGGCTTGTCGACGACGACGAGGTCGTCGTCTTCGTGCCAGACCATCGAACCCTGCATGGCAAGGAGCATAGCGATCGTGGCCCGCCGGCATCGGTCCGACGGGGGACGGTTCGGCACCCGACAGGCGCAGAGCGCGAGAGCCCCTCTTGCATGGGCCTTGACGCCGGCGGCGCGCGCGGGCACAGTGCGCCCCGCCGCGAGCATTCGCAGCGCTTCGGTCCGGCGCTCGCCGGTTCCACCCACCACCGCCACAGGAGGCTTGCCATGCGAAACACTGACATTGCCCCCCTGTCGGCCCGTGGCAAGCGCGCCTCGCGCGCCATCGCCAGGCGCTGAACCGTTCTTCGTTTCTGTACGCCGCCACGCGCGACGCAGCGAAGCCGGTCCTGAGCCCACGTGACCTGAGCGTCACGGTCCGACAAGCCTCGATTCCCTGAGCGCCGCATGGCGCGGCTTCGTGCCGCGCGTGAGGCATCCGGGCGGCCGCGTGCGGTCGCCCTGCTTGATCGACGACGGATACACACCGATGTGGAATGAAGAATCTTGGGCGCGCCTGCGCGCCATCGGGCTCGCGCCGGCCATGGCGCAACAGGCGTTGTCGCGCCTGCAGGCAGAAGCGGCGGCAGGCGAGCCGGCCGGCCCCGTGCTGATGCGCGTGGCGCAAGTGCAGCGCGAGGGCCTGCACCTGCACGATGGCCAGCGCGAACATCCGGCGCGCCTGCTGCCGGCGCTGCGTGCCGAACTGGCCGCCCAGGCCGATGCCGCCGCCGTGGGCGACTGGGTGCTCGCCACCCGCAATGCCTATGGCGAGTGGTGGGTGGGCGAACGACTGCCGCCGCTCAACCAGCTCGCGCGCCGCCTGCACGATGGCCGCGACAGGGTCGAACGCGTGGTCATCGTGAGCAACGTCGACACGGCCATGCTCGTGATGGGCCTGGACCACGATTTCAACCTGCGCCGCCTCGAGCGCTATGTGGCCCTCGTGCGCATGGCCGGCGTTCTGCCGCTGGTCGTGCTGACCAAGGCCGACCTGTGCGACGACGTCCCGGCGCGCCAAGCGACTGCGCAGGCCCTGCTGCCGGCCGGCGCGGTGGCGGTCGCCTTGAACGCGCTCGGCGACGAGCCCGCGGCACAGCTTCGGCCCTGGCTCGGCGCCGGACAGACGGCGGTGATGCTGGGCTCCAGCGGCGCCGGCAAGAGCACGCTGACGAACGCGCTGGTCGGGCGCGATGTCCAGCCTACGCAGGCCAACCGGTCGGGCGACAACCGCGGCCGTCACACGACGACGGCACGTGTGCTGCACCGTGCAGCGGCGGGCGGCTGCATCATCGACACGCCGGGCCTGCGCACGTTGCGCCTGGATGGTGACGCGCATGCGCTGGAGCAGGTGTTCGAGGACATCGCCGAGCGTGCCGCCGGCTGCCGCTTCCGCAACTGCCGGCACGATGGCGAACCCGGCTGCGCGGTGCGCGGCGTGGTGCCTGACGAGCGCCTGCGCAACTGGGCCAAGCTGCAGCGCGAGGCGCGTCGCGACACGCTCACCGCGCTGGAGCGCAAGGTGCAGATCTCGGCGTGGAAGGCGCGTGCGCGCGGCGCGCGCCAGCGCACGTTGGCCAAGCGGGGCTGAAGCGGTCGGGACCCATGCCGAGCTGTTGCACCCATGCGTCGCATCGATTCGTCGCACCGATTCGTTGTGCCGAGCCGTTGCATGGCGCTCTCGCACCGAGCTGCTGCACCGAGCCGATGCGCAGCCTGTTCAAGTGACCCGATGACCCCGGTGCCACGCCCCCCGGTTGCCGGCCCCGTGCCGCCGTGCCGGTGCGCCCCGCTGCCTGCTCGACGCGCGCGAGCCCGGCAGCCGGGCTCACCGACGCGGCCGTGCCGGGCTGGACCAAGGCGTCGCGCCGGGCCAGTGCGGGAAAACGCCGCCACCCCAGCGCCGCCACGGCGATCGTGCCGAGACCCACCGGCACCACCGACCCGCTGGGCCAGGCCGGCGGCGGTGGCGCGGCACTCGCGCAGCGGAACCGCCGTCGCGGATGCGATGGGCGCGGCGCTGCCGCGCTCAATGCAAGGGAGGCGGCAGCGCCATCCCCCGCTTCGCCATCGCCACGCGCACGCGGTCGGGGTAGTCGCTGATGAGGCCGTCGACGCGCCAGTCGAGCAGGCGCTCGATGACGGCGGGATCGTTCACCGTCCACGGCACCACCTTGAGCCCGAGGGCACGTGCCTCGGCCAGCAGCGCCTCGGTGAGGTCGCCGTGGAAGGGGGACCAGATGGCCGCGCCGGCGGCCTTCACCATGCGTGGCAGCGAGCCGTCGTGGGCGGCCAGCGTCTGCCCGGCCGTCCACCGCCCGTCGGCGATGTTGTCGAGGAACTTCTGCTGCGCACTCAGCGCCACGGTCGGAATCTCGGGTGCCAGGCGTTGCACGACCGCCAGCGTGCGCCAGTCGAAGCTCTGGATCGTCACGCGCGTGGCCATGCCGTGCTTGCGCACCACGTCGAGCACCGCTTTGGCGAACGGTTCCGCTTCCGGGGTCAGCTCGGGCGTCGTCGGGTTGAGCTTGGTCTCGATGTTGAAGCGCACCGCGCCGGCGCCGCGCCGCGCCACCTCGTCGAACAGCGCCGAGAGCGTCGGCAGCCGCTCGCCGTCGCTGCTGCGTTGCTCGGGCCATTGCTGCAGGTAGCGCGAGCCGGGCCTGGCGCGACCGACGTCGTGGCGCTGCAACTCGGCCAGCGTCGACTGGATGATCGCCGGGCCGGGCTCGTCGATCCAGCGGCCCGAGGCATCACGCGTGAAGGCCGCGTTCAGGCGCGGGTCGTGCGTGACGACCACCTCGCCGTCGCGCGTGACGTGCACGTCCAGCTCCAAAGTGTGCACGCCCATCGCGAGCGCGGTGCGGAAAGCCGCGAGCGTGTTCTCGGGCGCGTGGCCGCGTGCGCCGCGATGCCCCTGCAGGTCGAAGGCGGCCGCGGCGCCGGCCAGCAGCAAGGCCGCCAGGCCGGCCCCCAGGCAGGCCGCGCCGCTGCGCAGCTGCCGCAACAGCATGCGATGCGGGAACGCGCCGGTGGGAGCGGGACGTGCGGCACAAGTGCCGTGCTCGTGCATCCCTTGCCTGCGCGTCACCTGTCTCGGGGATTTCGGCCGTGTCCGCATGGAACCTCCCTGATAAGCTCGTTCGCACCTTCCCCGACGGTCATGCCCGAAGCCGCACGCGCGACTCCCGAATCCATCAGCGCCCTGCCAACGGGCACCCGACTGGGGGAGTTCGAGATCAGGAGCCTGCTCGGGGTGGGGGGCTTCGGCATTGTCTACCTCGCCTTCGACCATGCACTCGAGCGCGAGGTGGCGATCAAGGAGTACATGCCGGCCTCCATGGCCGGCCGCACCGAGACGCTGCATGTCTCGCTGCGCTCGAAGAGCGACACCGAGGTCTTCGCCCTCGGGCTGAAGTCGTTTGTCAACGAGGCGCGGCTGCTGGCGCGATTCGACCATCCTTCGCTGATCAAGGTGCACCGCTTCTGGCAGGGTAACGGCACGGCGTACATGGCCATGCCGGTGCTGCGCGGGCAGACGCTGAAGGAGCTGCGCCGCAGGCATGGCCGGTGCCCCGAGGAGGCGTGGATCCGCGCCATGCTGCCGCCCCTGCTGGGTGCGCTGGAGCGGCTTCACCAGGCGGGCGTGTATCACCGCGACATCTCGCCCGACAACATCCAAGTCGAGGCCGACGGGCGGCCCGTGCTGCTGGACTTCGGCGCCGCGCGCCACGTCATCGGTGGCAAGACGCATGCGCTGACGGCCATCCTCAAGCCCGCCTACGCCCCCATCGAGCAGTTCGGCGAGACGGACATGGTCCGGCAGGGACCGTGGACCGACCTGTACGCGCTCGGCGCGACGCTGCACTACCTGTTGCTGGGCCACCCGCCGGCTCCCGCCACGGCGCGCATGGTGTCCAACGAGGGCGCCGGCCTCGCGCCAGCGGCCGTGCCCGGCTGCTCGCCCGAGTTGCTGGCCATGGTCGACTGGATGCTGGCGCCGCGTCCGGCCGAGCGGCCGCAGAGTGTGGCCGACCTGATGGCCGTGGTCGAGCGCCGCGCGCCCGTGCCGCCACACATCCTGGCCGCGCCGCCGCCGGATGCCGCCTCGCGGTTGAACGCGGCGCGTGCGGCGCCGCACGCGGTGACGGTGCCGCTCGAAGAAGTGCGGTCCGCCGACCTGGCGCTCGATCTGCTTGACGCAGCGCACGATGCGACTCCGCCGCGCCGGGTCCACGGTCGGGCCGCCTTGGCGCCTGCGCAGGCGACCTCGGTGCCGGCGGAAACCCTCGCCATGGCGGCCGACGATGCGCATCGTCTTCCGCCGCCGCCCGCGCGCTCGCGCGCCCTGCCGCTCGTCCTGGCCGTCGCGGCCTTGGCCGGCGCGGTGGGGTACTTCGGCTGGCGCATGCGGACGGCGGCCGATGCGGTGGCTGCGCCGGTACCGGCGGCCTCGGCGGCGATCTCCCCCTCTGCCGCCGCTGCGCCGTCCGCGCCCTCCGCGCCACCGGCGCCCGACGCCGCGGAGACTGCGGCCTCGGCCACGATGTCGATGCCGGTGGCTGCGTCGGCCGCGGCGGCAGCGCCCGAGGCAACTTCCACGCCGATGCAAGCCGGTGCCGGCGCGCTGCCCGTCACCGCCCAAGCCGCCTCCGCCTCGGCGGCCGCGGCGCTGCACCAGCCCGCCCCGCCGCGTCCACGGGCCACCTCACCATCGACCATCTGCCGTGGCCGCAACGAGCTGTCACACTACATCTGCATGGAACGCGAATGTGCCCGGCCGGCTTTCAGCAACCTCCCCGAGTGCCAGGCCGCGCGCCTGCAGGCAGCTCCCCGTGACGCGGCCCGACCCTGAGGCGCCACAGGCGCACGGCCACGGGGCCGGAGAACCCCGCCATGCGGCCATCTGGCCGCGGCGGTTGCCGCGAAGGTTGGCGATCCCCGAAACCTCCCTGTGGTTCAACCTGGAGGTCAGCGCGCGTCGCTACCCCGACAAGGCTGCCTATGTCTTCTTCGGCCGCGCGCTCACCTTCGGCGGGTTGCACGCCCGGGCCGAAGCACTCGCCGGCTGGCTGCAGGCCAGGGGGCTGGCGCGCGGCGACCGGGTGCTGCTGTTCATGCAGAACTGCCCGCAATTCGTCATCGCCTTCTATGCCGTGCAGCGGGCCGATGCGGTGGTGGTGCCGGTCAATCCGATGAACAAGGCCGACGAGTTCGGCCACTACATCACCGACCCCGAAGCGCGCTTCGCGATCACGAGCGCCGACCTCGCTGCCATCGTCGCCGAGGCGAACGCGCGCCTGCCCGAGGCGGCGCGGCTGAAGCACGTCGTCGCCACGCGCCTGTGCGACACCCTGCCCGACGTGCTCGATGAAGCCGAGCGTCCGGCCGCGGCCATCCACGACTGGCTGCAGGCCGACCCGCCGTTGCCGGCGGGCTGCGTGCGTTTCACCGATGCGCTGGCGGCAGGGCACCGACCTGCCGGGCCGCCGCGCGCGGGCCCGGACGACCTGGCGCTGCTGCCCTACACCTCGGGCACCACGGGGCTGCCCAAGGGCTGCATGCACACGCACCGCACGCTCATGGCCAACGTGGTCGGCGGCGGGCTGTGGAGCCATGCCAGCGCCGAGTCGGTGTCGCTCGCGGTGGTGCCGATGTTCCACATCACCGGCATGATGTACAGCGTGCTCGGGAACATCTTCCTGGGCAGCACCTTGGTGCTGTTGCCGCGCTGGGACCGCGAGCTGGCCGGGCGCCTGATCTCGCGCCACCGCGTCACGCACTGGACCTGCATCCCGACGATGGTCATCGACCTCTTCGGCAGCCCCAGCTACAAGAGCTTCGACCTCTCGAGCCTGCGCTACGTGAGCGGCGGCGGCGCGGCCATGCCGCATGCGGTGGCCGAGCGGCTGCGCGACGAGTTCGGCCTCACGTTCGCCGAGGGCTACGGCCTCACCGAGACCGCCGCGCCCTCGCACGCCAATCCGCCGGAACGCGCCAAGCTGCAGTGCCTGGGCATCCCCATCTTTGGCGTCGACAGCCGCATCGTGGACCCCGACACGCTGGCCGAGTTGCCTGCCGGCGAGGCCGGCGAGATCGTCACGCACGGGCCGATGGTCTTCAAGGGCTACTGGCGCCATCCGCAGGCCACGAAGGCCGCATTCATCGAGATCGACGGCAAGCCCTTCTTCCGCACCGGCGACCTCGGCCGCATGGACGAGGAGGGCTACTTCTTCATGACCGACCGCCTGAAGCGCATGATCAATGCGAGCGGCTTCAAAGTCTGGCCGAGCGAGGTGGAGTTGCTGCTCTTCAAGTGCCCCTGGGTGCAGGAGGCCTGCGTCATCGCGGCCAAGGATGCCTACCGCGGCGAGACGGTGAAGGCGGTGGTGGTGGTGCGCGCCGAGTCGGTGGGCCAGGTGCGCCCCGAGGACCTCGTCGCCTGGGCGCGAGAGCACATGGCCGCCTACAAGGTGCCGCGCCTCGTCGAGTTCGTCGACGCGCTGCCCAAGAGCGGCAGCGGCAAGGTCATGTGGCGGCTGCTGCAGGAGCGCGAGGGCCCCTGAGCACGCCGGTGCAGCGTGCGTGCCCGGCCGTCGAGGTGTCGGACTGGCGCGCCGGGCGCCCGCGCTCAGCGCAGTCGCCGTCCCGGGCGTTGCTCCAGCGCCTGCAGCGCGCGCTGCAGTGCACGTGCGTCGTTGCTGGCCCGGTGGCGCGACACTGCCAGCTCGGCGAAGGCGGCCGTGTGCACCTCGTCGAGTTGCCCCAGCAGCGTTTCCCCGAAGAGGCTGGCGGCGGGCTCGAGCTGGAAGTGGCGCGGCAGTTCCGCTTCGTCGAAGAGGCGCGAGATCCACGCATAGTCGTGGCCCCAAGCGTCGGAGTAGACCGTCTGGCCGCCGAGCTCGGCGTTGAGCCGCTTCGCCACCTCGAGCGGGTCGCGGCCGTGCTGGTGCAGTGTCTCGCGTGTGATGCCGTGCACCCGCTCTGCGCTCTCGTCCCAGTGCGTCCAGTGCGGCGGCGGGCGCACGAGCATGCAGCCGGTGCGACCGTCGTCGCGCGCCCAGCCCACCTCGATGGGATAGCTCTGGCGGCCGAAGCCCGAGGCCTCGATGTCGATCACGAAGTGCAGGCGTCCGGTCGGCGACATGAGCAACGTATTCTGTGCGAAGCGTACGGCATGGAACACTCGGGGCGATGCGGGATACGTTCGATGTCGTGATCGTGGGCGGTGCCGTGATCGGCAGTGCCGCGGCGTTTTTCCTCGCCGAGGCGCTGCCGCGCGGCGCGCGGGTGCTGGTGCTCGAGGCCGACCCCAGCTACGCCCATTGCGCGACGACACGTTCGCTGGCTTCCATCCGGCACCAGTTCAGCACGCCCGAGAACGTGCGCATGTCGATGTTCGGCACCGAGTTCCTGCGCCAGGCCGGTGCGCGGCTCGAGGTCGACGGTGCGGCGCCCTTGATCGGGTTCGTCGAGGCGGGCTACCTGTTCCTCGCCACGCCGGCGGGCTGGCCCGTCCTGCAACGCAATCATGCCGTGCAGCGGGCCGAAGGAGCGGCAGTGGCCCTGCTCGGGCGCGAGGCACTCGCGTCGCGTTTCCCGTGGCTCGCCACCGCCGACCTCGCCGGCGGCTCGCTGGGGCTGGCGGGCGAGGGCTGGCTGGACGCGCACGGGTTGATGCAAGGCTTCCAGCGCAAGGCGCGTGCGCTGGGGGCGCAGGTGCGTGCCGGCCGCGTGACGGCGTTGCAGCGCGAGGGCTCACGCATCGGTGCGGTGCGCCTCGCCGACGGTGGCGTGGTCGACTGTGGCGTCGTCATCAATGCCGCCGGAACTGGTGCCGCGGCTCTCGCGCGCACGGCGGGCATCGAGCTGCCGGTTCAGGCGCGCAAGCGGTGTGTCTTCCACTTCCGCAGCCCCGAACCGGCGCCCGACTGCCCGCTCGTCATCGACCCGAGCGGCCTGTACTTCCGCCCCGAGGGCGCCGGGTTCCTGTGCGGCGTCGCGCCGCCCGAGGAGGAGGATCCCGAATGCACCGACTTCGAGGTGCCGCCGGCCTGGTTCGAAGAGCGGCTCTGGCCGGCCCTGGCGCAGCGCGTACCCGGGTTCGAGGCGGCGCGAGTGCTCTCGTCATGGGCGGGGCACTACGACGTCAACACGCTCGACCACAACGTCATCCTGGGTGCGCACCCGGCGATCGGGAACCTGCTCTTTGCCAACGGCTTCAGCGGCCACGGCCTGCAGCAGTCGCCCGCGGTCGGCCGGGCGCTGATGGAACTGGTGGTGCACGGCGGCTTCCGCAGCCTCGACCTCGCCGCCTTCGGCTGGTTACGCGTGCTGCAGAACCGCCCGCTGCGCGAGCTGAACGTGGTCTGAGCCGCGCTACACCAGCCCGGTGTAGGCGCCGCCGTCGAGCTGCAGGTTCTGACCGGTGATGAAGCCGGCCTGCGCGGCGCACAGATAGGCGCACGCCGCGCCGAACTCGTCCGGGCGCCCCAGGCGCCGCGCCGGCAGAGCGTCGGCGAGCTGCTGCCGGGCCTGCTCGCGCGAGATGCCGTGCTCGGCCATCAGGCGCCGGGCCATGAACTCCTGGCGTGCGGTGTCGAAGCGCTCGGGCAGCAGCTGGTTGATCGTGACGTTGTCGACCACCGCCTCGCGCGCCAGTGCCTTGCTCACGGCCGTGAGGCCGGCCCGCGCTGCCGTCGAGAGGCCAAGGGAGGCCCGCGGCGTCTTCACCGCGGCCGAGGTGATGTTGACGATGCGGCCGAAGCGCCGCGCCCGCATGCCCGGCAGCACGCCACGGATGAGCAGCACGCCGGCCAGGAGGTTGGCCTCGAGCGCGGCGATCCAGGCCGCGTGGTCCCAGTCGGCCAGCTGGCCGGGCGGAGGGCCGGCGTTGTTGTTGACGAGGATGTCGGGTGCCGGGCATGCGGACAGCAGCGCTGCGCGCCCCGCTTCGGTGTTGATGTCGGCCTGCACCGTTTGCACGACGCCGTGCGTTTCGCGGCGGATCTGTTCGGCCGCGCTGGCCAGCCGGGCCGCGTTGCGGCCATTGATCCAGACAACGCAGCCCTCGTTGGCCAGCGACAGGGCACAGGCAAAACCGAGCCCCTGGGTCGACGCGCAGACGATGGCCTTGCGGCCGTTGATGCCGAGATCCATGCCCTGTGCGCCTCCCTGCGCCATGCTGGTGGCGGCGATGATGCCGGCGAACGCCGCGCACGCCAGACTCGCCCGCACGCCCTGGAGAAGCATTGCACGGCGCCAGCGCACAATGACCAGGCTGAAGTCGGTTGTCCGGCGCCACACCCGCGTGTGCGTTCAGGCTCCCGACACACGGTCCCAAGACGGGGCTGAACCGCCACCCACACTTCACCCATGACAGTCCAACTCGAAGCCAGGCCGGCCCGCGGCAGCGTGCCCATCCATCTCACCTCCGCCGGGCACTGGGCCGTCCACAAGAAGTCACTCGCGCCCGAAGTGCGGCGTTGGCTCGACGCCACCGACTTCTCGGCCAAGGCGCACAGCCACGCGCTCGTGCCCGGCCCCGACGGGGCGCTGCGCGAGGTCTGGGCCGGCGTGCGCGACGCCGGCGACCCCTGGCTGCTCGCGGCGTTGCCGAAGGCCTTGCCGGCCGGCCACTATCACCTCGGGCTGGCGGGCCTCGGCGCTGATATCGCTGCCGCGGCCATGTCCTGGGAACTCGGGTCGTACACGTTCGACCTCTACAAGCCGCGCCCGCGCGAGGCGGCCCGGCTGTCCTTGCCGCTGGACGCCTCCAGCCGCCGTGGCCTGGTGCTCGCCGCGGCGACGGCCGCCACGCGCGACCTCGTCAACACCCCCGCCGAGCACATGGGCCCGGCCGAGCTGGCCGAGGCGGTGCGACTGGTGGCGCGCCAGCACAAGGCCAAGGTGCGCGAGGTGGTCGGCGACAAGCTGCTCGCGCAGGGCTTTCCGGCCGTGCATGCCGTGGGGCGCGCCGCCGCGCGCGCGCCGCGCATGGTGGAGATGACCTGGGGCAAGGCCCGCGACCCGCTCGTCACGCTGGTCGGCAAGGGCGTGTGCTTCGACTCCGGCGGGCTCGACATCAAATCGGCCGACGGCATGCGGCTGATGAAGAAGGACATGGGCGGTGCGGCCAACGCGTTGGGCCTGGCGCAGATGATCATGGCTCTGGCCTTGCCGGTGCGGCTGCAGCTGCTCATCCCGGCGGTCGAGAACGCCGTCGCGGGCAACGCTTTCCGGCCGGGCGACATCTACAAGACACGCGCCGGCCTGCACGTCGAGATCGGCAACACCGACGCCGAAGGCCGCGTCATCCTCTGCGACGCGCTGGCCTACGGGGTTGAGGGCCAGCCCGACCTGATGATCGACCTCGCCACGCTCACCGGCGCGGCGCGCACAGCGCTCGGGCCGGCACTGCCGGCGTTGTTCTGTCGCGACCTCGCGATGGCGCGCGAACTCGTCGATCTGGGCCTGGCGCAGCGCGACCCGCTGTGGCACATGCCGCTGTGGAGCGACTACCACGGGCTCATCGAGAGCGACATCGCCGACATCGTCAACACCGGCAAGGGGGCGATGGCCGGTGCCATCACGGCCGCCCTGTTCCTGGCCGACTTCGTGCCCGCCGGCCTGCCTTGGCTGCACATCGATCTCTTCGCGTGGAGCGACAGCGCGCGGCCGGGCCGGCCGGTCGGCGGCGAGGCGCAGGCGCTGCGCACCTTGCTGGCCTGGCTGGAGCGGCGTTACCCGCGCGCGTAGCGCGCCGTGGCAGGCGCGCGGGCCGCCGGCGGCGTGAAATGCGCCGCTTCGAAGGCGCTGTTCGATGTCTTGCCTCATGCGCGTGCTGGCAAAGTCGCGGGTGACGACAGGCGAGAACCGACCGCACCACTGGGCGGAGTACCGGAACCCGTGCCCGGCGCCTGATCGCTCACCTTCACAGCAGGGCGGCGAGATTCCTTCGCTCAGGCACCCAGCGCCCACCGCCGTCTCGTGGCCGGCGCCCCTTGGACAAGACAGCCGCGGGCGCAAGAGCCCCTGTCGGCGGCGCTTCGAGACGCACAGCCCGCCTTGTCCGGAGCCTCACCTTCCCAGACCCAACCGCAGCGACTCCAGCGTCGGGGCCTCGAGCCGCGCCTGTTCGCAGCGCGCCGCGACGAGGTCGCACACGACCACCGCGCCGGGAAGCCAGAACAGGCGGACCTGCCGGCCGTCCGGAAGCATCAGCGTCCAGGCCTGCGCCGCGGCGGCGCTGCCCGCTGGCGCCGCGAACCAGCGGCCCCGGGTGGCCGCGCTGAACTCGGACAGCCATCGCGGCGCGACCATCGCCTCTTCACCGCCCGGGGCGCGGCGGCGCCAGGCCGCCGGGGCCTCGGTGGACGAGAGCCAACGCTCCAACAGCGGTTCGCGCAAGTCATTCGCGGCACGTTCGAGGGCATGAGTGCGGGTCGCGCCGGTCGACCCGGGGGCCGGGGCCGTTGCTGCCAGTTCGGATTCCCGGGCCGGCGCGGCATGCCTTGGCGAAGGCGGTGCGGGCGTTGCCGCTGGCGCGGCCGGTACGGGTGATGCGGCGGGCGCGGCGGCGGCTGGCGCGTCGGCGAAAGGCGCGGGCCGCTCCGCAACCGTGGGCACTGGCCGCTCCGCGACCG
>JALHOU010000007.1 GCA_022842825.1 Rubrivivax sp.
CCGCCGCGGCGCCCGCGCCGCCCGCGCCAACCCGCCAGCCGCACGCCGACAGCCGCGCGCCGCTGGTGCTGGACGCGGCGGCGCGCCTGTTCTGCCGCCAGGGCTTCGAGGGCACCTCGGTGCGCGACATCGCCGGCGCCGCGGGCATGCTGCCTGGCTCCCTTTACTGCCACTTCGCCACCAAGGACGACCTGCTGGTGGCCGTCTACCTGCGCGGCGTCGAGCAGATCTGCGCCGCCGTCGAGGCCGCCGTGTCGCCGCTCGCCGAGCCCTGGCCGCGGCTGGAGGCCGCCTGCGTGGCGCACCTCGAGGCGATCCTGCGCGACGACGACTACGCACGAGTCGTGGTGCGCGTGCGGCCGGCCGACGTCCCCGGCGCGGCCGAGCGCCTCGTGGCCCAGCGCGACCGCTACGAGGCGCTGTGGGCCGGCCTCGTCGCCGCGCTGCCATTGCCGCGCCGCACCGACCGCCGCGCCCTGCGGCTGATGCTGCTGGGCGCCCTCAACTGGGCGCAGAACTGGTACCGCGCCGACGGCCACTCGTCGCCGCGCGTGCTGGCCCGCCAATTCACGGCCCTGCTGCGGCAGGGCCAGGAGACCGCCACGCCATGAGCGAAGCCCCTGCCCTGATCCCCAAGGTGCTGATCACGAAGATCGGCTTCGACGGCCACGACCGCGGCAGCCGCGTCGTCGCCGCCGCGCTGCGCGATGCTGGCATGGAGGTGATCTACACGCCGCCCTGGCAGGAGCTCGCCACCGTGGTGAAGCTGGCCACCGAGGAGGACGTCGACGTCATCGGCATCAGCTCGCTGGCCACCGACCACCTCATCGTGCCCAAGCTGATGGAGGCCCTGCGGGCCGCGGAGCTCGGCGACGTCGCCGTCATCGTCGGCGGCATCGTGCCCGACGAGGACGAGCAGATGCTGCTCGAGGCCGGCGTGGCGCGCGTGTTCCACCCCGGCACCGCGCTGCCCGATATCGCCGCCAGCGTGCGTGCGCTGGCCGCCGAGGTGCGGGCGCGGCGCGCCACCGCCTGAGCCGCCGTCACTACCCTCGTGCGCCTACCGCCTTCCGGAGCCCTCCTCATGAACAAGCCTTTCGACGCCCCGCTCGCGGCCCTGCCCGCAGACGCCTCGATCGCCCCCGACACCGCCCTCGCCCGCTGGCAGGAGGAGTACGCGGCGCAGATCGGCACCGACCGCCCCGTGGTCAACCGCTCCGGCGTGCCGATCAAGCCGCTGTACACCGCCGCCGACTGGCAGCCTGCGCACGAGACCGAGCACGGCCTGCCGGGCCAGGCACCGTACACGCGCGGCATCTACGCCACCATGCACCGCGGCCGCACCTGGACGCAGCGGCAGCTCATCGGCCTCGGCACCCCCGCCGAATACAACGCGCGGCTGCTCGACGTGCTGGCCGCCGGCGCCACGGCGGTGTCGCTGATCCCGTGCAACTCGGTCTTCCGCGGCTACGACATGGACGAGTCGCACGTCGAGTTGCTCGGCACCTGCGGCACGGTGGTCAACACCGCCGGCCACATGGACCGCGCGCTGCAAGGCGTCGACCTGGCCGCC
Organism: Rubrivivax sp.; assembly: GCA_022842825.1. Lineage (GTDB taxonomy): Bacteria > Pseudomonadota > Gammaproteobacteria > Burkholderiales > Burkholderiaceae_C > Rubrivivax. The sequence goes on from JALHOU010000007.1 coordinate 1,574, forward strand.
ACCTCGTGCGCCATGAACGACCCGAGCCCGTTCACGCTGCTGGCCTTCATGCTCGCCGCCGCGAAGAAGCGCGGCACCGACTGGCGGCAGGTGAGCGGCACCAGCAACCAGAGCGACTATCTCAGCCACTATGTCGCCAACCACATGTTCTTCCGCATCGCGCTGCCCGGCGCGCGGCGCATCCTCGGCGACCACATCGAGTTCTGCAACCGCTTCGTGCCCAAGTGGAATCCGATGTCGGTGGTGGGCCAGCACATGCAGCAGGCCGGCGCCACGCCGGCCGAGGCCATGGCCTTCACGCTCAGCAGCGCGATCCAGAACGCCGAGGACTGCATCGCCCGCGGCATGGACCCCGACGCCTTCCTGCCACGCTTCACCTTCTTCTTCGACATCTCCATCAGCTTCTTCGAGGAGATTGCCAAGTTCCGCGCCGCGCGCCGCATCTGGGCGAAGGTGACGCGCGAGCGCCTGGGCGCCAAGGACCCGCGCAGCTGGCGCTTCAAGTTCCACGGCCAGACCTCGGGCGTGGACCTCACCCGCCAGCAGCCGCTGAACAACGTCGCGCGCGTGGCGGTGCAGGCGATGGCCGGCATCTTCGGCGGCCTGCAGTCGCTGCACACCGACGCCTACGACGAGGCGCTGTCGTGCCCGAGCGAGTTCGGCGCGCGCATCGCCGTGGCCACGCAGAACATCCTTCGCGAAGAGGCGCACCTCACCGATGTCATCGACCCGCTGGGCGGCAGCCACTACGTGGAGGCGCTCACCGACCAGATGCAGGCCGAGATCGAGCGCGTCATGGGCCTCGTGCAGGGCGCCGGCGGCATGTACCAGGCGGTCGAGACCGGCCTCGTGCAGCGTTTGATCGGCGACTCGGCGCGGCGTTTCCAGGCGCGCATCGACAACGGCGAGCAGACCGTCGTGGGTGTCAACGCGTACGCGGTGGACGAAGACCGCAGCGCGCGCCCCATCAACGCACGCCCCGACCGTGCCGCCATGCTCGCGCACCTCGACGACTTCCGCGCCTTCAAGACCGCCCGCTCGTCGGCCGCCGTGCAGCAGGCTCTTGGCGCGCTGGCGGGCGCCGCGCAGGACCCGCGCGACAACGTCTTCGGCCGCGTTGTCGAGGCCGCCGAAGCCGGCTGCACGCACGGCGAGATCTGCGCCACGCTGCGCCGCGAGCTCGGCTTTGGCCACGTGCAGGCACTCGTGTGACCGACGCGGCTGCTCACGGGAAGGCGCAGACCCATGCGCACCCACGCGCGCACGCGCCCGCCCGCGCCAGCGATCCGCTTCTGCCCCCAGGCCTGCTGCACGGCGACCGCCGCGCCGTGGCACGCACCATCAGCTGCATCGAGCAGGGCGCGCCGGAGGCCGCCGCGCTGCGCGCGGCGCTGGCGCCGCACCTGGGCCGCGCGCACGTCGTCGGCATCACCGGTGCACCGGGCGCCGGCAAGTCCACGCTCGTGCACGCCTTGCTGGGCGAGTTGCTGGCGCGCGGGCAGCGCATCGGCGTCGTCGCCGTCGACCCTTCCAGCCCCCTGAGCGGCGGCGCCGTGCTCGGCGACCGCGTGCGCATGGGCGAGCATGGCGCGCACGCCGACGTCTTCATCCGCTCGGTGGCCTCGCGCGGCCATCTGGGAGGCCTTTCGCCCGGCACGCGCGCCATCGTCGACGTGCTCGACGCCGCCGGCTTCGACACCGTCATCGTCGAGACCGTGGGCACCGGCCAGTCCGAGGTGGAGATCCTGCGCGTCGCCGACACGCGCATCGTCGTCTGCCCGCCCGGGCTGGGCGACGAGGTGCAGGCGAGCAAGGCCGGCATCCTCGAGATCGCCGACCTGCTGGTGGTGAGCAAGGCCGACCTGCCCGGCGCCGAGGCCACCGTGCGCCACCTGCGCGAGATGCTGCAGCTGCGCGCCCAGCCCGCGGCCGCGGCCTGGAAGGTGCCTGTGCTGAGCGTCAGCGCCGGCACCCCTGCAGGCGCGGCGGCGCAGGGTGTCGCCGCGCTGGCGGAGACCACGCTGGAGCACGGCCGCCATGGCGGCCATGGCCGGCGCCTGCATGCCGATGCGAAGTCGGCCGCCGCCGCGGCACGCGTATTCCGCCTGGCCGCCAGCGACCCCTTCATCAGCATCACCGGCATCACCTGCCAACGCGGCGGGCCCGGCGAGGCCGAGGTGCGCCTGCACCTGCGCGCGGAACACCTCAACTTCAACGGCTCCTGCCACGGCGGTGTCATCTTCGCCCTCGCCGACACCGCCTTCGGCCTGGCGTCCAACTCGCACGGCACCGTGGCCGCCGGCATCGACGCCCACATCACCTACCAGCAGGCCGCGCGCGCCGGCGACACACTGATGGCACATGCACGCGAGGTCTCGCGCAGCCGCAAGCTGGCGGTGTACCGCGTGGACGTCACGCGCGCGGACGGTCGCGCCATCTCCAGCTTCACCGGCACCGTCTACCTCACGAGCGAGCATCACCCCTGAGCGCTGCATGCCGCACGCCGCGCGCCGCGCGCCGCTAGGGGCTAACGATGATGGCCTCGACGCACAGCGCTCCGAACAATCACCGGCCACACAAGCCCGCACGGATGAACCCGCCACCGCCTCCTCACGCCGCGCTGCTGCAGGCCGATGCCGTGCACCTCGGCTTCGGGGGCATCAAGGCCCTGGCAGGCGTCTCGCTCAGCGCGCGCGCGGGCGAGATCACCGCCATCATCGGCCCCAACGGTGCCGGCAAGACGAGCCTGTTCAACACCATCTCCGGCTTCTACCGCCCGCAGCAGGGCCGCATCGCCTTCGCCGGGCAGGACATCACGCGCGTCGGCGCCGCACGCCGCGCCGCCATGGGCCTGGCGCGCACGTTCCAGAACGTGGCGCTCTTCCGCGGCATGAGCGTGCTCGACAACATCAAGCTCGGCGGCCACACACGGCTGGGCGCCAACCCGCTGACGGCGCTGTGGTACCTGGGCCCGGCGCAGCGCGAGGAAATGGCCTTGCGCCGCGAGATCGAGCGCGAGGTCATCGACTTTCTCGAGATCGACCACGTGCGCCACCAGGCGGTGGCCGCGCTGCCCTACGGGCTGCAGAAGCGCGTCGAGCTCGCGCGGGCGCTGGCCATGCGGCCCAAGGTGCTGATGCTCGACGAGCCGGTGGCCGGCATGAACCGCGAGGAAACCGAGGACATGGCGCGCTTCATCCTCGACATCCAGGAGGAGCGTGGCATCACGGTGCTGCTGATCGAGCACGACATGGGCCTCGTCATGGACATCGCCAACCACGTCGTGGTGCTGAACTTCGGCCAGGTCATCGGCGAAGGCACGCCGGCCGAGGTGCGGCACGACCCCGAGGTGGTGCGGGCCTATCTCGGCGAGAGGGCGGCGGCCGCCGCGCCTGCGGCAGCACCGGCCGGCAGCGCCACGGTGGGGGCATGAACAGCGCCGCCTTCGACTGGGTCGCGCTGGCCGAATACTCGGCCATCGGCCTGCTCTCCGGCGGCCTGCTCGCGCTCGTGGCGCTCGGCTTCGTGCTCATCTACAAGGGCACGGGCGTCATCAACTTTGCGATGGGCGAGTTCATGATGCTGGGCGCCTACTTCTTCTACACCGCCAACGTGATGTGGAAGTTGCCGATGGGCCTGGCACTGGCGCTCACGCTGGCCGCGGTGGCCCTCGTGGCGGCGCTGATCGAGCGCGCCCTGCTCAGGCCGCTGTCGGGGCAGCCGGTGATCTCGGTGCTGATGGCTACCATCGGCCTGGCCAGCGCGCTGCACGGCGCCGTCGAGGGTGTCTGGGGCGGTCAGAACCTCGAGATGCCGCAGGTGCTGCCGCGCAAGCCCTTCACGCCGGGCGACATCCTCATTCCCGGCCAGGTGGTGTGGAGCTTCGTGCTGGCGACAGTGGTGATCACCGCCTTCACGCTGTACTTCCGCTTCTCGCGCACCGGCATCGCGATGCGCGCCGCCGCCAGCGACCCCGTCACCGCCTACGTCATGGGCATCGATGTGCGGCGCACGCAGGCGCTGACGTGGATGTTCGCCGGCATCGTGGGTGCCATGGCCGGCATCGTCGTCGCCTCGATGACGAGCCTGTCGCCGGCGCTGGGCGGTGCGGCGCTCGGCGTGCTGGCGGTCATCATCCTCGGCGGGCTGGACAGCATCGCCGGCGCCATCGTCGCCGGGCTCCTGGTCGGGCTCATCGAGAGCCTCACCGCCGCCTACCTCGGCGGCAAGGTGCGCGACATCGTGCCCTACGCCACCGTGCTCATCATCCTGCTCGTGCGGCCGTACGGCCTGTTCGGCACGCGGCAGATCGAACGGCTGTAGCCCGCGCCAGGAAAGAGACCCCATGCGCATCGGCGACTTCCGCGCAAGCTACGCGCACGACGAGGCGATCTGGCCCACGCGCGTGCAGCGCCTGTGGCTGGCCGCGCTGGCCGTGGCGCTGCTCGTCTTTCCGTTCACGGCCAACAGCTACGTCGTGAGCCTGGCCTGCATCGTCGGCATCCACTGCATCGCCGCGGCGGGGCTGAACATCATGACCGGCTACACCGGACTCATCTCGCTGGGCCATGCGGCGTTCATGGGCGTGGGCTGCTACACGGCGGCCTGGCTCGCCAAGCAGGGGTTGCCGTTCTTCGTCACGCTGCCGGCCGCGGGCCTGATGGCGGCGGCACTGGGCATCATCGTCGGCCTGCCGAGCCTGCGCATCAAGGGCCTGTACCTGGCGGTGGCGACGCTGGCCACGCAGTTCCTGCTCGTCTACGTCTTCCGCGAGTGGGAAAGCGTCACCGGCGGCGTGCGCGGCGTCAACGTGCCGAATGCGAGCCTGTTCGGCTTCGAGCTGCTCAACGACCACCGCATGTACTTCCTCATCGTGCCGGTGGCGGCGCTGATGCTGGTGGGTGCGCGCAACCTCTTTCGCACGCGCGTGGGGCGCGCCTTCATCGCCATCCGCGACAAGGACATCTCGGCCGAGGTGCTGGGCATCGACCTGCTGCACTACAAGCTGGCGTCGTTCGCGATCGGCTCGTTCTACGCCGGCGTGGCCGGCGCACTGCTCGGCTACTTCTACCGGGCGATGACGCCCGAGTACTTCACGCTGCAGCTGTCCATCTTCTACCTCGCCGCCATCATCGTCGGCGGCCTGGGCAGCATGCTGGGCACGATCCTTGGCGCGGTCTTCATGACGCTGGTGCCCGAGCTGCTGCGCGGCGTCGTCGCCATCATTGCGCAGTGGGCACCGCGCGCCACCGAGGTGCTGAGCCCGGCGCAGCAGGTGGTGTTCGGCATCCTCATCATGGGTTTTCTCGTCTTCGAGCCGCATGGCCTGCTGGAAGTCTGGCGGCGCGTGCGCAGGACCTTTCACCTGTGGCCCTTCCGGGCCTGACGCCCCTTCCGCCCGCGACGCAACCACCCCTCACCCACCTCTCACCCACCCAGGAGCCCGCCATGAGCCACCATGACCTGAGCAACCCCCAGCGCCGCCGCCTCGTCGGTGCCGGCCTCGGCGCCGCCGGTGCCACCGCCCTCTCGGCGCTGCCGTTGCGCGCGGCCCTGGCGCAAAGCGGCGAAATCGTCGTCGCCGCCGCGCCACCCATCACCGGCGTGTTCGCGTTCGCCGGCGTCGGCCTGCACCAGGGCCTGGGCGACTACTGCCAATGGCGCAACGAAGCCAGGAAGGGCGTCGCCGGCCGCCTGCTGCGCTACGTCGGCGAAGACTCGGGCTACAAGATGGACCAGGCGATGGCTGTCTTCAAGAAGTTGATGGGCGCGCACAAGCCGCCGGTGTTCTACGGCGACAGCACGGCCTGGGCCAAGGCCGCCGCGCAGGAAGTGAGCCAGCTCGGCACCACGCTCACCTCGAGCCCGAGCTTCAGCTCCGACCTCGCCGACCCGAAGAACGCGCCCTACTACTTCATGGCCGGCCCCACCTACACGGCGATGGGCGAGATCCTGCTCGAGTACATCAATCGCACCTCGCGCGGCGCCACCAAGCCGGCAGTGGCCATCGTCTACAGCGACACCGAATTCGGCCGCGACCCCATCCCCGGCATCAAGGCCAAGGCGCAGGCACTGCAGATCCCGCTCGTGCAGGAGATCGTCACCAAGCCCGGGGCCGTGGACGTGAGCAGCGAGGTCGCCAAGCTGCGCCGTGCCAAGCCCGACTACGTCATCTTCCATGGCTACGTGCTGGCGCCGATCCCCGAGTTCATCAAGCAGATGCGCGAGGCCGGCATGAGCACGGTGCCGATGGGCACCATCTGGAGCATGGACAAGACCACAGTCGATGCCATGGGTGCCGCCGGCCAGGGCTGGATGGGCGTGATGCCCTACCGCTACAGCTACGACACCGAAGGCGCGCCGACGATGCAGGCGATCAAGGACTTCGCCGCCAAGGCGCGGCCGAACATGCCCTACGTGCCGCTGTTCTACACGCACGGCTGGCTGGTTGGCATGATCTTCGCCGAGGTCATCGAGCGCACGCTGAAGGCCGGCAAGCCGCTGACGGGGCCCAACATGAAGGCGGCCCTCGAGAGCATCGACAACTGGGACACCGGCGGCGTCACCGGCCTGCTCGTGTCGTTGAAGGGACACCAGATCCCCAGCGGCCGCATCTACACCTACGACGCGACTTCCAAGCTGCTGCAGCCGGCGAGCGGTTGGATCAAGACCGCCTGATCCAGCGCCGCCTTGGTCCCGGCATCCGCCCGCCATGAGCACTCCCGCGCTCGCCCTCGAGAACATCGAGGTGGTCTACCACCACTCGGTGCAGGTGCTGCGCGGGCTGTCGCTGGCGGTGCCGGCCGGGCAGATCGTGGCGCTCCTGGGCAGCAACGGCGCTGGCAAGACGACCACGCTGAAGGCCATCTCGGGCCTGCTGCCGCTGGAAGTGGGCGAGATCAAGAGCGGCGCCATCCGCTTCCAGGGCGAGCGCATCGACGCCATCGCGCCGCACCTGCTGGCGCGGCGCGGCATCGGCCACGTGCGCGAGGGGCGGCACGTGTTCGAGGACCTCACGGTGGAGGAGAACCTCGTTGCCGCCTCGAACGCCCTCACCGGAAGAGGTGGCGCCGCCAAGGCCGACACCGCGCTCATCTTCGACTACTTCCCGCGCCTGGCCGAACGCCGCACGCAACGCGCCGGCTACCTTTCCGGCGGCGAGCAGCAGATGCTGGCCATCGGCCGCGCGCTGCTCGGCAAGCCGGCGCTGATGCTGCTGGACGAGCCCTCGCTCGGCCTGGCGCCGCTGGTGGTGCAGGGCATTTTCGAGATCATCGCCCGCATCAACCGTGAGCAGGGCGTGGCGATGCTGCTGGTGGAGCAGAACGCGATGGCCGCCTTCGAGATCGCGCAATACGGCTACATCATGGAGAGCGGCAAGGTCGTGATCGACGGCCCCACCGACAAGCTCGTGCGCGACCCCGACGTGCAACGCTTCTACCTCGGCTACGGCGACGGCAGCGAGGAGCTGGCGAGCTTTCGCCACGTCAAGCACTACAAGCGGCGCAAGCGCTGGTTGTCGTGAGAGCGGCCGACGTCGATGCGCTCACCTTGCCGCAGCAGCTGCGGCACTGGGCACACGCGCGCCCCGACGCCGTGGCGTTGCGGCAGAAGGACTTCGGCATCTGGGAGCCCGTCACCTGGGCGTTGTACGAGCAGGCGGCGCGCCACTTCGGCCTCGGCCTGGTGAAGCTCGGCCTGCCCGAAGGCGGGCACTGCGCCATCATCAGCGAGAACCGCAAGGAGTGGGTCTTTGCGCAACTCGGCTGCGGGCTCGTCGGCGCCGTCCCGGTCGGCGTCTATCCCACGTCGCCGGCGCCCGAGATCGAGTACCTGCTGCACGCCTCCGACGCCGTGGTGGTGGTGTGCGAAGACCAGGAGCAGCTCGACAAGGTGCTCGAGGTGCGCGAACGGCTGCCATTGCTGCGGCACCTCGTCGTCATCGACCCGCGCGGCCTGCGCCACTACGAGGTGCCGGGGATGATGACCTTCGAGGAGGTCACGGCACTCGGCGCCGCCTTCGAGCACGAGAAACCGCGCATCGTCGAGGAGCGGCTCGAGCGGCAGCGCATGGACGACACGGCGCTGATGATCTTCACCAGCGGCTCCACAGGCCGGCCCAAGGCGGCGATGATCAGCTACGGCAACGTCGCCGCCATGGCGCGCGGCGCCGACGCCATCTACCGCTGCACGCCGGCCGACAGCATGGTCTCGTACCTGCCGCTGTGCCACGTGGCCGAGCAGATCTACACCGTGAACCTGCCGCTGCGCTCGGGCGCGGTGGTCAACTTCGCCGAGAGCCTGCGCACGGTGCAGAGCGACCTGCGCGAGATCGCGCCCACCCTCTTCCTCGGCGTGCCGCGCATCTGGGAGAAGCTGCACGCCAGCATCGAGATCAAGGTGCGCGAGACCGGGGGGCTGCGCCGCAAGCTCTACGAGCGCGCACTCGCGTCGACACTGCCCCTTGCCGACCTGCCGCCCGAGCGCCGCACGCTCGCGCAACGCCTCACGCACGGCCTTTGGTGGTGGCTGGTGCAACGCGCGCTCACCAACTTCATCGGCCTCACGCGCTGCCGCATGGCGCTTTCGGGTGCGGCGCCCATCGCGCCGGACATGCTGCGCTTCTTCCGCGCCCTCGGCGTGCCCATCCGCGAGGGCTACGGCATGACCGAGACGGCGGGCGTGGCCACCGTGCAGCGCAGCGCCGCCTCGCCGCTGGGCACCGTGGGCAGCGCCATCCCCGGCGTGGAGCTGAAGATCGCCGACGACGGGGAGCTGCTCGTACGCGGCCCCACCGTCTTCAAGGGCTACTACCGCAACGAGGCGGCCACGCGCGAGGCCATCGACGCCGAAGGCTGGCTGCACACCGGCGACGTGGCCGAGCGCGTGCCCACGGCGGGCAGCGCGGTGCATGGCGACGAGATCCGCATCATCGACCGCAAGAAGGACATCATGATCACCGCCGGCGGCAAGAACATCACCCCGAGCGAGATCGAGAACGCACTCAAGTTCAGCGCCTACGTCAAGGAGGCGATCGTCGTCGCCGACCGCCGGCCCTTCGTGGCGGCACTGATCCAGATCGACTACGACACGGTGGGCAAATGGGCCGAGGAGCAGGGCCTGGCCTACACGCACTTCCGCAGCCTCGCCGAGCACGCGCGCGTGCGCGAGCTCGTGCAGGCCGAAGTGGACCGCGTCAATGCCCGCATGCCGCAGGTGCAGCAGGTGCGCAAGTTCCACCTGCTGACCAAGGAGCTCGACCACGACGACGGCGAGGTCACGGCGACGATGAAGGTCAAGCGCAGGAGCATTGCCGAGAAGTACGCCGATGCCATCGAGGCGCTGTACGGCGCCAGCGCGGCACGTTCACCCGAAGGACAGACGGCATGACCCAGATCCGCTTCGACGGCCGCGTGGCCATCGTCACCGGTGCCGGCGGCGGCCTGGGCCGCGCGCATGCGCTGCTGCTCGCGTCGCGCGGCGCGGCCGTGGTCGTCAACGACCTCGGCGGCAGCCTCAACGGCGTGGGCGGCGACACCGCGGCGGCGAGCCAGGTCGTGCGCGAGATCGAGGCCGCCGGCGGCCGCGCGCTCGCGAGCTTCGACGACATCGCCACGCCCGCGGGCGCGCAGCGCCTGGTCGATGCCGCGGCACAGGCCTTCGGCCGCGTCGACATCCTGATCAACAACGCCGGCATCCTGCGCGACAAGACGCTCGTCAAGATGGAGCCCGCCGACTTCGAGGCCGTGGTGCGCGTGCACCTGCTCGGCTCGGCGTGGTGCTCGCGTGCCGTGCTGCCGCTGATGCAGCAGCAGCAGTACGGCCGCATCGTCATGACCACCTCGGCCGCGGGCCTCTACGGCAACTTCGGGCAGAGCAACTACGGCGCCGCCAAGCTCGCCGTCGTGGGCCTCATGAACTCGCTCAAGCTCGAGGCCGAGAAGTTCGGCATCCGCGTCAACACGATCGCCCCGGTGGCGCTGACACGCATGACCGAGGGCCTGCCCTTCGCGCGCATGCTGGAGGAGGCCACGCCCGAGCGTGTGGCCGCCGGCGTGGCCTACCTGGCCAGCGAGTCGTGCGATGCGAGCGGCATCGTGCTGGCCGCCGGCGCCGGCTACTTCTCCACGGTGCGCATCATCGAAGGCCAGGGGGTGCACCTGCCCGCCGGCGACATCAGCCCCGAGACCGTGGCCGCCCGCTGGGGCGAGATCAGCGCCGAGGCAGACGCGCGGCCGTTTGCGAATGCCGGTGCAGCGCTCCTCGGCGCCTTCGGAGGCGACCGCGGCTGAGCAGGCACCCGACGCGATGATCGACGACCTCTACCCCGCCACCGCCCCGCTGGCCAGCGAGGAGCACGCGGCCTTCCGCGCCACCGTGCGCCGCTTCATCGCCGAAGAGGTCACGCCGCACCACGCGTTATGGGAGCGCGACGGCCAGGTTCCGCGCGAGCTCTGGCGGCGCGCCGGCGAGCTGGGCCTCTTGTGCCTGACCGTGCCCGAGGCCTACGGCGGCGCCGGCGTCGATTTCGGCTACGCCGCCATCGTCACGGAGGAGATGGCGCGCGCCGGCGCCACCGGGCCGCTGTTCTACCTGCACTCCGACATCGTCGCGCCCTACCTCGTGCACTACGGCACCGAGGCGCAGAAGCGGGCGTGGCTGCCGCGTCTGGCCAGCGGCGAGGTCATCGCCGCCATCGGCATGACCGAGCCCGGCGCCGGCAGCGACCTCGCCTCGCTGCGCACACGCGCCGAGGCCGAGGGCGACGGCGCCGATGCCTGCTGGCGCATCAACGGCCAGAAGATCTTCATCAGCAACGGCCAGCTGTGCGACCTGCTGCTGCTGGCCGCCAAGACCGACCCGGCGCGCGGCGCGCACGGCGTGAGCCTGCTGCTCGTGCCCACGCACCTGAGCGGCTTCGGGCGCGGCCGGCGGCTCGAGAAGCTCGGCATGCACGCGCAGGACACCTCCGAGCTCTTCTTCACCGACCTGCGCGTGCCGCGCGACCACCTGCTCGGCGAGGCGGGGCGCGGCTTCGCCAACATGATGAGCCAGCTGCCGCAGGAGCGGCTGCTGGTGGCCATCACCGCGGTGGGCGCCATGGAGGCGGCGGTGGCCTGGACACGCGAGCAGGTGATGCAGCGCGAGGCCTTCGGCGCGCCGCTGGCCGACAAGCAGACTGTGCGCCACCGCCTGGCCGAGGCGCACGGCAACACGCGCGTGGCGCGCGCCTTCCTCGACGACTGCCTGCGCCGGCACCTGGCCGGCGAGCTCGACACCGCCACTGCCTCGATCGCCAAGTACTGGTGCACCGAGATGCAATTCCAGGTGCTCGACAACTGCCTGCAGCTCTTCGGCGGCTACGGCTACATGCGCGAATACCCGATCGCGCGCGCCTGGGTCGACGCGCGCGTGCAGCGCGTCTACGGCGGCACCACCGAGATCATGAAGGAGATCGTGGCGCGCTCGTTGTTCGAGGGGCGGCGCGGCTGAGGGTCGCGTATTCGCCACCCCCGGAAGACGCGCGCTTTGACGCGCACCGCACGGCCGCCTAGCATGCGCACAGCACCCTGGACTGGCCGTCGCGCCACCCACCGACGATGAAGCTCCCGCACCGCCTCGCCCTGAAGCTCTCTCCCCTCGTCGAGGCCGCCCGCGGCGAGCCGCTCGTCGAGCCGTTCGTCGAGATCGGCCAATTCGACGACAACGTGCTCGTCATCGAGTCGTCGCACGGCAGCTTCGTCTTCGACCGCCTGTTGCGCGTCGTCAAGGAGGGTGAGCAGCAACTCGCCACCTTCGACACCATCCAGTCGGTGGACATCGCCGCCTTCCCGGGCGGGCGAGGCGAGCGCAGCTGGTCGATCACGCTCTTCCGCAGTCTCTTCGACCGCATCACCGTCGCCCGCACCTACGACGACGGCGACGCCTCGGTGGTGGCGGCCAAGATCGCCAGCGTCATCGGCTGCCGCATCGTCTCGCTGATGGGGCATCGTTGAGGCGGCGCCCGGCTTCGCCGGCAGTGCCCGGCGAGGTCGCCCGGCGCACCCTCAACTGGCGGCACGCGGCGCGATGGCGCCGTCCACGAGCTCGACGATGCGATCGCAGCGCGCGGCCAGGCGTGGGTCGTGCGTCACGATGAGGAAAGCCGTGCCGTCCTCGGCGTTGAAGCGGCGCATGAGCGCGAACACGTCGTCGGCGCTGTGCGTGTCGAGGTTGCCCGTGGGTTCGTCGGCCAGCACCAGCGGCGAGCCGCGCGAGAGAGCGCGGGCGATGGCCACCCGCTGCTGCATGCCGCCCGAGAGCTGGTTGGGCCTGCGGTGCGCCGCGTCGGCCAGCCCCACCGCCTGCAGCAACGCCAGGCCACGCGCACGCGCCGCGGCGTCGAAGCGGCCGCTGCGGATGAACTCGGGCATGAGCACGTTCTCCAGCGCCGAGAACGCCGGCAGGAGGTGGTGGAACTGGAAGACGAAGCCGATCGCCTCGCTGCGCAGGCGCGTCAGCTCGGCGTCCTGCAGGCTCACCACCGGTTGCCCGAGCAGCCGGTAGTCGCCGCTGGTGAGCGGCTCCAGCAGGCCGATCAGGTTGAGCAGCGTGCTCTTGCCCGAGCCCGAAGGCCCGATCAGCGCCACGAATTCGCCGCGCGTCACCGCCAGGTCGACGCCGTGCAGCACCTCGGTGACCACGGGCGTGCCCAGGCCGTAGCTCTTGCGCACGCCTGCCAGTTCGATGAGCGGCTGGCCGTTGGTCGTCGGAGCCGACCGGCCCGCCTCGGGGGTGGCGTTCACAGCCGGATCGCCTGCGCCGGGTCGAGCCGCGCCGCGCGGCGCGCCGGCGCCACGGCCGCCAGCACGCCGGCTGCCGTGGCGGCCAGGGCCACGCCGAGCGCCATGTCCAGCGGCAGATCGATCACGAAGAGCGGCTTGCCGTCGCTTCCCTTGGCGAAGTTGGAGAACGCCCACAACATGCCCTGGGCGAGCGCGACGCCCGCCAGTGAGCCGACCCAGCCGACGATGGCACCCTGCAGCAGGAACACCTGCGTCATCTGCGCACGCGTGGCGCCCATGGCGCGCAGGATGCCGATTTCCTTGCGCTTCTGCACCACCGAGACGACGAGCACGCTGGCAATGCCCAGCATCACGACCAGCGAGGTGAAGATGCGGATGAGCCCGGTGCTGATGCTCTGCGCCTGCAGGGCCGACAACAGCTGCGCGTTGCTGTCCATCCAGCTTTCCACATCCAGGCCGGTGCGCGCGCGCAACTGCGCGGCCAGGCCGGCGGCGCCGAAGAGGTCGCGCACGCGGCCATAGGTCTGCGTCATGCCGCCCGGGATGCCGAGCAGGCTCTGCGCGCTCGTCTGCGTGACGTAGACGAAGCGCCGGTTGAGGTCGCGGTTGCCGAGGTCGAACAGGCCCGCGACCTTGAAGGTGTCGGTCACGGCGCCGGCGCCGCCGGCGCGCACGACGACGCGGTCGCCGAGCACCAGGCCCAGGTCGTCGGCCAGCTCGCGGCCGATCAGCGTCTCGCCCGGGGACACGCGCGCCACCCCCTGCACGATGCGCGTGCGCAGGGCCACGATGCGGTCGTAGCCCTCGAAGTCGATGCCCATGAGCGAGATGGCCCGGCTCGCGTCTCCCCGCTGCGCCAGCGCCGCGCCGCTGGCGACACTGGTCACCGCGAGCACGCCCGGCAGGCGGGCCATCTCGGCCTCGATGGCGCGCCAGTCGTCGAGCGTGCGCAGGCGCTGGGCGCGCGACTGCACGTCGCGCGCCACGGTGCCGGGGCCGACCCCGACCAACGCCGCGGCGCCGGGCACCGACAGCGCCGCCGTCGTGCGCTCTTCGCGCGCCTTCACCGTCAGGTGCGCCTGCGTGCCGAGGGTGCGCTCGATGGTGTTGCTCTGCAGGCCCTGGATGAGGGCCGAGACATAGGTCACCACCGCCACGCCGGCCGCCACGCCGACGACGATGAGCAGGCTCTGGAAGCGACCCTCGCGCAGGAAGCGCCAGGCCACGGTGAAGGCGAAGCCCATGCCGGCTCTTCAGTCTCGCCCCAGGCCGCGCATCGCCGGGCCCACGTCGAGCCCCTCGCCGGCGGCGCCGCCTGCGGTGCGCTCCACGGCGCGCACGCGCGCACCGGCCACCACGGCGGCGTCGAGCACGACCTGCTCGCCCTCGCGCAGCCCCTGCACCACCTCCAAGGCGCTGAGCGTGTGCAGGCCGGTCGACACCGGCCGCAGCGCGGCACGGCCGTCTTGCACGACCAGCACCGCCGGCCCCGCGCGCAAGGCCTCGGCCGGCAGCGCAATGGCCTTGTCGCGCCGCCCGGTGACGATCTCAATCGACACCGTCATGTCGTTTTTCAGCACCACGGGCGGCGGCAGGGCAGCGGGCAGCGAGAACTTGACCTCGACGGCGCCGCGCTGCGCATCCACCAGCGGCGCGACGCTCGCGATGCGCGCCTCGAAGGCGCCGCCCGGGAAGGCATCGGCCACGACCCCGGCCACCAGGCCGGGCGTCAGGCGCGAGAGGTATTTCTCGTCCACCAGCGCCACCAGTTGCACCGGGCCGCGCACGCTCAGCTCGGCCAGCCGCGTGCCCGGCTGCACGATCTGCCCGGGCTCGACCAGCCGCGCCAGCACCGTGCTCTCGGCCGGCGCGGTGATGCGCGTCTGCGCCAGCCGCGCCCGCGCGAAGTCGAGCGCGGCGCGCGCCTCCGTCACGCGGGCCTCGGCCTGCAGCAGCTCGGTGCCGCTCTGGTTGGCTTCCTGCTGCACCTGGGCCGATCGCTGCGCCGCCTGCGCCACCTCCGCCACGCGCCGCACCTCGTCCAGGCGCGCCTGGCCGATGAAACCCTGGGCCAGCAGCTGCTCGGTGCGCTGCACCTCGCGCTCGGCGGCGGCGGCATTGGCGCGTGCCTGCTCCAGCTGCTGCAACGCCACCGGCGCGGCCAGCCGGCGCTGGCTGGCCAGGCGCGCCAACGCCGAGGCCAGCCCGGCCTCGGCCTGGCGCAGCGCGGCGGCCAGCTCGGCGTCTTCCAGGCGCACGATGAGCTCGCCCGCGCCCAACGTGCCGCCCTCGCGCCGCGTCACCTCGGCCACGCGGCCAGTGATGGTGCTGCCGACGAAGACGCGGTTCTCGCTGACGACGCGCCCGCTCACGGCCAGGCTTTGCGTCAGCGACGCCGCGCGCACCGTCCACACCGGCACCGGCACGGCGCGCGTACGGCTCCACGCCAGCGCAGCCGCGGCCGCCGCCACGAGCAGCAAGGCCAGGATCCAGGGGCGCCGCAACTGGCCCTTCAAGGCGGCAGGCAGTTGAACCATCGTGCGGCATTGTGGCCCGCCCGCCGCGTGGCACCGGCCGGCCGTGCGCAGGCCTTGCGCCAGGGCAAGGCCGAAGCGGCGCGGCGGCCGGGCCTCGCCGCGCTCGCGTATGCTGCAGACCTTGTCGCTTCGATCGAGGAAAGACCCGTGGCCAAACCCAATTACGCCTTCGAGAAGCGCCAGCGCGAGCTGGAGAAGAAGAAGAAGAAGGAAGAAAAGGCGCAGCGCAAGCAGCAGACCCGCGGCGACTCCCCCGTCGACGGCCAGAATCCGGCCGACGCAGGCCCGGCGGACGCACCGAGCCCGGCGACGCCATCGGCCGAGCGCTGAGCCGCGTTCAGCCGCCGCTTTGTGGCGCCTTGCCCCGATGACCGATTCCGCCTTTCCGGATGCCCGCCGGGGTCCGCCCGACCGGCGCTTCCACGACGCTGCCCAGGCCTTGTTGCAGCTGGCCCGGTCCTGGGGCGACCAGCCCTACGGAGCCGTGGTCGTGGCCGACGGCGTGATCGTCGGCGTCGGGCCGAGCCGCGTCGTCGTCGACCAGGACTTCACGGCGCATGCCGAGCGCGTGGCCTTGCGCGACGCCCAGCGCCGCCTGGGACGACCCAGCCTCGCCGGCGCGGTGCTCGTCTCGACCTCGCGCCCCTGCGCCGCCTGCGAGGCGGCGGCCGCGGCCGCAGGTCTGGGCCGCATGTACCACGGCCCCACTCTCTTCGACGCCGGCGCGCCACAGCCCTGAGGCGGCGCGCCGCCACGTCGCCGTCAGCCAGGCAGGAGTCGACCGCGTTCAAAGGCCGCCGTCTGAACGGTGCACGCACGAGGTTTCCATGGTCCGCCAGCCCGAGATCCACTGCCCCGCCTGCGGTTACCGACCCCGCCTGGAGGACCGCTGGGCCTGCACGCCCGAATGCGGTACGGTGTGGCATACGTTCTGGACCGGCGGCATCTGCCCCGGCTGCGCGCGCCCGTGGAAGACGACGCAGTGCCCGGCCTGTGAGAAGGTCTCGCCGCACCGCGCCTGGTACCACCTGCCCAGCGAAGAGACGAATTCGCGCACCGAGCCGGCGGAGCTGGGCACCGGAGCCTGAGCGCCCACGCCGTGGCGGCAACGGGGCCTTGCAGGCAGCCCCATCGCCTCCACCTTCCGGGTTTGGCGCCATCGGGCTGCGCCTGGGGCTCATCGGGTCGCAGCGTCGCTGGCGCGGAAGTCGCGCCAAGGGCTGGAGTGCGGCGCTTCTGTCACCATCTGGCCCGCCATGAAAGCCTGTCGCCCACTTCCCTTCCTCGCCTGGTTCTGCATCGGCGCGCTGGCCGCGGGCGCGGCCTTCCTGCTGCTGCCCAAGGTCGTCAATGGCCGCACCGACACGCCCGCGGCGCGTGTCGATGCCGCCCCGCGCGCCATTACGCCGCGTGGTCCGCTCGAGCCCGACGAGCGCGCCCTCATCGAGCTCTTCCGCAGAACTT
This sequence comes from Rubrivivax sp., assembly GCA_022842825.1. Taxonomy (GTDB): domain Bacteria; phylum Pseudomonadota; class Gammaproteobacteria; order Burkholderiales; family Burkholderiaceae_C; genus Rubrivivax. Next base: position 18,360 of record JALHOU010000007.1, read on the forward strand.
CGCCATCGGTGGTGCACATCACCTCGCTTGGCACGCAGCGCGAGCTCTTCAGCGCCAACGTGCAGCAGGTGCCGCGCGGCACCGGCACCGGCTTCGTCTGGGACGCGCACGGCCACGTCGTCACGAACTTCCACGTCATCCAAGGCGCCAGCGGCGCGCGCGTGACGCTCGCCGACCAAAGCAACTGGGAGGCCAAGCTCGTCGGCGTCTTCCCCGATCGCGACCTCGCCGTGCTGCGCATCGAGGCGCCCCGGGACAAGCTGCCGCCGATCTCCATCGGCACCAGCCGCGAGCTGCAGGTGGGCCAGCGCGTGCACGCCATCGGCAACCCGTTCGGGCTCGACCAGACGCTGACCACCGGCATCGTGAGCGCGCTCAATCGCGAGATCGAGAGCTTCAACCAGCGCACCATTCGTGGTGTCATCCAGACCGACGCCGCCATCAACCCGGGCAACAGCGGTGGGCCGCTGCTCGACTCCGCCGGGCGCCTGATCGGCGTCAACACACAGATCGCGAGCCCGAGCGGCGCCAGTGCCGGCATCGGCTTCGCCATCCCGGTGGACGAGGTCAACCGCATCGTGCCGCGGCTCATCCGCGACGGGCGCTTCGTGCGGCCGACCCTCGGCGTCGCCGCCGCCGCGCCCGACCTGCACCGCGCGCTCAACCTGCCGCGTGGCGTGGCCATCCTGCAAGTGGGCAACAACAGCCCGGCCATGCGCGCCGGCCTGCAGCCCTTCCGCCGCGGCAGCCAGCGCGGCGAGATCATCGGCGGCGATGTCATCACGGCCGTTGACGGCGAAGGCGTGAGCGACCTCGACGGCATGCTCACGCTGCTGGAGCAGCGCCAGCCCGGCGACACCGTCACGCTGACGCTCTGGCGCGCCGGACAGACGCGCAGGCAGGCCGTCCAGCTGGGCAGCAGCGACTGACGCGCCGGCTTCGCCACGAGTCCTTCAGGGGGCGCATGGCGCAGCGCGCACCATGCCGCCGGCCCTTCGGCCATGGCTGGCTCAGGCCGGCATCAACCGGTCGTCGAAAATCGCCACCGCCCGCGTCCACCCCGCCGAGGCGCCGCGGATCTTGTGCGGGAAGCAGCTGATGAAGAAGCCGTCGGCCGGCACCGACTCGAGGTTGTGCAGCTTCTCGATGTGGCAGTAGCCGATGTCGCGCCCGGCCTTGTGCCCTTCCCAGATGAGGCTGGCATCGTGCGTCTCGCCGTACTTCCTGGCCGTGTGCACGAAGGGCGCGTCCCAGCTCCAGGCATCCGTGCCGGTGAGGCGCACGCCGCGCTCGAGAAGGTACATCGTCGCCTCGTAGCCCATGCCGCAGCCGGCGCTCACGTAATCAGGGTGGCCGTAGCGCGAGCCGGCGCGCGTGTTGACGACGACGATCTCCAGCGGCTTCAGCTCGTGGCCGATGCGTTTCAACTCCGCCTCGACATTCGCTGCAGTGACGACGTAGCCGTCGGCGAAGTGGCGGAAGTCCAGCTTCACCGCCGGCTGGAAGCACCACTCCAGCGGCACGTCGTGGATGGCGATGGCCGGCTTCTTGTCGCCGAGCGCCTTGTCCATGGTGCTGTGGAAGTGGTACGGCGCGTCCAGGTGCGTGCCGTTGTGCGTGGACAGCTGCACCAGCTCCACCGCCCAGCCTTCGCCGTCGGGCAGGTCTTCCTTCTTCAACCCGGGGAAGAACGGCGCGATCTGCTCGAAGGTGTTGTCGTGCGTGAAGTACTGGATCTTGGGCGCGAAGGCCGGGGGATCGGACAGCACGTCGTTCTCGAGGTAGATCGACAGGTCGACAAAGCGGCGGGGCATGGGGCTCTCCTTTGGGGTGAGTCGGGGGGTCTCGGTTCGATGGCTCGATGGCTCGATGGCACGATGGCACGATGGCACGATGCGTCGATGCGCGGTCGGTGCGGCGGGTGGGTGCGTTGCGGGCGATGGGGTTCTTGCGGTCGCTGTGCGCCACCCTCACCGGCGCTGCCAGCGCAGCAGCCGGCGCTCGGCCAGCGCGAGCAGCGCATTGCTCGCAAAGCCGAGCGCACCGAGCAGCACGATGCCGGCAAACAACTCGCTTGCGCGGAACGAGCGTGCCGCCAGCAGCACCGCCTGGCCGAGGCCGCTCTGCGAGGCGATCATCTCGCCCACCACGCTGACGATGAGCGAGACCGTGAGCGACAGCCGCAGGCCGGCCAGGATGTCGGGCAGCGCGTTGGGCAGCCCGATCTTGAAGACGAAGGCCGTGCGCGAGAGCTCCAGCGAACGCGCCACCTCGCGCAGCCGCTCGTGCACGCTGGCCAGGCCGTGCATCGTGGCCAGCAGCACCGGCCACATCGCGCCGAAGGCCACGACCGCGAGCACCATGCCGCCCGAGAGGCCGAACAGCGAGATGGCCAGCGGCAGCACCGCCGAGGCCGGCAGCGGCCGCATGAACTCGAGCGTCGGCCCGACCCACGCGCGCAGCAGCGCCGAGGAGCCGATGGCCACGCCCAGCGCCACGCCGGCCAGCGCCGCCAGGCCGAAGCCCAGCACCATGCGCTGCAACGTGGCCGCGGTGTAGGCGAGCCACTCGCCGGCCAGCCCCTCGGCGAGGCTGGCGAGCGTGGCCTGCGGCGTGGGCAGGAAGACGCGGCTGACCCAGCCGCCATGGCTGGCCGCCCACCACAGGCCGAACAGCGCGGCCAGGAGCGCCAGCGACGCGGCGAACTCCTGTGGGCGGATGCGCAGGCTCATGGTGCGGCCCTCAGTGCGGCCCTCGTCGCGAGGCTGCCGACGCGCGGCCGTGACCGGGACCGTACGAGCGCGTTCGGACCTGAGCACATCACCCTCATTGCGCGGCGCCCGCTTCGGCTTCACCCATGCGCCGCGCCACCAGCCGCTGCAGTGCCATCGCACCCGCATTGACGAGCCAGCCGACGCAGCCGATCCAGCCCAGCCAGGCGAGCATCGTCGCCGGGTCCAGGCTCTGCTGCGCGATCATCATCGCGTAGCCCATGCCGTGCGGGTTGGCGGCGATCTCCACGGTCACCGCCACCACGAGCGCGATGGCCACGCCGAGCCGCAGCGCCACGAACAGGCGCGGCACCATCGCCGGCAGCACCACCTTGGCAAAGCGCGCCCACGGCGTGAGCTGCAGGGCCGCGCTCACCTCCAGCAACTGCGGCTCCACCTGGCGCGCCGCCGCCTGCGCCAGCACCAGCATCGGCCAGAAGGTGGCGAAGGCGACCACGCCCACCTCCATGCGCACGCCGAAGCCAAACACCAGCATCGCAAGCGGGATCAGCGCCACCGACGGCACCGGGCGCAGCACCTCGACCGACAGGAAGGCCGCGGCGCCGGCCCGGCGCGAAAGCCCGAGCAGCGTGCCGAGCGGCACCGCCGCCAGCGCCGCCAGCGCCAGGCCCAGCGCGGCGCTGCCGAGCGTGAAGGCCGTCGGTCCGAAGAGGCCGTCCTCGGCCACCAGCGTGCCGAAGGCGCTCAGCGCCTGCGTCGGCGGCGCGAGAGCGTCGCTGGCGCGGCCGGCGGTGCGGGCCCAGGCCTCCAGCAAGGCGAGCATCGCGAGCGGGAAGGCGACCGCCCGCGCCAGGCCCGCCAGCCTTGCCCGCTGTGCCCACGGTGCACGGGATGCCCGAGGCGCGCGCCGCGCCACTTCAGCCATGGCCGAGGTACCCATAGAGGTCGCGCCGCAGCTGCAGGAAGCGCGGGTGCTCCTTGGTCTCGAGCTGGCTGCGCGGATGCGCGATGTCCACGTCCACCAGCGCCGCCAGGCTGGGCCGGCCCGGGCCAGGCCCGGTGCGCAGCGCCAGCACCCGGTCGCCGAGGTAGATGGCCTCCTCGAGATCGTGCGTCACGAACATCACCGTCAGGCCCTGCTCGCGGACGAGTCGGGCGAGCTCGTCCTGCAGGCCCTCGCGCGTCATCGCGTCGAGCGCACCGAAGGGCTCGTCCATGAGCATCAGCGCGGGCCGTTGCGCCAGGCAGCGAGCGATCTGCACGCGCTGCTGCATGCCGCCCGAGAGCTGCGCCGGGAACCTGCGCGCGTGCTCGGTGAGGCCCACGGTCTGCAGCACCTGCGCGATGCGCCCGGGACGCTCGGCCGCCGGCACCTGCGCCGCCTCGAGCGCCAGCGCCACGTTGCCGGCCACGGTGCGCCAGGGCAGCAGCGCGCGGCCGTAGTCCTGGAAGACGAAGGCCACCTCGCGCGAGGGGCCCTGCACCACCGCACCTTCCCGTGCGACGCGCCCTGCGCTCGGGGGCACGAAGCCAGCGGCGGCGCGCAGCAGCGTCGTCTTGCCGCAGCCCGAAGGCCCGATGACGCAGACGAACTCGCCGCGCGTCACGTCGAAGCTCGTCGGCGACAGGATCTCGCGGCCGCCGAGGTGGATGGACACCCCGTCGAACCGCAGCAGCGGCGCAGACACGTGGCGTGCTACTTCGCCAGCAGGCTCGCCACCGGCAGCTCGGTCTTGAGCATCTCCTGGTCCTTCATCAGCCCCACCCAGTAGGCGAGCTGTTTCTCGTTGACCACGGGTGACGGCGGCGAAATCTGCACCTTGGCCAGCACCTCCGGCGGCAGCTTGATGTACTTGCCGATGTGCGCGCGCACCTTGGCGTCGTTGGCCGGTTTGGACATGAAGGCAGCCGCCTCCTGCACCGACTCGCGGAAGGCCTTGGCCGCACCGGCGTTCTTCTGCACCCACTCGCGCTTGGCGACGTGGACGATGGTGGGTTGCCCCTCGGGCAGGAACGTCGAGTAGTAGCTCGCCACGTAGCCCGCGCCGCTGTCGACGATGCGGCTCATGAAGGGGTCGGCGGTGACCACGGCGTCGATGGAACCGCCGCGCAGCAGGTCGCCGTGCTGCGGGAACGAGGCCTCGACGAAGTTCACCTTCTTGTAATCGACACCCGAGCTCTTGAGCCAGGCGCGAAAGGTGACATGCAGGAAGGCGCCGAGCCCCGGCACGCCCACCTTCTTGCCGAGCACGTCCTGCGGCTTGCGGATGCCCGAGCCGGCGCCGGCCACAAGGCCGAAGCCGGTCATCGTCTTCGACGTGGCGCCGCCGCCGGCCACCACGACGTGGTCGAGCCCGCCGTCCACCGATTGCAGGAAGACGCTCGGTGTCGGCCCGCCGATCTGCAGCGAATCGGACTGGATGGCCGCCGGGATGGTGCTGTTGATCGGGATGAACTTCAGCTCGACATCGAGCCCGCGCTTGCTGAAGTACCCCTCCTCCTTGGCCACGAAGACCGAGGCGAAGTCGGTCACCGCGGTGAAGCCGAAGACGATCTTGGTCGTGCCCTGCGCGCGGGCGGGCCGGCCGGCAACGCCGAGAGCGGCCAGCGCGCCGAGTGCAGCCAGATCGGTGAGCCGGCGCAAGGCGCGGCGACGGGTGTGCATGGGGATCCTCCTTCGGCCGATGCGGGGCCTCGGGCCCGATTGAAGCCGCGTGCGGAGCTGCCGGCTATTCGTGCAAACACACGGCCGCCCGACTTCGGGAAGGTGCGAGCGTTGCAGTGCACCTGCGGCCAGCGCGGGCTGGCCACGGGGTCGCTCAGGCTTTCGGCTCTGCGGACGCCAGCGCGCCGCGATCGAAGGTGGGCCCGATCTTGAACACGCCGCTGCAGCGCAGCGCCGTCTTGCCGGCGCTCGTCACGAGCCCCTGCGCGAAGACCATCGTGCGCGTGGTGCGCAACACCTGCGCCTCGCCTTCGACCCAGTCGCCGACCTGCGCCGAGGCCATGAAGTCCACCTGCAGGCTCACCGTGGGCAGGAAGCGCTGGCGCAGCTCGGGCACCAGTGTGATGGCGCCGATGGGCATCAGCATGTCGGCAAAGGTGGCGAGCATGCCGCCGTGGCAACTGCCTATCGGGTTGCAATGCCGCTCTTCGACACGGAAGCCGAGCTTGAAGAGCGGCCCGTCGTGCAGGAAGAACAAGGGCCCGTTGACGCCGATGAAGCCGGTGGTCCCGCGGAAGCGGCGGAAACCCGCCGGGACATCGGCGGCGACCTCGGGGGCCGGCCGGGCGGCGGCTGCCGCCTCCACGGCCGCCTGCGCCGGCAACGCCTGCTCGGGCCCGGCGTCGGCGCTCACGACACCTCCTTGGCCACGTCGGCGAGGAAGTCCGCCTTGGCGAGCGCGCCGCCGTGGCCGGCGTTCGGCCCCCAGCCCGGGTAGAGGGCGGCGAAGTCGGCCAGCATCTGCGTCAGCGGCAGGTCGTCGAAGCTGCCGCGCTGGTGCACGTATTCCATGTGCCGGTTGCCGGCGCGGTCGTAGGGGTGGTAGATCGAATCGCCGGTGCCGTCGAACTCCAGCGGCACGAGGCCGAAACGCTCGCACAGCTGCAGGTTGAACGCCGGCGTCGCCTTCAGCCAGCGGCCCTCGATGAGGATGTCGGTGTAGCCGTGCCAGACGAAGAGGTCGGTCTTCATCACCTCGCGCATGCGCTCGGTGCTGAGGTGGTTGCGCACGTCGGCATAACCCAGCCGCGCCGGGATGCCCACGGCGCGGCAGGCCGCGGCCAGCAGCACGGCCTTCGGCACGCACCAACCGTATCCGTTGGCGAGCACGGTGCTGGCGCGCAGGCCCGCGGGCGTGAGGTCGACTCGGTAGGGGTCGTAGCGGAAGCCGTCGCGCACAGCCAGGTACAGCGACACGGCGCGCTCGCGTACGCTCGAGCCACGCGCGTGCTCGGTGGCGAAGGCGCGCACGGCAGCGTGGTCGCTGTCGATGAATGACGTCGGCTGCAGCGCTGCGGCGCCAGCGGCGACCTCCGGGACCGCACTCGTGGCGGCGACGCGGGTGCCGGCTGCAGCGGGCGCGCCGTTGGGGTCGTAAGGTGCGGGGCTCATCGTCGAAGTCTTCATTCGTAGCCTGGATCCTGCCACCACGGGAACCACTCGGGCATCGCCTGCGTGACACGGTCGGTGAACAACGCCGGGCGCTTCTCGAGGAAGGCGGTGACGCCCTCGCGCACGTCGGCCGAGCGGCCGCGCGAGAAGATGGCGCGGCTGTCGACGCGGTGCGCCATCATCGGGTGCGGCTCGCCGAGCATGCGCCACATCATCTGCCGTGTCAGCGCCACGCTCACCGGCGCGGTGTTCTCGGCGATCTCGCGCGCGATGGCGCGCGCCGCCGGCAGCAGCGCATCGGGCGCCAGCACTTGGCGCACGAGGCCACCTTCGAGCGCCTCGGCGGCCGGGAAGACGCGGCCGCTCATCGTCCACTCGAGCGCGCGGCTGATGCCCACCAGGCGCGGCAGGAACCAGCTTGAGCAGGCCTCGGGCACGATGCCCCGCCGCGCGAAGACGAAGCCGATGCGCGCCGCCTCGCTGGCCAGCCGGATGTCCATCGGCAGCAGCATCGTGGCGCCGATGCCCACCGCGGGCCCGTTCACCGCCGCGATCACCGGCTTTAGGCAGTTGAAGATGCGCAGCGTGACGCGGCCGCCGCCGTCGCGCACGGCCTCGTGGCGCCAGTCGATGCGGCCGTCGGCGCCGATGGCCTCGCCCACGGCCGGCCGGCCGGCCTCGCCGGCGCGCGCCGCGTAGTCGAAAGTCCTGCCGCCTTGCGAGAGGTCGGCACCGGCGCAGAAGGCGCGCCCGGCGCCGGTGACGATGACGGCGCGCACCTCGTCGTCGGCGTCGGCGCGGTCGAAGGCGGCGATGAGCTCGCTCATCATCGCCGCGTTGAAGGTGTTGAGCGCCTCGGGGCGGTTCAGCGTCACCGTCAGCACACGCTCGCTGAGCTCGATGCTCAGCGTCGTGGGCAGGCCGGCGGGCCGCGTGGGCAGCGTCTCGGACATGGCAGGTGGGTCTCCTTCGGCCGCAGTATCGCCGCTGGAATCCCGCCGGACGCCGGCCCCTCTTCAGCGCAGCGGCGGCCTCACGACACGCTTCGTCCGATGCAACGATGGGCTCACGCGCCCGAGAGGCACGCCGCGGGCCGTGCGCCACCGCCGCCGCCACCGCCGCCGCTGCGGCCGCGCAGCCACAGCGATTGCAGCCCGCGCAGATTGATCATCGGCCGCCAGCGCACTTCATCGTCAGCCCGCTCGAGGGTGGCAAACCGCTGCAGCAGCACTTCGAGCGCCAGCTCGGCCTCCAAACGCGCCAGCGGTGCACCCACGCAGTAGTGCACGCCGCCGCCAAACGCCAGCTGCGGGTTCGGGTTGCGGCGGATGTCGAAGCGCTCGGGCTCGGCAAACACCGCCGGGTCGTGGTTGGCCGCACCCACCATGCAGTAGAGCGCCTCGCCGGCGGGAACCGTGATGTCGGCCATCGTCCACGGCGCGCGCGTGATGCGCGCCACCATGTTGGTGGGGCTTTCGTAGCGCAGCATCTCCTCCACCGCGCAGGGCAGCAGCGCCGGCTCACGACGCAGCAGCGCCAGTTGCTCGGGGTGGCGCAGCAAGGCGAGCAGGCCGTTGCCGAGCAGGTTGGTGGTGGTCTCGTGCCCGGCAATGAAGAGCAGGATGAGGTTGGCGAGCAACTCGTCGTCGTTGAACGCAGGATCTACGCGCTGCGCGTCGATCATGCGGTCGAGCACGGTGTCACCCGGCCGCAGCCGGCGCCGGGCCACCTGCGCGGCGAGGTAAGCCGTCAGTTCTGCCACCGCGCGTGCGCCTTCGGCCCGATCGGCGCGCGAGGCGAGTGGCTCCACGAGGCAGGCCGCGGCTTCGGACCACGCCTTGGCCTGGTCGAAGTCGCCGGCGTCGATGCCCAGCAGGTCGCAGACAACGCGGATCGGCAGCACCTGGGCGAAGTCGCGCATGAAGTCGAACGGCGTGCCGTCGGCCGGCAGCGCCGCGGCGAGCGCGCGCGCGCTTGCCGCCACCATCTCGCGCAGCTGGCGCGTGGCCGCCGGTGTGAAGGCGGCGGCCACCACCCGGCGCAGCCGCGTGTGCACCGGCGCATCGCTGAAGAGCATGAAGCGCTCGGCCGCCTGCTCCAGCGCCGAGCCGGCGATGAAGGGACGCAGCCTCGCGTAGCCGTTGTGCTGCCGCGGGTCGCGGCTCAGGTGCGCGCTCTGCATCACCGCGCGGCAATCGGCATGACCGAGCAGCAACCACAGGCCTTGCGTGTCGCGGTGCACGCGACCGCGCTCGCGCAGGCGGCGGGCCTGCTCACGCGGCGCGGTCAGCCAGGCCGGGTCGCGCAGGTCAACCAGCTCGCCGGCCAAGTGGGGGATCGGCGGGTTGCGGTCGTCACCGGCAGCGGCGGCAGTGGGCGCCTCGAGGGCTTGCAGCGTCATGAAGATGGGCTCCTGGTCCGGTCAAGCCGAGGCCGACATGGCAGGGGCTCATCCGGCCGGCATCGTCGCTGCGCCACCCGCGCCGCCATAGACGGCCCACTACGGTACGACGGCCCGGCCGCCGCGCCATGACCACGGTGGCGGCTACGGTACTCAAGGCCGCAGCAGCTTCCAGTGGTGCGCGCGGCTCACCGCCTCGGAGCGGTTGCGCGCCCCCAGCGCCGACAGCGCGCGCGCCACGTGCATCTCCACCGTGCGCGGGCTCAACTGCAGCACGCGCGCGATCTCCTTGTCGCCCAGGCCCCGCGCCACGTGCTGCAGCACCTCGCGCTGGCGCTCGGTGAGTTTCGGTGCAGCGCCGGCGTGGGCGGCGGTGCCTTCGGTGGCCTCCAGCATGGCGAGAAACTGCGTCATCTCGCGCTCGAGCGTGGGCCAGCCGGGGTCGGTGGCCAGCGGCAGGTGGTTGCGCCCCGGCACGCTCACCCAGCGCGCGCCGGGAACGAGCGAGGCCACGAGCTCGCCCTCGCGCTGCAGGATGAGCGAGTCTCCGCTCACATGCATCACGAGCGTGGGGCAGCGCACCTGCGCCGCATCGGCGCGCGCATCGAGTTCGAAGAAGGCCTTCATGTAGCGCGCCGCCATCGGGCCACTGACACTGTTCTTGTGCAGTTCGTCGTAGGCATCGAGCACGCTGGCCGGCGCGGTGGGCAGCAGGTGCGCGGTGAAGAGGCGCCGGAACGCGCTGGCATCGTGACCCCACCCCAGCTCCGCAATGCGGATCATCTCGTTGAAGATCGCCTGCGTCTTGGCTGAAAGACCCTGGTTGAACGCGCCGCGCACGAAGCTCGCGTACAGCACCAGCGCGCGCACGCGCTCGGGATGGCGCACCGCGTAGCGGATGGCAATGGCCGCGCCCTGCGAGATGCCCAGCAGCACGAAGCGGTCCTGGCCACTGGCGTCGGCCACCGCTTCGAGATCGCGCACCCAGGCATCGAGCGAAACGTCATCGACCTCGCGGTCCGAAAGGCCGCAGCCGCGCGCGTCGTACCACAGCATCTGGTACGTGCGCGCGAAGTGGTCCACCCAATGGCGCGTGGAAGGCAGCTGTGCATCGGCCTGAAGATTGCCCAGCCAGTTGGCGGCCTTGATGATGAGCGGCCCGCGGCCGACGCTGCGCATGGCCAGCGTCACGCCGTCGCTGGTGGTGCAGTAGCTCAAGGGCCCGGCGTGCGCCGGGACGGGGGCGGGGCTGGGCATCAGGAGTGGCGCACGGCGCGTGCAGGATCGTAAGGGCTTCTGCGGTGGCGGCCGGATGACCGGGACCGGCCAGCCGACGGCGTGCGCTTCATCGGTTCGCAATTGCGCGTGCGTGCATTGCGATCAACCATGCGATCCCTCAAGCGCCACCGCCGCGGCTTCGACCGTGCCCACCTCGCCACGGCGGATCGAGACCGCCCGCTCGACCACCTGCTGCCGCTGTGTGGCGCTCATGCGCCCCAGGTTCTTCACCTGTAGCGCCATGCGCGGGTTCTTCGCCAGCATCGCCTCGCGGCGCATCAGGTGGTCCCAGTACAGCGTGGTGAACGGGCACGCGCGTTCGCCGGCGCGCAACGCGGGGTCGCAGCGGCAGCCCTTGCAGTGCGGGCTCATGCGTGCGATGTACCCTCGACGCTGGCCAGCGGCGCGTGGCCCGCGGCGTGGGCCGCGCACGCGGCAGAAGAAGTGGCGGTCCTCGCGGATCTCCAGCGGCAGGCCGGCATCCTCGGCCACGGCCTTGAGCGCCTGCAGCACGCGCCGGTCGCCCGGCGCCGTCATCACCAGCCGCGCCGGGCGCAGGCGCTCGATGTCGGCGCGCAACTGCGCGGCCAGGCTGTCGCCCTTCACGTCACCGCCGGGTGCCCCGAGCCGCGTGTAGTGCAGCGGGCGGCCCCCCCCTGCAGCGCCAGCGCGAAGTGGCGCATCGCCGCCAGGAACAGCGCGATGCGGGGCCGGCTCGACCACACGTGCATGGACTCCTCGGCCGCTTCGGCCATCCACACCGCGTCGGCCCCGGGTTCGAAGCCGTCCAAGGCGGACGACTCGAGGTCGAGCTGGTCGCCCAGCACCAGCACCAACGAGCGCAACTCAGCCACCGGGGGCCTTCACGCGCCGGCAGGCTTCGCTGCAGTACTTGACCTCGGCCCAGTTCTTCGCCCAGCGCCTGCGCCAGCTCATGGCGCGGCCGCAGGCGGCGCAGGGCTTGGTCGGCAGCGCGGCCTTGTTGCCGCGAAAGGTGGCCTCGCTCATCGCGCTGGCCTGAACGGCCGCCCGGCGGCGCCCCGCTCATCCCTTCCTGGCCCAGGCGCTGTGGGCCAGCGTACCGACGGCGACCGAGGACGAGGCCAAGGTCATGAGGAAGACGCGGCGCGGGATGGTCGGGGTCATCGAGAGCTTCTTGCGAGAGGTGGGCGAGAGCGACGGACAGCGCACTGGCCGGCGAGTGCATTCGAAGGCAAGGATATTCACTTCGCGGTCACACTCGCGTCGCCTTGCCAATCACCTCCACTGCCGACCACCAATCGGCTTCAAACCAGCTTCACTCCCGGCCACACGGAGCGCCGCCGTCGCCGCCTTCGTCGCCACCCTCGACGGCATCGACGCCACCGCGAAGAACATCGCCGCCGCGTGCCGGCTGACCCGTGGCGAGCGCCGCGGCATGGCTCACCTTCCCGCCGTGCACCGAGCCCGGCGGACGCGCGAACTCTCGGTCAACCACATCGCCACTATCGGAAAGCCCTCCCCATGAACCGCCACCTGCCTGCCCGCCTCCTGAGCCGCCTCCTCGGGCTCACACTCGCCGCCATGCCGCTCGGAAGCCAGGCCATCGAAGAGCCCGAGTACGAAGTCGTCCGCCAGCTCGACGACGTGGAGGTGCGCCGGTACGCGCCCTATGTCGTGGCCGAGGTGGTGCTGAACGCCACGGCCCAAGAGGCGGGCAACCAGGCCTTCCCCATCCTCGCCGGCTACATCTTCGGCAAGAACAAGGGCGACAGGAAGTTCGCGATGACGGCGCCCGTGACCCAGGCCGCCGAGCCCGTGAAGATGGAGATGATCGCCCCGGTGACGCAAGCCGCGGTGGCTGGGGTGGCCGGGGCGGAAGGGACTCGGGGCGGCATGCGCGTGCAGTTCGTGCTGCCCAAGGGCGTGACGCTGGAGTCCGCCCCCGAGCCGCTGGACCCGCGCGTGCAACTGCGCCTGGTGCCGGCCGGCGAGAAGGCGGTGCTCCGCTACTCGGGCACCTGGTCGCAGAGCAACTACGAAGAGCACCTGGCACTGCTGAAGGCCGCGCTCGACAAGGCGGGCGTGGCCACGCAGGGCGAACCCGTGCTCGCCCGCTACAACGCGCCCTACACGCCGTGGTTCCTGCGGCGCAACGAGATCTGGCTGGCGCTGCGTTGAAGGCCTGACGCCGGGGCGCGCGCGGCTGTCGCTGGGGCCGCACTTCGGCAGCCACCGCGGGGCGACAGCCTTGCCTGAGCCGCTTCGCGGCGCGCAGCCGACTGAGCTGGTGTCGGTGACCGCTTGGCAGCGTCACCGGTCGCTCGCTTCCGGCTGACCTACTCACACTGCCGGCCATCAGCAGCCATAGCGGCTGTGTCTCCATAGCGGACAGCCATCATCGATGGCGATTCGCTCATGGGCACCCCAGGGGACACTGCCGACATGCCCGCCGAAGGCCCGCCGACCCACACCGTGGATTGCTCAGGTAACGCGAGCCTGTCAGTTCCGGGACGACGACCGAAACACCTCATGGTGCAAGCCCCAATGCTCAATGGCGGCGACCAGCACGATCGACTCGCCTTCATGCACTTGGGCGTCGACCTCCGCCAGGGCGACACACCAGCGCAGCAACTTCAGCCGCAGCGCAGGGTCTTGGATCTCGCCCATCAGATCCGTCAGCGTGCGCTCGTCCACCGGGCAGGCGTCAGCCCACTGCAGCTGTTCGCTTGACAGCAGGTCCTCGCAGAACTTGTCCAGCAGAGCGTGCAACTCGTGACGGGCCAGGCCCAACTGCTCATGCACAGCAAAGCGATCGTCCGAGCTGCCCAAGCCGAACAGGCTGAGCAAGCTCGTGAACAGGTTGAAGATCGAGACCCAGGCCGACAAGGCCAGGAAGGTGGCGCCCGTGGCCGCCAGAGCCATCGTCACGACCTGCGCGCCGCCGGGCAAGGCCAGCGACTGGGCCAGCACCGACCCCCAGCGAGTAGCCCACGAAGCCCGTCAGCGCAAACACCGCTGGCAGGGCCCAGCCGCTGTTCTTGCCCTTGTAGGCGGCGAACAAGAGCCCGAAGCAGGCACCCAGGGTCAGCAGGATGCCTGGCGCCGGGAGCTGGAACGCCACGCTGGCAGCGGCGATCCCCGCGCAGAACAGCAGCGTCATCGACAACGAGGCGCACGTGTTGCGCAGCACACGGCTCCTACTGGCGACATCCGTGGGTGTCGCGCTGCCTGCTCCGATCGGGGCCGAATGCGCGGCTTCCGGGCGAGCGGTGGAGGGGATGAGCGTCATGGACCTCATGGCGTCGAGTCCTGAGGTCGTTCGAGTTCAGCGTTCGTGACTGATGAAGCGTTGGCGCAAGCGGCGGGAGTCATGGCCTCGGCGCCAAAGACGCATGAGGAACCGTGCAGCACGTGCCAGCGCGTTGTCCAGTGCTGTGCGCCAGTCGCCGGCCACGGAAGCGACGACCACCGACCCTGCGCCATCGGTCAAGAGTTCCACCTGGCAGCGCTTGTCGATGCCGCCACGCGGTCCGTTCACGTCCGACATCTGCACCTCGGCGCGCGGTACCAGCCAACCCAGGCGCCGCAGCACGAAGCGAACTCGGCGCTCCGCCAGCTCTCGCAGGTCGGTGGCCTGGGGGTGGCGGGACTTGAAGAGCACTTGCATCGCGGATCTCCATGGGTTGGTGAACGATCGAATGTGGGGTTGGTGAAGATTCTGAAGAAGCAGCATTTGGAGGATGCGAACTTCGGATAAACCTGAACTCGGCAACAGACTTCTGCCGCAGACTCTTGGGTTAGTTGGCTGCGGTCGGCACGCATTGCAGCGCGTGAAATTTCCTGCCCATCCACGCTTTGAGGAACGCGATGCCCAACGCTCGAACCGCCAATGCCGTCCGCCTGGAGTTCGCCTCTGACTCCCTGGTTCAATCCAATCTGTCCGGCGCAGCCTTCATCGGCGACTGGCTCTGGGTGGCGGGCGACGAGGCCTGCGGCCTGGACCGCCTGCGTCGACTCGACCCCATTGGGCGCGAGGCCTTGCGCTTCGGCGAGGTGCGCGACTTCCCGCTCGCCGATCTGCTGAGCCTGCCCGGCATGGCTGAGGAAGAGGCCGACCTGGAAGGCATGGCCGTGGCCGACGGCTTCCTCTGGGTGGTGGGCTCGCATGGCCTGAAGCGCAAGAACGCCAGACCGGACCGGGACCATGCCGACAACGCCAGGCGGCTGGCGAAGGTGGCGCTCGACGGCAATCGGCGCCTGCTGGCCTGCCTGCCCATCGAGACCGACGCCAAGGGCGAGCCCTGTCTGGTACGGCTGGCCCAGGACGGCCGACAGGCACTGCGCCTGAAGGGCGATGCGCAAACGAACCTGCTCACCCGTGCGCTGGCCGATGATCCGCACTTCGGGCCGTACATGGCCATCCCGGGCAAGGACAACGGCTTCGACATCGAAGGCCTGGCCGTGGACGGCCGCCGGCTGCTGCTGGGCTTGCGCGGCCCGGTGCTTCGCGGGTGGTCGGCGCTGCTCGAGATGGCCGTAGAAGCCCGTGGCGACCAACTGCGCCTGGCGCCTCTGGACGACAGCGGCACGCTGATCCGCAAGCACTTTCTGCAGCTCGACGGCCTCGGTGTCCGGGACCTGCACTTCTCCGGCGATGACCTCTACATACTGGCCGGCCCGACGATGGTGCTGAACGGCGACATCCGCGTCTTCAAGTGGCCTGCTGCCCGGCCCTTGCTGGCCGCCAACCGCGAGCCGGTGCGTTTCGAGGCGACGTTGACCGAGTCGGTGCCACTGCCGCACGGGCGCGGCACCAACCGTGCCGAAGCCATCTGTGACCTGCCGCCGACGTTGTCGGGCGGCAAGGCACGCTGGCTCGTCCTGTACGACGCGCCTGGCGCCGATCGCAAGGAGGGCGAGCACACCGTCTTCGGTGATCTGCTGCGCCACGATTGACAACCTTCGCCGCAACCTGTCTCGATTGCCCATGGCCACTTGCCCCGAGATCGATCCGGCGGCACCACTCCAGTTCGTCGTCAATGCGGCAGCGGGCAGCAGCGACGCGGAGGCGAAGCGCGAAGTCATCGAAGCCGCGCTGCGGGCTGGTGGACGGCGCGGTGACCTGCTGTTCTGCAGCCCCGCCGAGCTGACTGGCCTGGCGCAACAGGCTGCGACGAGGGCCATCGCCACCCGCGCGGCCATGGTTGCCGTCGGCGGCGACGGGACTCTCAACACGGTGGCGCAGGCCGCGCACGTCGTGGGCTGCGCCATGGGCGTGGTGCCGCAGGGCACGTTCAATTACTTTGCCCGCACGCATGGCATTCCCGCCGACCCGGCCAAAGCGGTCCGCCTGCTGCTGCGTGCGGAGCCGGCGCCGGTGCAGGTGGCCGGCATCAACGACCGCGTTTTCCTGGTCAACGCCAGCCTCGGGCTCTACCCCGACCTGCTGGAAGACCGCGAGGCCTACAAGGCCCGTTTCGGCCGGAGTCGCTGGGTGGCGTTCGTGGCGGCGTGTGCGACGCTGCTGCGCGCGCAGCGCCGGCTCCGGCTGCACATCGAGATGGCTGGCACGGTTCGGGACGTGCAGACCTTGACGCTCTTCGTGGGCAACAACCGGCTGCAGCTGCAGCAGTTCGGTGCGGAGCCGCAAGACACCCTGGCTGGAACGCCCGGCGACGGCAGCATGGCGGCGCTGATGCTGCGGCCCATCGGCACGCTGTCGATGATCGGCCTGATGCTGCATGGAGCGATGGGCCGGCTGGGTGAAGCCGCCGGCGTGGAGGGCTTCGAGTTCCAGCACATGGTGGTGAAGCCCACGATGGCCCCCGGCCGCAAGGAGGTCGTGGTGGCGTTCGACGGTGAGGTGGCACGCATGCGCGCGCCCATCGACATTCGCGTGCTGGACAAGCCCTTGTACCTGCTCCAAGCTCCCGACGCTTTGCGCATCCAAGGCGCGGTCGAGGCGGCGGCGTGAGTGTCCTGCTGCAGATCTCCGACACCCACTTCGGCACCGAACAGCCGCATGTGGTCGACGCCCTGATCAACCTGGCAGCCCAGCGGCGACCGGATGTGGTGGTGCTGTCGGGCGACATCACTCAGCGTGCGCGGCCGGCCCAGTTTCGCGCGGCAAGGGCCTTCGTCGATCGACTGAGCGCGCCGGTGCTGGCGGTCCCGGGCAATCACGACATACCGCTGTTCGATCTGTGGACGCGCCTGCGCCACCCCTATGCACGCTACATCGCTGCTTTCGGTGCGGATCTCGAACCCCTGCACCGCTCGCCCGACTTGCTGGTGGTGTGCATCAACACCACGCGGGCCCGGCGCCACAAGCACGGCGAGATTTCCGGTTTGCAGGTCGGCCGAGTAGCCCGACTGCTGGCGGGCGCCGGGCCCGCACAGCTGCGCGTGGTGGTCGTGCACCAGCCCGTGGCCGTGACACTCGACGAAGACGTGTCCAACCGTGTGCGCGGGCATGCCGCCGCGCTGCAACGCTGGGCTGCGGCCGGCGCCGACCTCGTCATGGGCGGACACATCCATCTGCCCTACGTGATCGCGCTGCAAGACATGGCGCGGCCGATGTGGGCGGTGCAGGCGGGAACGGCCGTCTCGTCGCGGGTGCGCAAGAACGTGCCCAACTCGGTGAACCTGCTGTGCTGGGGCGAGGATTCAGCGCCCGGTTGCTGCCGGATCGAGCAATGGGACTTCTCGGCTGACGTTGGGGCGTTCGTTTGCGCGAGGGTCAGCGAAGTCCGGCCCGCCAGGGCAGGAGTCGAAGCCAGCGTGTTTCGTTCTTGACGACAAGCGCCGCACACGCGGGCCGGTCGGCCAGCCTCCCTAACCGGGGCAGCAAGGTGCTGCGTTTGTCTCTGGCCGCGGCTCGGGCCGATGGCCATCGAGTCGAAGGCGGAACCTTGGTGGTGGAGAACGCGCGGCGCCATGGGAGGCCCACCGTCACGCTGCCTGATCGGAGTCGATCAAGAAGCGATCAAGGCCGTGCCGCAGCCACCACCTGCGCTACCAAGGGGTGGTGCTGTCCGCGCCGCGAGCGGATGGCGTGGATTCCCTCCTTCACGCCATCGCTGCCGCCCAGCAGGCGAAGTCCGCGCATCAGGCCGACGTCGTCTGAGCCGAGCCGACTGACCGGGAACACGCCCAGCCCGCGGGCCGCAAACACCGCCAGCAGCGCACTGTCCTCGAACTCGCCGACGATGCGGGGCCGCAGGCCCTGCGTCTCGAACCAGTGGTCCAGCGTCGAGCGCAGGGCCGAGTGGCCCGTGGGCAGCAGGACCGGCAGGTCGTTGAGGCTTTGGGGAAAGCGGTCGCGTTCGGTCTTGCCGACCAGCCGGGCCGGGCCGTACCACTCGACCGGCGAATCGACGAGCCGCTCGCTGGTGAGGCGCAGGTTCGGGTTGCGCGGAGCGGCCTGACCGGCCAGCACCAGGTCCAGGTGATGCAGCGCCAGTTCGCTGAGCAACTGCTCGAATTCTCCTTCGTGGCACACGAGCCGAAGGTTGGGTGTGCTCAGCACGGGCTCCAGCAGCGCATGGGCGGCCAGCTTGGAGATGCCATCGGAGAGCCCGACCGCCAGGCGCGCCACCTTGCCGCTGGCCGCTGCGCGCACTTCGTCGGGGATGCCCTGGCCCAGTTGGAAGATTTCCTCGGCGCGCGCGAAGGCGGCCTGGCCCGCCTCGGTGAGGGCCACGCCACGCCCTGAGGGCTTGAGGAGCTGGTGGCCCAGCGCCTTTTCCAGCTCACGCACCTGCGCGCTGATGGTCTGCACCGCCATGTCCAGGCGTTCGGCAGCGCGG
Organism: Rubrivivax sp.; assembly: GCA_022842825.1. Lineage (GTDB taxonomy): Bacteria > Pseudomonadota > Gammaproteobacteria > Burkholderiales > Burkholderiaceae_C > Rubrivivax. The sequence goes on from JALHOU010000007.1 coordinate 36,678, forward strand.
GCGAAGCCGCCCTCCTTGGTGACGACCCAGAAGTAATGGAGATGGCGGTAGTTCAGCACGGACCCTCCGGTGCGGGAAAACCGAAGTTTAAGTGCGTTTCGATCTGGTTTGTTCGAATCGGATAGATCCCCACACTCGGGGTCATTCGAACACTAGAGAAGGTCCGATCATGGTCTACGCCCTCAGCTGGTTCTTCGTTGTCGCTCTGCTGGCGATCTGGTCGCTGTCCGCCTGGGCGCTGCATGCAGTTGCGGTCTGGACCGTCTCGAACGCGGGCGTGCTCTCCGGGGCTGCGTCGGGCGCCAGCACCATGGCACTTCCCAACTGGCTGGCCCCCTGGGTGCCGCCGGAAGTCGCGCAGTGGGCAAGCCAACTGATGGCGGGCCTTGCGCCGTTCGTCGACAGCATCATGCAGGCCGCACCCGCGCTGGCGGGTGGCTTGACGGTAGCGACATGGGTGATCTGGGGTGTCGGCAGCGTGCTGCTCTTGCTGCTGGGTGCGGGGCTGCACCTGCTGGTCGCGCTCATGCGCCGCCGGGGAGGCCGCGGAACCGGCCCGAACGCCGGCTCCTCGCTGGCGGCAGGCTGATTTTGCCGCTCGTTGAGCCCACATGATGGCGGCCATCGTGCTGCGGCTGCGTGAAGCAGCCGCAGCCATGCAGCAAGAGCGGGTGTCGATGCAAGCCATGGCGCAAGCCCAAGGGCCCGAGGCGCAAGGCACTTTTGCTTCTGCTGATGGCCATGCCTTGCCTGCTGCCGGTGCCGGTGCCGGGCGTTGGCACGGTGCTCGGATTGGGGATGGCTGCGCTGGCAGTCGCCATGTGGCGGGGCCACTGCGCGCCAAGCTTGCCACAGCGGGTGCTGGTCGGGCTTGCCTCTGCCTACGCCGTCGCCGGGCGCCATGCCAAGGCCCGGCTGAGCCATCTCGCATCCGTAGGCCGACGTTCAGCGACTGCCCTCGCAGTGGGTCTGATGGCCGCCATCGTCGTGATGCCGATCCCCTTCGGCAACGTGCTGCCGGCACTGGCGCTGACGCTGACGCTGATCGGCCTGGGCCTGGTGTTTCGCGATGGTGTCGCGGTGGTCCTGGGGCTGATGATGGCGGCGCTGGCGCTGCTCGCCACGGCGGGCCTGATGCTGGCGGCGTGGGTCTGGGGCGCCGAGTGGATCCTGGGCTGGTTCTCGATGTGCACGGGAGTCTTCGATGATCTATGCAGCCCTCAAGACCGTGCACGTGCTGTCCATCATCGTGTGGATCGGTGGCATGGTGTTTGCGCACTTCTTCTTGCGCCCGGCCATCGCCCAGCTCGAGCCCGTTGTGCGGGTGCGCCTGATGCACGATGTGCTCGGCCGTTTCTTCAAGGTGGTGCTGGTGGCGTCCTTGCTCACTTTGGCCAGCGGTGTGTGGATGCTGGGCCGCGTAGCCAAGCAGGTGGTGCAGTCAGGTGGTAGCTTCGACATGCCAGTGACCTGGACCGTCATGGCGGTGCTGGGCGTGGCGATGGTGGCGATCTTCATGCACATCCGCTTCGTGCTCTACAAGCGGCTCGGCCGCGCCGTTGCGGCGTCCAAGTGGACCGCCGGAGGCGCGGCCCTGGCACAGATTCGAAGCTGGGTCCTGATCAACCTCGGACTGGGAGTCCTCGTGCTCCTCGTGACACTGATGCGCTGGACGGCCTGAGTCCGGACCCTGCAGCTGCGTCGTAGACGGCACCGATGCGGTCAGCCGACCAAGCAGCCCGTCCGAGCACAAACACGGCGAAGGCACCCATGGGACGTCTTTGACGAGGGCGTTTCGTACGCGCCGTGTCAGTGCCACTCCGAGCGTGACCAACGAGAGGCCGTAGTTCGCTGCCGCCGAAGGGCTTCACGTCAGCAAGCGCGAATGCGCCCGCGTCTCACGGAAGCTGCAGCCGCTCGGGTCGCTCTTCGCCACAGGAATGACCGGTCTTCCGTTGGACCGCCGGCTGCTTTGGGTCGGCAGCGCCAGTTCGCAGGTCACGGGGCCGGTCATTGGCCGGCGGTCGTGATGTCGGCCAGGACGTTTACCGTCAAGGCTTTGGATGAAGGGCCGGTTCCTGCATGAAGCTGTCGATCGCCGCGCCGAGCGTTGAGCGGCAGGCATGGGTGGGCGCCGACATTGGTTTGCCAAGTCCCACCGGCGGCAACCAGTCTCGACCTGCCGTCCCTCCCCGGCTTTTCATCGACCTGTGCGAGAAGATGCCCTGGCGCACCGGTCGACGGACCCGGCACCTACTGCGGCACCAGCCCCGCCGCCATCACCAACTCCGCATGCAGCTTGATGTCCCGCGCGATCAACTGCTGCAGTTCCTCCGGCGTGCTCGTGGCCACCTCGATGCCGCTTTCGGCGAGCTTGGCGCGAAGCTCGGCGTCGAAGGCCGTGGCCACGGCGCGGTTGAGCTGGTCGATGAGGGCGCGTGGCGTCTTCGCCGGGGCCAGCAGGGCCATCCAGGCCGAGAGGTCGAGGCCGGCGATGCCGGCCTCGGCCATGGTGGGCACCTGCGGCATCACCGGCGAGCGCTTGGGGCTCATCACGCCCAGGGCATGCAGCCGGCCGGTCTGCACATGCGGCACCGCCTCGGGCATCACCGCGAACATCGCCTCCACCTGCCCGCCGATGGTGTCGTTGATGGCCAGTGCCCCGCCCCGATAGGGCACGTGCAGCAGCTTGGTCTGGGTGCGGGTCTCGAACAACAGGCCGCCCAGGTGCTGCGGGCTGCCGTCGCCCGATGAGGCGTAGGTCAGGTTGCCGGGGGCGGCGCGCGCCGCAGCGAGCAGTGCGGCCACGGTGGGGTACTTCTGCTTGTCCTTGACGACCAGCACCATCGGCTGGTTCACCAGGCGCGAAACCGGTGCGAAGTCGGCCTCGGGGTCGTAGGGCAGCTTCTTGAAGACGCTCTTGTTGGTGGTCAGGAACGACGCCGGCGACACCGTGAGGGTGTAGCCGTCGGCGGCGGCACGCGCGGCCACGGGCATGCCGATCTGCCCGGAGCCGCCGGCCCGGTTGTCCACGATCCAGGGCTGCCCCAGGGCCGATGCGAGCCTCTGGGCCAGGGCGCGGGCCACCATGTCGACGCTGCCCCCGGCCGGCAGCGCAACGATGAGCTTGACCGGTTGCTCGGGGTACTTGCCTTGCGCCCGAGCCGCCGTGCCGAAAGGCAACGCACTGCCTGCGCCCAGGGCGCTGAACCAGCGCATCCACCTGCGGCGCGAGAGGAGTTGAGAGCGGGTCATGCGAGCCTTTCGTTTGGATGGGGAAGCCGAGGTGGCGGGGGAGGTGCGGAGCGCGCACCGTGGACGGCGCCGCTACGGCATCACGCAAACTTTGTACCACTTGCGGCCGCGAGGCGGACCCCGTGGCGACGAGACAATGCCTCATGCCCAGCCGCCGACGCTTCGCCCTCGCGCTCGGCGCACTTCCCGCCCTCCCCGCACTTTCCGGCGCCGGCCTGCTGCTCTCGGGCTGCAGCGAAACCGTCACCGTGCACGGCCCCGCGCGCGTGGCCCACGGCGTGCTGCGGGTGGCTTCGGATCAGGGCGACCGGCTCGCCTTCCTCACGTCGCAATGGGAGCGGCGCCACGTCTACGTGGGTGGTAGGCGGACCGGCTCGTCGCGGCGCTCCGTGGCGCATTTGCACATCGACTTCTGGCTCGTCGACGTGGCGACGGCGCGCCCGCTGCGGCGGGTTCGCCTCGCCACGGACAAACAACTGGGCGATGTGGCGGTGCTCGGGGCGGACCGCGGCGTCTTGTGGGCACGCCTGCCCGATCTCATCGGCGTGCGGCTCGCCGACGGCGCCATGGTGGCCGACCGCGCCCGCATGGCCGCGGCCAACCCGGCGCTGGCCTCGGTGCTGCCGCAACCTCCCGACCGGACGTTGTTTCTCACCCCTCAGCAGCAGCGCCTGCGCTTCACGCTCGCCGATGGCCTGGTGATGCTGCTGGACGACGGCCGCCGCGTGCGCGTGGACCCGTCGACGCTGCAGGCGCGCACGCTGGGTGCGGCGGCCGAAACCGAACGCGAAGCCGCACCGGGCGCGCAACGACAACGCGCACTGGCGCCCGCCAGCGGCATGCAGTGGAACGCGATGGTGCGCGGCCTGAGCATCGCACGCACCGACCGGGATCTCGACTGGCTCGGCCTGGTGGCCGAGCGCGAGGTGGCGCAGATCGCGCGCGAACGCCAGACCACCTCGGTCCCGGATTTCACGCGGCCGGAGCGCTTCAAGCTCTATCGCGGCCGCCAACGCCCCGAGACCACGCACTTCGGCGTGCGCCATCGGCTCGAGCTGGTGCAGCCGCTGCCGGAGGCCCCGGAGTTCCTGTTCGCCGGCCTGGCGGTGGAGGACCCCGAGGTGAACCCGACGCGCGCGCTCTGGCGGCGCGAGCCGGACAGCGTCTTCGTGCTGCACCGGGACAGGCTCGGCGACCAAGGCCGCTGGTTGCTCAGCCGTGTCGCCGGCCCCGCCGGGCGCGAGGTGTGGCGCGCGGAGCTGCCGCTGTCGAACGTGGGGCTGTGGCTGCCGGGCGGGCCGAACGCCCGGCACGCCACGCTGCTGGGCACGTGGCTCAACGCGCCCCGCTCGCCGTGGGCCGAAGAGCGCGAAGAGCGCTCGATGCAGGTCGTCAGCGTCGACCTGGACAGCGGGGAGATGGCGGCGTTCAACCTCGATGTGGAACGCAGCTGGCCGCTGACGCCGGCGTAGCGAAAGCGAGCACCACGATCGGCACGGCAGCAGCGCCCCCGCTTTACCGCCCGCGCCTGTCCAGCCACCGATACCAGCGCACCGAGGCGGCCAGGAACCAAGGCCTGCCCGTGTACAGCGGCCGCGTCGGGAACGGCAGGTCGTCCAAGGCCGTGCGGCCCTCGGCCCGGCCCAGCACCTGCTGCCCCAGCCGCATGCCGAGGTAGCTGCCCATGCCCACGCCCGAGCCGCAGTAGCCCAGGGCGTAGTGTTGGCCCTCGTGTCGGCCGATGTGCATCATCGTGTCGAAGGTGTAGGCGACGAAGCCGCACCACGAGTGCGAGATGCGCGTGCCCGCCAGCTCGGGGAACAGCGCCACCAGGTCGGCGTGCAGCAGCGGGCCGCTGACGCGCGGGTCGGTCTCGTCGGTGGAGACGCGGCCGCCGAAAAGAATGCGCGTGCGGTCGGGCGAGGGGCGGTAGTAGAACACCACGCGACGCGTGTCGCTGACGATGCGCTGGCTCGGCATCAGCTTGTCCATCAGCGCGGCGGGCAGCGCCTGGGTGGCGATGATGTAGCTGCCGATGGGGATGACGCGCCGGCGCAGCCAGGGCGTGAGCGTGCCGGTGTAGCCGTTGGTGGCGATGACCACGTCGCGCGCGCGCACCGCGCCGCGCGACGTGTGCACGGTGAAGGGGGCGCTGCCGCCGCCCTGCACGCGCTCGACGCGCTGCGCCGGGCAGCGCGCCGCCACCGTGGCCCCGGCCGCCTGCACGCGCTGCAGCAGGCCCTGGTGGTAGCGGGCCGGGTCCACGCTGGCGTGCTGGCCGTAGACCACGCCGCCCCAATAGGCGTCGGTGCCCAGCTCGCGGCGCTGCTCGGCGCGCGGCACCACCTCGGCCGCCACCTCCAGCCCCGGCGCCTGGTGCGTGGCCGCATGCGCAAGCAACTCGAACTGGCGCGCGTTGTGCGCGGCGTGGAAGCGGCCGACGACGCCGAAGTCGCAATCGATGCCCTCGGCGGCGATGAACTCGCCGAGCCAGGCGAGCGAGCGCTGCCCCTCGCGCACGATCTCGCGCGCCCGCGCCTCGCCGTGCCGGCGCGCCAGCTCGGCGAATCCCGGCTTCACGCTCGTGGACACCTGCCCGCCGTTGCGCGTGCTGCAGCCCCAGCCGGCGTCTTCGGCGTCCAGCACCAGCGTGCTGCGGCCCGCGCGGGCCGTCTGCAGCGCCGCGTGCAGGCCGGTGTAGCCCGAGCCCACCACCACCACGTCGGCTTCGGCGGGCAGCGCCACTTCGGGCAGCGCTGGGCGCGGCACGTGATCCCACCAGTACGGGGCGAGCTTCGCGTCGGCGGTGAACAGCTGGGGGTCCAAGGGCGCTCCGGACAAGGAATGAAGTGGGGAGTCGTGGGTCCGTCGGCGCCTTCAGGGCCCCGAACCAGGACGTGCCTCAGGAGGCCGCATGCGGGCCCGCGTCTTCCAGCATCAGCTCGGCCCCCCGCTCACCCACCATCATCGCAGGCGCATTGGTGTTGCCCGAGGTGATGTGCGGAAAGATCGACGCGTCCACCACGCGCAGCCCCGCCAGGCCAAACACGCGCAGCCGCGCGTCGACCACGCCTTGCGCCGCATCGGGCCCCATGCGGCAGGTGCCGACGGGGTGGAACACGGTGGATGCGCGCGCGCGGATGTCGGCCTCGAGCTGCTCGCGCGTCTGCACCGCCGGGCCGGGCTGCAGTTCGGTGTCGATCACGGCCTGCAGGGCCGGCGCCGCGGCCAGCCGGCGCAGCCAGAGCGCGCCTTGCACGAGCGCCTCCAGGTCATCGGCGCTCGCCAGCGAATTGGGCACGATGACCGGCGGCGCCATGACATCGGCCGTGCGCAGCTGCACGTGGCCGCGGCTCGTGGGCCAGCACGGCTGCGCACTCAGCAGGAAGCCCGGGAAGCGATCGGGCTGCATCAGCGCCCGCTTGCCCGGCGTGGCCCGCGTGTAGCTGAGCGGCGAGAAGTACAGCTGCAGGTCGGCGCGCGGGCTGGCGGAGCTCAGGCGCACGAAGCCGCCGCCCTGGTTGACGCTCAGGCTCAGCGGCCCGCGCCGCGTGGCCAGGTAGCGCAGCGCAGCCCGCACGCGCCCGGGCCAGGTGCCGAGCTCCCGGTTGAGCGTGGGCACGCGGGCGCGGTAGAGGTGGTCGATGCACAGGTGGTCTTGCAGGTGCCGGCCCACCGCGGGCAGGTCGCTCACGACGCCGATGCCGAGCGACTGCAGCAGCCCGCCCGGCCCCACGCCCGAAGCCTGCAGCAGCAGCGGCGAATGCACGGCCCCGGCACACAGCACGACTTCGCGCGCTGCCTCCACGCGCTGCGCCACACCACCGCGTTGGTAGTGCACGGCCACGGCGCGCCGGCCTTCGAACTCCACGCGCGTGGCCAGTGCGCCGGTGTGCACGGTGAGGTTGGCGCGGCGCATGGCCGGGCGCAGGTAGGCGCGCGCCGCACTCATGCGCAGCCCGCCGTGCGTGGTGATCTCGTACAGGCCCAACCCCTCGGCACTCGCGCCGTTGAAGCCGGCGTTGCGCGGCAGGCCGAGCTCGTCGGCCGCGCGCAGCCAGGCCTCGCAGATTGGGTGCACCTCGCCCGACACGTCGCTCACATGCAGCGGCCCCTCGTGGCCGCGTTGCAGGTCGGGCGAGATCGCGAAGCTCTCCATGCGGCGGAAGCAGCGCAGCGCATCGCTCCAGCCCCAGCCCGGGTTGCCCTCGGCGGCCCAGCGCTCGTAGTCGGCCGGCTGCCCGCGCACATAGACCATGGCATTGATCGAGCTCGAGCCGCCCAGCACCTTGCCGCGCGGCCAGTAGCCGCGCCGGCCGCCGAGCGCCGCCTCGGGCTCGGTGTAGAGCCGCCAGTTCAGCCGCGGGTCGTGGAACGCGAGGCCGTAGCCGATGGGCACCTGCACGCGCGCCCGCAAGTCGCTGCCGCCGGCTTCCAGCAGCAGCACGCGGTGACGCCCGCCCTGCGTGAGCCGGTGCGCCAGCACGCAGCCGGCCGAGCCGGCACCGACGATGACGTAGTCAAAGGGGGGCACGGCTTCGAGGTTGCCACAGGCGCACGGCACAGGGGCAGGGCCACTTTGGAGTTTGTGGGGGTCCGCTCCCTGTCGATGATGGCAAGGTCGGAGTTGCTGCGGACCGGTGTGGTCGGTGGGGCTGAAGCCCGGCTCGAGCCCTCCGAGGTCGTGCCGGTTTGCCAATACGCCGATTGCCACCCGGCTGCAACGGTCGGAGGGCCGCCAGCTGCATTGCTGGCGGTGCAGGCAGGGTTCGCATGACTGCAGTACTCTCCGGCACACTCCGTGAAGAGGGTCAAGCCTCCATGCATCGAACCTCACTATCTCGCCGGCCAGGGCCGCGGCTGGCCACGGCCGCCGCCGCCGCGCTCATCGGCGTGGCCTGCGACGGCGGCAGTGGCGATGCGGCCACCACGCCTCCGCCGGCACCGCTGGCCGTGGACTGCTCGCGCGGCACCACGGCCTGCACGCCCATCAGCATCAGCGGCGACACCGTGGCAGCCACCCCCACCTTCAGCGGCTTTGCCGACCCCGCGCTGCGCGCCGACCCCACGCTTGCCAATGGGGTGTGGATGGCCTACTCGCGCCTGGGCGGCAAGCCGGCCACCGGCGCCGGCGGCGCACCGGTGGGGGTGCCTGTGGTCGCCACGCATCTGGCACGCAGCGACGACGGCGGCGCCAGCTGGCGCCTGGAGGCGAAGCTGTGGGACTCGCCGCTCGTCGCCGACCCCGAAGCGCTGGGCCCGGCAAGCTATTTCGGCTCCGAGACGCCGAGCCTGGCGGTCAAGCGCGTGGGCACGCAGACCACCTGGTACAGCGTGCGCTTGTCCTACTTCCTGGCACCGGTGTCAGCCTATTCACCCCGTTATGCCTCGAGCTGGACGGTGCGCGTGGCCGCCGCCCAAGCCGCCAGCCCAGCCGCCCTGGTCGGTGCGCCCGAAACCGTGCTCGGCACCACCACCACCGCCGCGGCCTATGGCGCGCACCTGCGCTTGAATTCACTGAGCCCGGCCCTCGCCGCCTGTGGGCTGTGGAACAACCCGGCCATCACCTGGCACGGCGAGCGGCTGCATCTGATCACCGAGTGCGTGGAGTTCGACGGTGCCGCCACCAGCGCCACCCGCAGCCGCATCGTGGTCTTCTCCACCGATGCGAGCGGCGCACCTTCCACTTGGTCCTGGCGTTATGCCGGCGTGCTGGCCGACTTTGCCACGGCGCAGGCATTCGGCGGCCAGCGCCTGGTGTCGGCCGACGTCTCGAGCGGGCGCGACGGCCAATTGCAGCTCACGGTGGCCGTGCATGGTGGCAGCACGGGCGATGTGGGCCAGAGTTGCCAGGTCCTCGAATTGGCCTCGCTCGACCCGCCCGCGTTGGCGCGCGACGGTGCCGGGCGCCTCGTCGTTCGCGCAACGCAAACCGCCACAGCCGACCCCAGCTGGCACACCGGCGCCTGCACCTACGATGCGGCCGCGGCCACCGGCCTCATCACGGTGGTGGCCAACCGCGCCGGCGGCGGACTTCAGACCGAGCTGCGCGCCACCGCGCTGCGGCCCTGAAGCCACCCGGGCCGCGGCGCCCAGACGCTCCTGCGTCGCTGCGAAACCGTATCCGCTGCGGCCGGACAAGGCTGTGCACGCCTGTCGTTCCCAGCCGCCGAGGCTGTCACAGCCACGCGGGGCGGCAGCGAGGCCGCTTGGAGTTTGTGTCGGTCCGCTCGGGCTTTCGCCGAGTGGACCGCCGAGGCTGTGGCGCGCACCGGCGCCCACAGGCGTCCACGGGCGCTTTCGATATCGAAAGCCTCATTGCGAAAACGAATGCGCGGTGCTAAGGTGCCGCAGCGCCCGATGGACCGGCGCGCCGGAGGACCGATGGCAGTTCCGAGCTTTTCCGTGGCCGGCTTGCAGGTGTTGATCAGCGGTGGCTGCGGCGGCATCGGCTCGGCCTTCGCGCGCGCCTTCCTGGGCAGCGGCGCCGGCGTCACCGTCACCGACCTGAAGCCGCCCGCCGCCGAGCTCACCGCCGCCGGCGCGAGGTTCGAGCCGCTGGACGTGACCAGCGACGAGGCCGTCAACGCTCTCGCGGCCAAGGTGGGCAGGCTCGACGTGCTGATCCACTGCGCCGGCCGGCTCATCCGCCACGAAGAGCACAAGCCCGAGGTCTTCCGCGAGATCGTCGACATCCACCTCTTCGGCAACATGCGGCTGGCCACCGCCTTCCGCCCGCACCTGAAGGCCACGCGCGGCTGCATCATCAACATCGGCTCGATGTACAGCTATTTCGGCGCGCCGATGATCCCGGCCTACGCCTCGGCCAAGACGGCCGTGGTCGGGCTCACCAAGTCGCTCGCCATCGCCTATGCCGAGGACGGCATCCGCGTCAACGCCATCGCGCCCGGCTGGATCGCCACCGAGATCAGCCGCCGCGGCCGCGAGGACCCCGAGTTCAGTGCCAAGGTGATGCAGCGGCTGCCCACCAAGCGGTGGTCGGAGCCCGACGAGCTGGCGGGCACGGCGCTCTTTCTGGCCTCGCCCGCCGCGGCGCTGATCAATGGCGTCACCATTCCCGTGGACGGCGGCTACGTCGCCTCCTGAGACCGGCTCTGTCCTACTCGCCTACTCGCCCGCTCGCCCGATCGCATACAAGAGGAGACACGATGCGCAAGACCACCGCCACCTGGCTCGCCGCAGCCACCTTGTTCGCCGGCCTCGCCCCCATCGGCACGGCCAGCGCCCAGGCCTTCAACTGGAAGCAGCACGACGGCCAGACGCTCAACCTGCTGCTCAACAACCACCCCTGGTCTCAGGCGGTGCGCGAGATGGCCGGCGAGTTCACGGCCAAGACCGGCATCCGGCTGCGCGTGGAGATCTTCAACGAAGAGCAGTTCCGCGCCCGCCTCACCACCATGATGCAGGCCAGGTCGAGCGACTTCGATGTCTTCATGTCGCTCAAGTTCCGCGAAGGCGCCACCTGGGACAAGGCGGGCTGGTACGCCAATCTCTCGCCGCTGCTGGCCAGCACCAGCGCCACCGCGCCGGAGTTCAACTTCAACGATTTCGGCGAGGGCCTGCGCAAGGCCGAGACCATCAACGGCAAGCTGGTGGGGCTGCCCATCAACCTCGAAGGGCCGCTCTTCTACTGGAACAAGGAGATCTTCTCCAAGTGCAACGTGGCCGAGCCCATGTTCATCGAGGAGATCCCCGAGGCCGCCGCCAAGCTCAAGGCCTGCAGCGCCAAGGGCGACGCCACGGTGTGGGCGGCGCGCGGCATCCGTGGCGCCATCCCCTATGCGCTTTCGGCCTTCATGTACAACCAGGGCGGCGACTTCGCCACGCCGGATGGCAAGCCGGGCCTGTGCCAGGCGAACAGCGTGAAGGGCGTAGAGATGTACGCCAACCTGCTGAAGGACTTTGGCCCGCCGGGTGCCGCCAACCACACCTTCACGCAGGTGATCGAGATGCTCGGCCAGGGACGCCTGGCGATGACGCACGAGTCGTCCAACGAGTTCTCCAACGTCATGAAGTTTCCCGGCCGCTCCAGCGACATCGGCCTGAAGGTGCTGCCCAAGGGCAAGGCCACGGGCATCAGCAAGCCCATCGTCTTCGGCTGGGGCATCTCGGTGTCGAACTACTCGACAAAGAAGGAGGCGGCCTGGATGTTCCTGCAATGGGCCACCAGCGCCGAGATGCAGACGCGCCTGGTGAAGAACGGCGTCGCGCCGCCGCGCAGCTCGGTCTTCAACGGGCCCGAGTTCAAGGCGTGGACGGCCGAGCTGCCCATCCGCCAGCAATGGGCCAATGCGCTGGTGGAGATCAGCAAGACGGGCACGTCGGTCTCGTTCCCGCCCACCGAGCGCGTGATCGAGGCGCGTGAGATCGTCGGCGGCGGCGTGCAGAAGGTCTTCCTCGGCCAGGCCAGCGCCAAGGACGCGATGTGCCAGGTGGACGCGGACGTCGCCAAGCTGAACTGAAGCGCACGGCCGGCCGCCGATCTCTGAAGCGATGATGGAAGCGGTGCCGCCCCAGGCGCCTGCAGCGGCGCGCCTGCCCGACGCACCGCGCGGCGCACCCGCGCCGACGCGCGAGCTCGCCCAGCGCGTCGCCTCGCTGCACTGGATGATCTGGCCGGCGGTGGCCTTCGTGGCGCTGATGGTGATCTTTCCGTTCGGCTACGCCGCGTGGCTGAGCCTCACCGACACCAAGATCGGCCAGCCGCAGGTCTTCGTCGGTGCCGGCAACTACAAGGCGCTGGCGGCCGACCCGCAGTTCTGGAACGGGTTGAAGCTCACCTTCATCCTCTACCTCGGCGCGCTCGTGATCCAGCTCGTGCTGGGCGTGGCGCTGGGGCTCGTGCTCAACCGCATCGAGTGGGCCAAGGGCTTCATCCGCACGGTGATGGTCTCGCCCTTCATGCTGCCGCCGGTGGTGGTGGGCATGATGGCCATCGTCGTGCTGGACCCCGGCATGGGCGTGGCCAACTACCTGCTCAAGGCGGTGGGCCTGCCGCCGAGCCTCTTCCTCGCCTCGCCCGACTACGTGATCTTCGCCGTGATGCTGGTGGACACCTGGCAGTGGACGCCGTTCGTGGCGCTCATCGTGCTCGGTGGCCTGCAGTCGCTGCCGGCGCGCGTGTACGAGGCGGCGGCCATCGACGGCGCGCGCGGCTGGCGCACGTTCTGGCACATCACGCTGCCCATGCTCGGCCCCACCATCGTCACGGCGGCGGTGCTGCGCAGCGTGGACCTGCTGCGCTTCTTCGACGTCATCTACATCACCACACAGGGCGGGCCGGGCTACGCCTCGTCCACGCTCAACGTCTACGCCTACCGCAAGGGCTTCGAGTTCACGGACTTCGGCTATGCGGCGGCGTTGATGATCACGCTGTCCACCATCGTGCTCGGCGCGGTGATGGTGTTCGCGCAGCTGCGGCGCAAGGTCGCCTGGTGACGCCGATGTCGATGAAGATGCCCGGCACGCCGCTCAACCGCACGCTCGCCGCCGTGCAGGTGGTGGTGCTGGCGGTGGTCATGTTCGCGCCCATCGCCTGGATGGTGCTGGCGAGCTTCAAGAACCGCGTCGACATCACCAAGTACCCGCCCACGCTCGCCTTCACGCCGACGCTGGACAACTACCGAGCGCTCTTCGTGCGCACGGACTTCCTGGACAACACGCTCAACAGCTTCTATGTCGCGGCCGGCTCCACGCTGCTGGGCCTGCTGCTGGCGGTGCCGGCAGCCTATGCCATCTCCTGGCACCGCACGGTCTGGCCGGCGACGCTGACGCTGTTCGCGCGCATGGCGCCGGGCACGCTGTTCCTGCTGCCGTGGTTCATCATGTTCTCGGCGCTCAAGCTGCAGGGCACGCTCACGGCGCTCATCATCACGCACGCGGTGATCACGCTGCCCATTGCGCTGTGGACAATGCTGCCGCACTTCGACGCGCTGCCGCGAGAGCTCACCGAGAGCGCGCAGATCGACGGCTGCCGTGGTGCCGCCATCCTCTGGCGCATCGCGCTGCCGGTGGTGTTGCCGGGGCTGGTGGTGGCCACCATCCTCAGCTTCATCTTCTCGTGGAACTACTTTCTCTTCGCGCTCGTGCTCTCGGGCTTCGATTCCAAGACCGCCATCGTGGCCTCGTTCAACTTCATCGGCGAAGGCGTCACCAACTGGGGCACGCTGATGGCCGCGGCCACGGTGATCGCGCTGCCACCCATCGTGCTCACCTTCCTCATCCAGCGCCGGCTGGTGGCGGGGCTGTCGTTCGGCTCGGTGAAGGGCTAGGCCCACCCCACAAGAAAAGGCGATGAAGCACGCCATCTTCCGCGGTGAAGGCCGCATCGAGATTGCCGAGGCGCCGTTGCCGTGCGCACCTGCGGGCGAGGTGCTGCTGCGCGTGCTCGCCTGCTCGCTGTGCGGCAGCGACCTGCGGCCGCTGCGCAACGGCTGGCCGGTGACGCCGGGGCACGAGATCGTCGGCCGCGTCGACCAGCCCGGCCACGCCCGCCACGGCCAGCGCTGCCTGGTCTACATCCCCGTGTGGTGCGGCCACTGCGCGCTGTGCCGCGGAGGCCACACGCACCTGTGCGAGAACGCCACCGACCTGATGGGCTGGCAGCGCGCCGGCGGCTACGCCGAGGCGGTGACGGTGCCCGAGCAATGCCTGCTGCCGGTGCCCGACGACGTGCCCACGCACCTGGCGCCCCTGCTGCTGGACACGCTGGGCACGGCGGCGCATGGCGTGCGCCTGGCGCAGGGGCTGGTGCGGCCAGGCCCGGCGCTGGTCCTCGGCGCGGGCCCCATCGGTCTGGGCGCGCTCATCGTGCTGCAGCAGATGGGCTTCGACCCCGTGGAGGTGTTCGACCCCAACGGCTTCCGCCGCGGCGTGGCCGGCGAGCTGGGCGGCGTGCCGCTGGCCGCGGTGGACCCGAAGGCGCGCTATCCGCTCGTGCTCGAGTGCAGCGGCAAGGACGCGGCGCGCCAGGCCGCGCTGGAGGCCGTGGCTGCGCGCGGCGTGGTCATCCAGCTCGGCGAGGCCGACGCCTGGCAGGTGTTGGAGACCAAGGCCATCCGGCGCAAGGACTTCTTCTACGCCCGCTCGTTCTACTTCCCCGTCGGCGAGTACGAGGCCAATGTCGCACTGCTGCGTGCCGCGCGGCCGCAGTGCGAGCGGCTGGTGGATGCGCGCGTGCCCCTGGCCGGGCTCGAAGTGTTGTTCGGCGAGTTCGCGCGCGGCGAGCGGCTGAAGCCGCAGCTCTCGCTCGAGGTTCCACCCAGCGCGTTGGCTGGAGCCACACGATGAGCAGCAGCCCAGGAGGCGTCTCCATCCGCCGCGTCACGAAGTTCTACGGCACCGTCGAAGTGCTGCCCGAGTTGAGCGTCGAGGTGCAGCCGGGCGAATTCATCGTCTTCGTCGGCCCCTCGGGCTGCGGCAAGTCCACGCTGCTGCGCATGATCGCCGGGCTCGAAGCGTTTCAGAGCGGCGAGATCGCCATCGACGGCCGCACCGTCAACGGCCTGCACCCAAGCGAGCGCGACATCGCCATGGTGTTCCAGGACTATGCCCTCTACCCGCACATGACGGTGCGCCGCAACATGGGTTTTGGCCTGCAGATGCGCGGCACGCCGGCCGGCGAGACCGAGACGCGCGTGCGCGAAGCCGCCGCCACCCTGCAGATCGAGCACCTGCTGGAGCGCCGCCCGCGCGAGCTCTCCGGCGGCCAGCGCCAGCGCGTGGCGATGGGGCGCGCCATCGTGCGCAAGCCCAAGGTCTTTCTCTTCGACGAGCCGCTGTCCAACCTCGACGCCAAGCTGCGCGTGGACATGCGCGGCGAGATCAAGGCGCTGCACCAGCGCCTGGCCACCACCTCGATCTACGTCACGCACGACCAGGTCGAGGCGATGACGATGGCCGACCGCATCGTCGTCATGAACCACGGCCGCATCGAGCAGGTGGGCGCGCCGCTGACGCTGTACCACGAGCCGGCGACGCGTTTCGTCGCCGGCTTTCTCGGCGCGCCGGCGATGAACTTCCTGCCGGTGGAGGTGAGCGGCGGCGAAGGGGTGTTGCCCGGCGGCGGCCGCCTGCCGCTGCCCGGGGTGCGAGCCGGTGCGGCCGAGCTGGGCGTGCGGCCCGAGCGGCTGCGCGCGGCGGTCAGTTCGGACTCGGCCAACCTGCACGGCACCGTGGCGGCACTCGAGCCCCTGGGCGCGGACACGCTGGCCAGCATCGACTGCACCGGCCACCGGGTGGTGATGCGCCTGCCGGGCGACAGCCCGATCCGCCTGGGCGAGCCCATGGCGCTGACCGTGGAGGCAGCGGCGGTCTTCGACGCGGCGAGCGGCCAGCGGCTGGCGCTGACGCGCTGAGGCGCCGGACACGGAAGCGAAACCCCAACATGGCCGCGCTGATCTGCCTGGGCATCGCGGTGCGCGACCTCGTCTTCCGCCTGCCTGCCTTGCCATCGCAGCCGGGCAAGTACACCGCCAGCGGCCTGGCGCCCCGCGGTGGCGGCATGGCGGCCACGGCCGCGGTGGCCGCGGCCGCGCTTGGCGGCCAGGTCGAATACTGGGGGCGCCTGGGCGACGACGCGCCAGGTCGCGAGCTGCGCGCGGAGCTGCAGTCGTGTGGCGTGAAGGTGCAGGCCGCCAGCCCCGCCGGCACCCAGACACCCACCTCGGCGGTGCTGGTGGCCGACAACGGCGAGCGGCTGCTGGCCGTCTACCCGGGCCGGCTCGACGACTCAGCGGCCTGGCTGCCCTTGGAGCGGCTGGCCGCGGTGCAGGCGGTGCTCGCCGACTTCCGCTGGCCGGCGGGCGCCGAGCGGCTGTTCGCAGCGGCGGCCGGCCAACGCCTGCCGCGTGTGCTCGATGCCGACATGGGCGAGCCCGAGACGCTGCGCCGGCTGCTGTCGTTGTGCGACCACGCCGTGTTCTCGCAGGCGGGCCTGGCGCAATGGGCCGGCACCGAGGAAGTGGAGGCAGGCCTGGCCGCGGCGGCGCGTCTCTCGCCCGGCGTGGTGGCGGTGACTCTGGGTGAACGCGGCAGCGTCTTCCTCGTCGACGGCCAGCTCCACCGCGTGGGCGCGTTTGCCGTCGATGCGCGCGACACCAACGGTGCCGGCGATGTCTTCCACGGCGCCTACACCCTGGCGCTGGCGCGCGGCGAGACGGTGCTCGATGCCGCCCGCTTCGCCAGCGCCGCCGCGGCACTCAAGTGCCGCAACGGCAGCGGTTGGGGCGCCGTACCCACGTTCGACGATGTGCATTCACTCCTGAAGGTAGAACCCTGATGACCGAAATCAGCCCGGGCAAACTCTGGGGCCTGCGCCGCCTGGCCGATGCCTGCGGGCGCTGGAAGATGGTGGCCATCGACCAGCGCACGCCGCTGATGGCCCCCATTGCCGCGCGCCGAGGCGTGGCCGAAGCACCCTACGAGGACCTGGCGGCGGTCAAGGCCGCCGTCACGCGTGCGCTCGCGCCGGAGGCGAGCGCGATGCTGCTGGACCCGAACTTCGCCTATCCGCGCTGCGCCGGCGAAATGCCGGCCACCAAGGGCCTGGTGCTGGCGCTGGAGCATCACCTCACCGACGAGACGCCGGCCGGCCGCCGCAGCGCCGAGATCCCGTACTGGAGCGTGGCCAAGATCCGCCGCATCGGCGCCGACGCCGTGAAGCTGCTTGTGTGGTACCGACCCGATGCCGACGCGGCGGTGCGCGCGCACCAGCAGGCCTTTGTGCAGCGCATGGGTCGCAACTGCCGGGAGCACGACATCGTGCTGCTGCTCGAACTGCTGGTCTACCCGCTGGCCGGCGATGCGCCGGGGCAGCTGGAGGCGCAGCGCACGCAGCTCGTGCTCGATTCCATGCGCGACTTTGCCGCGGCCGACTTCGGCGTCGACATCTACAAGCTCGAGCCGCCAGCGGCGCTGCGCAACGTGCCCGATCCCGGTGGGGCCGAGGCCGCCGCGGTGCAGGCCACGTACGACAAGCTGGGCGCGTTGACCACGCGCCCCTGGGTCTTGCTGTCGGCTGCTGCCGGCCCCGATGACTTCCGGCGCTCGTTGACCTACGCCTGCCGCGCGGGTGCCAGCGGCTATCTGTGTGGACGCGCCATCTGGCAATCGGCGTTCGAGCACTTCCCGGACATGGCCGCGCTCGAGCGCACGCTGGCCACCGTCTCGGCGCCCTACGTGCGCGAGCTCAACGAGCTGACCGATCGCCTGGCCACGCCGTGGATGCGGCACGTCGCACTCGGTGGCGCGTCCGGGGGTGCGGCGCGTTTGGCGGGCGAAGGGCCGGAGTTTGCGCGCGGCTATGCCTGAGAGCCCGCACAGCGGGCCGGGCCCCCGTCGCAGGCAGGCGGCGCCGTGACCAGCGCGGCGCGCCGCGAGCGCATCGTGCAGCTGCTGCGCCGCCGCGGCTACATGGCCATGGACGACTTGGTGGCGCACTTCGAGGTCACGCCGCAGACGCTGCGCGGCGACCTCAACCGCTTGGCCGACGAGGGGCGGCTGATCCGTCACCACGGCGGCGCGTCGATGCCCAGCAGCGTTGCCAACAGCGCCTACTCGCTGCGGCACGGCGAGTTCGCGCGCGAGAAGGCGCAGATGGCCCAGGCCGCGGCGGCTTGGCTGGATGACCGCAGCTCGGTCTTCATGACGCCCGGCACCACCATGCTGGCGGTGGCGCAGGCGCTGCACGTGCGCCGGGGCCTGAAGGTCATCACCAACCACCTCGAGGCGGCGCTGGCCCTGGCCGCGTTGCCCGACACCGAGGTGATCGTGCTCGGCGGCCGACTGCATCCGCACAACTCGTCGTGCAGCGGCACCGGCACACTGGCCGCGGTAGAGGGCTACCGCGCCGACGTCATGCTCTTCAGCGTGGGCGGCATCGACGCCGAAGGCAGCCTGCTCGAGTACCACGAGTCCGAAGCCGACGTGGCGCGGCGCATGCTGCAGCGCGCACGCCAACGTGTGCTGGTGGTGGACCACAGCAAGTTTGGCCGCTCGCCGGCGGTGCGCCTGGGCAGCCTCACCGAGGTTTCGGCCCTCGTCACCGACCAGCCGCTGCCGCCGGGGATCCAGCGCTTGCTGCGCGGGCACGCGGTGGAGGTGCTCGAGGGCGCGGGGACGCGGCCTTCGGTTCATCGACGGCGGCCAGGCAACCTTCAGCCGGGGTGACCCACGCGCCGCGCGTCGCGCACCGGCAGCGCGAGATCGACGCCCGTGCACGACCTGAACCCGCGCCCGAAGGGCCGGGCCCCGCGCAGCTCAGCGCATCGCGGGCGAACGCCCCAGCACGTGCGCCAGCACCTCCGCCCCCCGCTCGATCTGCTCCACCCCCACGCCGCCAAAGCCCAGCACCAGCCCGGGCCGGGCGCCCTCGGCGCGCGGCGCGATCGCATAACGCGCCAGCGGCGCCACCGTCACCCCTTGCGCGGCGGCCGCGGCCACCACCGCGGCTTCGTCATGCCCCCTCTCCCCGCTCGCCAGCCAACCCACGGTGTGCAGCCCGCTGGAACTCGGCACGACCTCCAGCGCGCCGGCCAGGTGCCGCCGCGCCGCCGCGCACAGCGCCTCGTGCCGCTCGGCATACAGCCGGCGCATGCGCCGCACGTGCGCGGCGAAGTGACCCTCGCCGATGAAGCTGGCCACCACCGCCTGCGTGTGCGTGGGCACGCCGTGCATCAGGCGGCTCATGATGGCGGTGAGCGGCTCCACCAGCGCCGGCGGCGCCAGCAGGTAGCCCAGGCGCAGCGAGGGGAAGAGCGACTTGCTGAAGGTGCCCACGTGGATGACGAGGCCGGTGTCGTCCACGCTCTTGAGCGTGGGCAGCGGCGGGCCGCCGAAGCTGAACTCGCCGTCGTAGTCGTCCTCCACGATCCAGGCGCCGGCCTGCGCGGCCGCCTGCAGCAGCTCGAAGCGCCGCTGCAGCGCCAGCACCACGCCCAGCGGCTGCTGGTGCGAGGGCGTGACGAAGGCGAGGCGGAACTGGGGCGCCAGGCGCAGGCCTTCGGCCACGCGCAGGCCGTGCTCGTCCAGCGGCACGGGCACCAGCTCCGCGCCGGTGGCGATGAGGCTGTTGCGCGCACCGATGGCGCCCGGGTTCTCGAACCACACCTTGTCGCCAGGGTCGAGCAACATGGCCCCGATGAGCTGGAAGGCGTGCTGTGCGCCCGAGCAGACGAAGATCTGCTGCGCGTCGCAGGCGATGCCGCGGTTGGCGCGCAGGTGCATGGCGATGGCCTGGCGCAGCGGCGCGTGGCCGCCGGGCTCGCCATAACCCATCACCTCGGCGCGCGGTCGCCGCCAGTGCTGCGCCGACAGGCGCGCCCACTGCGCCACCGGAAAGGCCTCGAAGGCCGGCAAGGCGGTCGTGAAGGCGCGGGCCACCGCGGGCAGGCGCGAGCGGTCGGCAAACTGCAGCACGGCCTGCGTCATCGTGCGCGAGAGCCGAGGAGGCCGCGGGGCCGAGGTCGACGCTGACGTCAACGCTGAGGTCGACGCCGAGGAAGATGCCGAGGAAGTCGCAGAGGCGCAAGCACCCATCGAACCAGGCAACGGGCCCGGCAAAGCCGGGCGCGACGGCCGCCGCGGCCGCTCGGTCTCGAGTGCCTGGCTGACGAAGGCACCCGCGCCCACACGGGCCTCGATCAAGCCCTCGGCCGTGAGGCGGTCGAAGGCCTCGATCACCGTGGTGCGCGAGAGCCCCAGCTCCTGCGCCAGCGTGCGGCTGGCCGGCAGCCGCTCGCCCACCGCCACGCCACCCGAGAGGATGATCTCGCGCAGCGCGTGATGCAGTTGCGCGCTCACCGAGCGCTGCGAACTGGGGTCGATGGCGATGGAGGCCAGCAGGGCCCCGCCAGCGCGCTTGACCATCGGTGGTGGCCTTCCTGGCAGCGAATGCCGTGAGAGGTGCTGTGAGGGGTGCCGCAGTCTGCCGCAGCGGCTCGCGTGGCAGAAACGGTATCACGGCGGTTCGCCCGGGCCTCCGCAGGTGCCCAACCGCCGAACGGCGGCGCATAGCATCGCCCCATGTCCAAAGCCTGCCCAGACCCCTCGGCCCGACGCGTCGTCGCCGGCCGCCACCTTGTCGTCGAGGGCCCCGCCGGCGCCTCGCCGCGCGAGACGCTGGTGATGATCCACGGCTGGCCCGACACGCTGCGCCTGTGGGACGGCACGGTGGCCGCGCTGGCCGATCGATACCGCTGCGTACGATTCACGCTGCCGGGGTTCGACGCCGCCGACGCGCCGCGCGCCCACACGCTTGACGAGATCACCGAGCTCGTGCACCAGGTCGTTCGCCACGCCGGTGGCGGCGCGCCGGTGACGCTGCTTCTGCACGACTGGGGTTGCCTCTACGGCTACCACTTCGCCAACCAGCATCCGTTGCTGGTGGCGCGCATCGTCGGCATCGACATCGGCGACGCCATGTCGCGCGCCACGCGCGACTCGCTCGGTGCCAAGGCCAAGGCGATGGTGGTCTTCTACCAGTGGTGGCTGGCGCTGGCGTGGCGCCTCCTGCCGCTGAGCCGCCGGCTTGCCGACGGCATGGCGCGCTGGATGGCGCGGCTGATGCACGTGCGCACGCCGTTGTCCGAGATACGCGCCGCCATGGGCTACCCCTACTGGATCACCTGGACCGGCACACACGGATCGCACCGCGCCGCGCGCACCCTGCAGCCACGCTGGCCCGTCTTCTTCGCCTACGGCGAGCGCAAGCCGATGATGTTCCACAGCCCGAGCTGGGCCGCCGCGCTTGCCACCCAGCCCGGCTGCCGCGTGCGCGGCTTTCGCGCCGGGCACTGGGTGATGCTCGATGCCAAGGCGGAGTTCCACGCCGCGCTGCGCGAGTGGCTCGAGGCCACTGCGTGAGGCGGGGTCGGCGGTACGGCGCAGCCAGTAGGCTCGGCCCGCCGCGCCGGCCCCGCCTGGCCGATCCGGGCACGAGCGCCGGGTCGTGCAACGGCACCCCGCGCTCGGGATGTGACCTGCAGAACCGGTATCGCGGAAGATCCAGAATGGATCTTTTGCCGCGCCGCAGACGCGCCGCATCATGCGCCGGCAGCACAGGGCCTGCGCCACCCGCGCCGCCACGCGCATCGGCATGAAGATCCAGCGCATCGAGACCTTCTGCACCCCGTTTGTCGGTTTCGTGCGCGTGAGCACGGACGACGGCGCCTTCGGCTGGGGCCAGGTCTCCACGTACCACGCCGACTTGAGCGCACTCGTGCTGCATCGTCAGGTGGCGCCCTGGGCGCTGGGGCAAAGCGTGGACGGCATCGACACCATCGGCGCGTTGGCCGACCGCGTGTGCGAGAGCGAGCACAAGTTCCCGGGCTCGCACCTGTACCGCGCCATCGGCGGGCTCGACACGGCGCTGTGGGACCTGCACGGCCGGCTGCAAGGCAAGCCCGTGTGCGCGCTGCTGGGCGGCACGCCGCGGCGGCTGCGCGCCTACGCCTCGTCGATGAAGCGCGACATCACGCCCGAGCAGGAGGCGGCACGTTTCGTGGCGCAACGCGAGCGCTTCGGTTTCGATGCCTTCAAGTTCCGCGTCGGCGCCGAGTACGGCCACGACCGCGACGAATGGCCCGGCCGCACCGAGGCCATCGTGCCGGCCGTGCGCCGCGCGCTGGGTGCCGACGTGGCGCTGCTGGTGGATGCCAACAGCTGCTACAGCCCGGCGCGCGCCATCGAGGTCGGCCAGCTGCTGCAGGAGCACGGCGTGTGCCATTACGAGGAGCCCTGCCCCTACTGGGAGCTGGAGCAGACGCGCCAGGTGCGCGAGGCGCTGAGCCTGGACGTGACCGGCGGCGAGCAGGACAACTACCTGCCCATGTGGCGCCACATGATCGAGATGCGCGCGGTGGACGTGGTGCAGCCCGACGTGTGCTATCTCGGCGGCATGGCGCGCACCTTGCGCGTGGCGCAGATGGCGCAGGCCGCCGGCCTGCCGGTCACGCCGCACAGCGCCAATCTCTCACTGGTGACGCTCTTCACCATGCACCTGCTGACCGCCATCCCGAACGCCGGGCCGTACCTCGAGCTCTCCATCGAAGGGCCCGACTACTACCCGTGGCAGGAGGGCCTCTTCGTCGAATCGCCCTACGGCGTGCGTGATGGGCACGTCACCGTGACCGATGCGCCCGGCTGGGGCGTGGAGATCTCGCCGGCGTGGCTCGAGAAGGCCACGCGGCAGGTGAGCGAGTGCTCTTGAGCGGATGCTGCTGAGCGATTGACCTTTGGCGAACGCCCTTGATCGCGCGCTGATGATCGAGCCCCGTGAGATTGTCCCGATGATCGACCGCCCATGACCCCCACCTTGCGCGCCCTTGCCGACGAAGCCCTGGCCCGCGGCACGCTGCCCGGGCTGCCGATGCAGCATTTCATCGACGGCCGCTTCGAGCCCTCGACCAGTGGCGAGCGATTGGCCGTGCAAGACCCCGGCACCGGGCGCGACTTCGCCGAAGTGGCGGCCGGCAACGCCGAAGACGTGGACCGTGCCGTGCGCAGTGCCCGCGCCGCCATCGACATGCGCACGGGTGCCTGGCGTCGTGCGCTGCCGGCCGAGCGCGGCCGCGTGCTGCAGCGCGCGGCCGAGCGCATCCGCGCCGGGGCCGAACGCCTGGCGGTGGTGGAGTCGCTCGACTCCGGCAAGCGGCTGAGCGAGGCGCTTGGCGACGTGCTCGGCGCGGCGCGGTGCTTC
>JALHOU010000008.1 GCA_022842825.1 Rubrivivax sp.
GCCGACTGGGTCATCGACCTCGGGCCCGAGGGCGGCAACACCGGCGGCGCCGTGGTGGCCGAGGGCACGCCGGAGGCGGTGGTCGCGGCGGGCACGCACACGGGCGTGGCGCTGGCGGGCGTGCTGGCCCGCACGGCAGCGGGGGCGGGCCGACCGGGCTGATACCTCGGTGTACTTCGCCGCGGCGGCCGGGCGCGATGCAATGCAGGCCATGGGTGATGCAGCCAGCGTTGCCCGGAACCTGCCAGACGGAGAACACCATGAACGCCACCCGGAATACACCGTTCGCCCGCCGCGCCGCCCGCATCGTGAGCGGTTTGCTCGGAATGGCCGTCGGCCTCGGCATCGTCACCACAGTGGTCGAGAGCCTGGGGGCGCGCAGCGGCGGCCAGTCGCTCGGGCAGTTCGTCGCCACGCAGCGTGCAACCACAAACCACCCGCTCGCGCAGGTGACGGTGCCCGCGGCCCTGGAAGCGCCGGTGACGACGGCCGCGCGCGACGCGGTCTGAGGCAGGACACGGCGCCCGGCGCGGGTCTGCTCCCGCGCCTCAGGCGCGCTCGCAGGCCGCGCGCTGGGCGGCCGCCCAGGCGGCTAGACCTAGCTATCCGCCAACCGCCCCAACCCGGAGAGCTGCGCCGGGTCGCGCGGGGCGACACCGCCGATCAGGTTGAGTGCGCGCAGTTGCATCTGCAGCGCGTCGGCATGGTCGCCGCAGCGCTCGAGCACGTCGCACACGCGAAGCAGGACACGCGCCTCGCAGGTCGGATCGGAGAGGCGCCCGACCCACTGGCTCACTTCGAAGGCATGGTCGCGCGCCCGCTCGCGGGCGGCGTGCCCGCCCCTGATCCGGCCAACCTGTCCGCCCGGTGACTGCGCCTGCGAGGACAGCATGGACTGCAGGTCCTGCGCGAGTGCCACGCGCACTGACGCATCGGCCAGCTCGCACATCAGGTCAATCAACTGATCGGTGCTGCCCATCAAACGCGCCCAGCGCACCGCCGACTCGAAGTAGGCCTCGGCGCTCGCTTCGGCCTGCAGCTCCCGGTGGCAGCGCCCTACTTCGGCCAACGCCTGGCTCATCGCGAAGGGGCTGCCCGTCAGTTCGGCCAGGTCCAGGCTGGCGCTCGCGCGCCGCAGTCGGTCTCGGGCCAGTTCGGAAGGGAGCAGGGGATCAACCATGGGGCGCCAGAGCGATGCTTCTATGGGTCGAAATCCTAGGCGGCCGCACCCTTCGCCGCGTCCCCGTGGACGCGGGACGATGCCGTGCAGGGTTCACGCGACGGCGCATGTCTGCCGACTGTCGTTGGGGCGACAGGCCGGCGCGCCACGAGCCGGGTGGTCCTCGTTTTCTGCAATGGTCGTGCGGAGCCCTTGGGGCAGAATCGCGCCCACTTCGGCGCCGGTGCCCTGTCTGGTGAGGGCGCGAATGCCGCTGAGTTCCTTGTCGCCCCACTCCCCGAAGGAGCCCTTCGATGGCCTCGACCTCCCACCTCGCCGCACTTTCCGCGCTTGCCACCGGCGCGCTGATCTCGCTGTTTCCCGCCACCGCTTCGGCGCAGACGACACTGACGCTGTCCTCCTGGGTGCCGCCAGCCCACACGCTGACCGAGTCGCAGAAGGCGTGGTGCGAGGAACTGGGCAAGCGCACCAAGGGCCAGATCAAGTGCAACGCGCTGCCGCGTGCCGTGGCGGCGCCGCCGGCCACCTTCGACGCCGTGCGCAACGGCCTCGTCGATGTCTCGTTCACGGTGCACGGCTACACGCCCGGGCGCTTCACGTTCACGCAGATGGTCGAAGTGCCTTTCCTGGGCGACTCGGCCGAGGCGACTTCGATCGCCTTCCAGCGCATGTACCAGAAGTACCCCCAGTTCGCCGAGGAACACAAGGGCGTCAAGGTGCTGGCCGTGTTTACGCACGGCCCGGGCATCGTGCTCAACACGAAACGGCCGGTCACGAAGATGGACGACCTCGCCGGCCTCAAGTGGCGCATCGGCGGCGGCATGATCAACGACATCACCAAGGCGCTGGGCATGAACGTCACGCTCAAGCCCGCGCCCGAGAGCTACGAGTTGCTGTCCACCGGGGTCATGGACGGCACGCTGTTCCCGGCCGAGAGCGTGGAAGGCTTCAAGATCGACAAGGTGATCAAGTACGCCACGCGCTTCCCGGGCGGCCTGTACAACACCAGCTTCGTCTTCATGATGAACCAGGCCAAGTACGACAGCCTGCCCGCCGACGTGAAGAAGGAGATCGACGCGATGTCCGGCGAGTACGCGGCGCGCATGATCGGTCGCGGATGGGACAACGTCGATCGCCGCGGTCTCGCCTTCATGCAGGCCGCCGGCGTGCAGTTCACGCAGGCCGACGCGGCTTTCGTGAAGGCGGTGGGCGAGAAGACGACGCCGGTCATCGAAGCCTGGGTCAAGGCCGCCGAAGCCAAGGGCCTGAAGGACCCGCGCAAGCTGCTCAACGAGTACCGCGCCGAGGTCAAGAAGCTGCAGCAGTGACCGGCCGGCCGGCGACCTGAGCCATGCGGCGGGCACTGCGCACCTTCTGCGGCCTGCTGGCCGCAGTGGCACTGTTCGCCATCATGATGCTCACGCTCCTCGACGTGGCCGGGCGCAAGGCGCTTTCCACGTCCGTGCCGGGCTCGCTCGAACTCACCGAGCTGTTGATGGTGGTGGTGATCTTCACCAGCCTGCCGCTCGTCGCGCTGGCCGGCGAGCACGTCGTCTTCGACTCCTTCGATGCCTGGCTGCCAGGTTGGTTCAGGCGCGCCCAGCAGGCCTTCATCGAGGCGGTCTGCGCGCTGGCGCTGGCGGCACTGGCCTGGTTGATTTGGACCAAGGGCTCGCAGATGACCGAGTACGGCGACGTCACCGCGCAGTTGCGGCTGCCGCTGGGGGTGTTCGTGCACCTGATGGGCCTGCTCATCGGCGTGGCGGCATTTGCCCACCTGCTGCTCGTGTGGCAACCGGTGGCGCACCACCATGTCGGCGTCGACGATGCGCCGGTGCCGGCGCCGGAGCAAGGCCCGCCGCGATGACCGCGCTGGAGCGCCGATGAGCGAGGCGCTGATCGGCTTCTCCGCCGTCTTCGCGCTGGCGCTGCTGCGCGTGCCGCTGGCCTTTGCGATGGGCGCGGTGGGCTTCGTCGGCCTGGGCCTGTTGCGCGGCTGGGCACCGACCATGGCCAATGCGGCACAGGTGGTGTACGACACCGGCTTTGCGTACACCCTGAGCGTCGTGCCGCTGTTCATCCTGATGGGCAACTTCGTGGCCCGCGCCGGCCTGGCCCAGGAGCTATTTCGCGCCGCCTATGCCTTCATCGGCCACGTGCGTGGCGGATTGGCGCATGCCACCGTGATCGCATGCGCGGGCTTCGGCGCCATCTGCGGCAGCAGCATCGCCACCGCAGCGACGATGAGCAAGGTGGCCTATCCGCAGATGAAGCGGCTGGGCTATGCCGACTACCTCAGCACGGGCGTCATCGCGGCCGGCGGCACGCTGGGGATCATGATCCCGCCGTCGACCATTCTCATCATCTACGGCATCGTCACCGAGACGAACATTGGCAAGCTCTTCGCCGCCGGCGTGATCCCGGGGCTGATGTGCGCCGGCTTCCTGATGGCCTGCGTGGCCTGGATCACCTGGCGCGACCCGGCGGCCGGCCCCGCCGGCGAGCGGGCCACCTGGGGCGAGCGCCTCATCGCGCTGCGCGACATCTGGGGCGTGTTGCTGCTCGTGGTGGTGGTGCTGGGCGGCATCTACGGGGGCGTCTTCACTGCCACCGAGGGCGCCGGCATCGGCGCCTCGGGCGCCTTCTTCTTTGCGCTGGCGCGGCGCTCGCTCACCTGGAAGGTGCTCTACGAGGTGCTGGTCGAGAGCGCGCGCACGACGGGGATGCTGTTCACCATCCTGATCGCGGCGACGCTCTTCTCCAGCTTCGTCAACTTCACCACGATGCCCAACGACCTCAAGGAGTGGATCCTCCACCTGGGGCTGTCTCCGCTGATGGTGGTGGGTGCCATGATGGTCATCTACGTGCTGCTGGGCACGATCATGGAGGAGCTCTCGATGGTGCTGCTGACCATCCCGGTCTTCTTCCCCATCGTCACCGGCCTGGGCTTCGACCCGGTGTGGTTCGGCGTGCTGATCGTGCTGGTGGTGCAGATCGGCCTCATCAGCCCGCCGGTGGGCATGAACCTGTTCGTGCTGAACGCCTTGCTTCGCGGCGTGGCGCTGCGCGAGATCTTCCGCGGCGTGTGGCTGTTCGTCGTTGCCCTGTGTCTGGCGCTGGTGGTGGTGCTGGAGTTCCAGCCGCTGGCGCTGTGGCTACCCGGGTTCATGAAGTGATCGGACACGGCTTCGGCCGTGCTGGTCGCGCCACCCGCGCCACGCCCGCAGGGCGCGCCACCCGAGCAGCAGTGCCACGAAGGCCCCATAGGCCGCGACCTCGCCGAAGTCGCTCTTGCCGGCGCGCATCCAGAAGAAGTGCAGCAGGCCGAGCAGGACGATGGCATAGATCGCTCGGTGCAGCGCCTGCCAGCGCCCCGCGCCGAGGGCTCGGATGGCCCGGTTGAACGAGGTGGCTGCCAACGGCGCCATCAGCAGCAGTGCGAGCGAGCCGACCAGGATGAACGGGCGCTTGGCGATGTCCCGCAGGATGGCCGCGAGGTCGAAGCCCATGTCCAGCCAGGCGAAGCCGAGGAAGTGGCAGCAGGCATAGAAGAACGTGAACAGCCCGAGCATGCGGCGCAGGCGTGCCAGCGCATGCCAGCCGGTGAGCTGCCGCAGCGGCGTGACGGTGAGCGTGAAGCACAGGAAGCACAGCGTCCACTCGCCGGTTTCGCGGATCAGTGCCTCGGCCGGGTTGGGGCCCAAGGAGTCGGTGAACGCACCCGCAAGCAGCGCGGCAAGAGGCGCCAGCGAGAGCGCAAACACCACCGGCTTGGCGGCCGGGTGCAGCAATGCGGCCTGCAGGTGCTTCACCTCTCGAGGCGGGTGGGCCCGCCTCAGAACTGCCGGCGCAGGTCCATGCCGGCGTACATCTGCCCGACCTGCGGCTCGTAGCCGTTGAACATCAGCGTCGGGCGCTTCTTGGCCAACAGGCCGTCCTCGCCGATGCGGCGCTCGGTGGCCTGGCTCCAGCGCGGATGGTCGACCTGCGGGTTGACGTTGCTGTAGAAGCCGTACTCGCTGGGCGCGGCGAGCTCCCAGCTGGTGGGTGGCTGCTTGTCGACGAAGCGGATCTTGACGATGCTCTTGCCGCTCTTGAAGCCGTACTTCCAGGGCACGACCACGCGCACCGGCGCACCGTTCTGGTTGGGCAGCACTTCGCCGTACATGCCGAAGGTGAGCAGTGTCAGGGGGTGCATGGCCTCGTCCATGCGCAGGCCCTCGACATAGGGCCAGTCGAGCACCGAGCTCGACAGGCCGGGCATCTGGTTGCGGTCGGCCAGCGTCACAAACTGCACGAACTTCGCGTTGCCGGTGGGCTCGGCGCGCCTGATCAGCTCCGCGAGCGAGTAGCCGACCCACGGAATGACCATCGACCAGCCCTCCACGCAGCGCAGGCGGTAGATGCGCTCCTCCTGAGGGGCCAGCTTCAGCAGCGTGTCGAGGTCGTAGTTGCCGGGCTTCCTGACTTCGCCTTCCACGGCCACCGTCCAGGGGCGCGTCTTCAGGCTGCGGGCGTGGCGGGCCGGGTCGGACTTGTCGGTGCCGAACTCGTAGAAGTTGTTGTAGGTGCTGGCGTCGTTGTAGGACGTGGGCTTGTCCATCACCAGCGCGCCGGGCACGGTGCTACGGACAGCGGGCAGTGCGGCCAGCTTGCCGGGGCGGCTGACCTGCGCCGACGAAAGGGCCGGCCACGCCGCAGCGCCTGCGAGAGCGAGCCAACGTCGCCGGTCGAGGTACACCGCGCGCGGCGTGATCTCCGAGGCGGAAGGGTGGGCGTAGCCGCGGTCGCGCAGAAAGTGCATGAGGGGTCTCCGTCGGGCTGCTGCCGAAGGGGTCGTCGCTCGGCGCGCCGACCTTACAGCGAACCCGGTATCCCCTAGGCGTTCTGCGGAACCGGTGCTTCAGCGCAGGCCGGCGATGTAGTCGGAGACGGCCTTGATCTCGCGCTCGCTCATCTTGGCCGCGATGGCGGTCATCTGCGCGTTGTTGCCGCGCGCGCCGCTGCGGAAGGCGTTGAGCTGCGCCTCGGTGTATTCGGCGTGCTGGCCTGCCAGACGCGGGTACTGTGCCGGGATGCCGCCACCCGTGGGGCTGTGGCAGCCCGAGCAGGCGGGAACCTTGGTCGCGAGGTTGCCGCCGCGATAGAGGCGCTCGCCGAGGGCGACGAGATCCTTGTCCTTCGCGAAGCCGGGCTTGGCGCTCTTGCTCGCGTAGAAGGCGGCGAGGTGCTTCATATCCTCTTCGGACAGCGCTGCCACCATGCCCTGCATGATGGCGTTCTTGCGCTTGCCGCTCTTGAACTCGACCAGCTGCTTGACGAGGTAGTCCGCGTGCTGCCCCTGCAGGATGGGGTTGGCCGGCGCCCCGCGCGAGCCATCGGCCGTGTGGCAGGCGAGGCAGGGCTCGGCCAGCTTCTGCGCGCGCGCCATGTCGGGCTTGAAGGCGGGCTTGGCGGCCTCGGCCGCGTGCGCCGGCAGGGCGGCCCAGGCGCCCAGGCAGACCAAGGCGGCGAGCGCCCCATGAGCGTAGGAGCCGGCGCGGGACGGGAGGGGCTTCATGCGAAGGGGCCTTCTGGCAGGGTTCGGTCGTTCGTCTTGTCGGCCCCGCCAACCCGGTGCACGGGCCCAGCCAGACGCTGGCATGGGGTGAGGCAGGGGAATTAAACGCACGATTTTACAATGCGTCATGACAGCCCCAGAAACTGCCCGCGCCGGTCGGGTCCGGGTCTCACCGGTCGAGCGGGCAGAGGGGCGTGCGGCGTTGGCCTGGTTGCACACGGCCCGCTTCCTGACCACGGCCAGCCGGCTCGACCAGCTGCCGGCGCCCGGCCAGCCCGAAATCGCCTTCGTCGGCCGCAGCAACGCGGGCAAGTCCACCGCCATCAACACGCTCGCGCAACACAAGCGCCTGGCGTTCTCCTCGCGCACGCCCGGGCGCACGCAGCACATCAACCTGTTCGAGGTCGGGCCCAAGGAGCGGGCCGACGCGCTGCTCGCCGACCTGCCCGGCTACGGCTATGCGGCGGTGGAGCGCAGCGCCAAGCTGCGCTGGCAGCGCGTGATGGCCGACTACCTGCGTGAGCGCGAGCCCCTCGCCGGGGTGGTGCTGCTCGCCGACGCGCGACTCGGGCTCACCGAGCTCGACGAGCGCCTGCTGGCGCTGGTGGCCCCGCGTCTGGCCGGCGGGGCCGTGCGGCTGTTGGTGCTGCTCACCAAGGCCGACAAGCTGAACCGTCGGGACGGCCAACTCGCGCTCAAGCGCTGCGAGGAAGCCCTGGCAGCCCATGCCGACGAGGGTGCCGAGATCGGCGTCAGCCTGTTCTCTGCCCTGTCGCGGGAGGGGCTGGCCGACGTGGCCGAGGTCTTGCACGGCTGGCGTGACGTTGGCGACGCCGTGCCCGTGGCCGAGGTGGCCGCATGATCCGCGAGTTCGAGGCGGTGCTGCCGCACGGCGTCACCCTGGCCTGCCGCAGCAATGCGGCGGCGGCCGGCGGTGCATCTGCCGCTGTGTCTGGCGCTGTGCCCGGCGCAGCGTCCGGTGGCGGGGCGAGGGTCATGCTCGTGCACGGCTTCCCCGAAGCGGCCTTCGTCTGGGACGAAGTGCAGGAGGCGCTGGCGCCGCAAGTGGCCTGCATCGCCCCGCAGATGCGGGGCTATGCCGGCTCGTCCGCGCCCGCGGACCCGTCCGCCTACCGCGCCAAGCATCTGGTGGCCGACCTTGCGGCGCTCATCGAACAAGGCGGCTCGCCACTGGACCTGCTCGTTGCGCACGACTGGGGCGGTGCCGTGGTCTGGGCCCTGGCCGCCCAGCGCCCGCAGCTGCTGCGGCGGCTGCTCATCATCAACTCGCCGCACCCGGCGACCTTCCTGCGCGAGCTCAAGACGAGCGCCGCGCAGCAGCAGGCCAGCGCCTACATGACCTTCCTCTGCCGCCCCGATGCAGAGGCCCTGCTTGCCGAAGACGACTTTCGCCGGCTGTGGCCCTTCTTCGGCGCTGGTGCGCAGGCCACCTGGCTGAGCCCGGCCATGAAGGACCGCTACCGTGCGGTCTGGCGGGGCGGCCTGACCGGGCCGCTCAACTACTACCGCGCCTCGCCCCTGCGGCCGGCCAACGGCCCGGACAGCACGCTGCACACCGTGGTCCTCGACGATGCCGCCGTCACCGTGCGCGTGCCCACGCACGTGCTCTGGGGCGAGCAAGACCGGGCGCTGCTGCCAGGGCTGCTCGAAGGGCTCGAGCGCTGGGTGCCGACTCTGACCGTGGAACGTGTGCCCGACGCGAGCCACTGGATCGTGCACGAGCAGCCCACACGCGTGGCGGCGACGGTTCGCCGCCTGCTCGGCAGCGCGACCGCCTGACGCGGCCCACAGGGCGCTGCAGGCCCGGTTCCGGCCGGCTCAAGTGGGCTGGCTCGCGCCGCGCGCGCGCAGGGCCTTGATCCCCTGCTCGATGCGCTCGGCCACCTCGCGCTCGCGCTGCAGCGCGTGCAGCGTGTTCTGCGCCTCCTGAACAGTGAAGTCCAGGCGCGCAAGCTTCTCGCCGACATGGTCGATGACGGCGCGCTGCTCGCTCAGCATCTCCAGGTTGACGTGGATGTCGCCCAGCATGTTGGTGATCGTGCCGGCGCGCGCCTGCACTTCCTCGACCACCTTGCGCCGCGACTCGATCATCGCGATCTTGCCATCGGTGTCGGCGACACGGCCGAGCAGATCCTCGACCTTGGCGCGAAGGTCGGTGACGTCGCCGCGATGTTCGGCGACGAACTGCAGGTCGGCACGGCTGCGGCTGCTGATCTGGCGGATGTTGTCGACCTCGGCCTTGACGGCCTGCACAAGCGCATCGCGGTCGGAGAGCGACCTGATCTTCTGGTCCACCATCTCGGCGCCGCGGTCGAGCTCGCCGAGCCGGGCTTCGAAGGCCGCGATCGTCTTCTCGGTCTGCTGCCATTGCGCACGACGCTGCTCGATCTGCTTGGCCATGGTCTCGGCGCGCTTGAGCTGGTCTTCGGCCACGTCGATCTGCGCGATGGCGTCGCGTTGGCGGGCCTGCACCCGGGCCAGTTCGGCCAGCACCTCTTCCTTCAACGTGGAGGCGCGACCCAGGTCCTCGTTCACGGCCTGCACCTGCTTGAGGCGCTCGGCTGTCTCGGCCGCCTGCTTGCGGCCCAGCTCAACGAGTTCGGCGAAGCGCATCTGCTGTTCCTGCACGACGGCGTCGTCTTTCTTGATCGTCTCGACCAGCTGCTGCGACTTCTCGAGCGTCTGCATCAACCCAGTCACCTGCGCCGTCACCGGAAGCAGGCGGCCCTGCAAGGCCGCCACGCCGTCGAGCTTCTGCTGCGCGTCGGCCACCTGGGTGGCCAGGGCATCGCACAGGTTCTTCAGGCCTTCCATTTCGGCACGCAGCGCCAACTGGTCGGCGAGCTTGCGTTCGACCTCCGAGGTGACGACATGCAGGCCGCTGACACGCTCGTCGAGCTTCTCGACGAACTGCAGGCGCGCGCCGACGCGCGTGAGCTGCGCGTCCAGCTCCTGCGCCACTTCGCCGAGGCGCGCCGCAGTCCGGTGGCCCTCCTCGACCAGGGCCATCTTGCCCAGCACGGCGTCCAGCTTCCCGTCGAGGTCGGGCGTGCGGCTGAGCATCGTGGCCGTGCGTTCTGCGAACGACTCGAGCGCGGTGCGGTCGAGGGCCAGCTTGTCTCGCAACTGCACCGCTTCGGCATGGGCCTGGTGGAACTCCGCCAGCTCGCGGCGGGCAGTCTCGAGGTCCTTCAGCGACTGCTTCAGGCTCTCGTGCTGGGCCGCCGTGCGCTTGCCGAGCGCGTCGACCTCGCCCAGACGCTCGGCCAGCGCATCCAGGCCCGTCTGCTTGCGTGCCAGCTCCTCGGTCTCGGTGCGCAGCGTGGCGAAGGCCTTGCCGAGCGCATCGGCGCGCTGCTGCATCGCGGCCAGCGCCTCGTCCCGGGCCAGCACGTCCTGCACCCGGCCTTCGGTCTGGCCCATGGCGGCCGACAGTGACTTGAGCCGCTGGTCGAACGCGTCGAACTCCTGCTTGTCGACCGAGAGCTTGTCGATCGTCGCGCGCAGGTAGTCGGCGAGCGAGCGCCCTTGCCCTTCCAGCCGGGAAAACTCGCGCAGAAACTCCTCGCGCGAGGCCGTGGCTGCCGCCAGCTCCTGCGTCGTGGTCTGGGCCAGCTGCTCCATGCGTGCGACGGCATCTTCCGAGCGCTGCATCTGGTCGCGGCCGTCGTTGAGCTTGGCGATCTGCGCGTCCATCGTCCACACCATCTCGTTCAGGCGCGTGGCTTCGATGACGGCGCGCTCGACGGTGTGCTTCTGCGTCTCGAGTGCCTTGGCCTTGTGGGAGACGTGCTCGGCGAGCGAGTTGAGGGACGTGAGGCGCTTCTCCGTGTCCTTGCTCAACTCCTGCAACTGCGCAAAGGAGGCGAGGCGGGCCTCGACATCCGACACGGCCGCCTTGGCCGACACCGAGTCACCATGCGCCTCGAGAGCCATCTCTCGCAGGCCCTGCATTTCCCGCCGAAGCTCCGCCTCGGAGGCACGCAGCGCCTCGAATTCGCCCTTCAGCACCGCGGCGCCACCGGCCGACTGCGCCACCTCGGTGCTGGCCTGCTGCATTTGCGCACGGAGCTGGCCGAGCCGTTCGTTCTCGCTGCGCAAGGTCTGGAGCGTGGCCTGTGCCTCCCGGGCCTGCGCGCTCAGCTCGTCGATCGTCTTTCGATGCTGTTCGAGGCCGCCGTCCGGCGCGGTGAAGGCCGAGGTCACGCGCCTGGCCTCGGCCACCTGATCGAGCAGCTCGCCCAGGCGCGTCTCGAGTTGTGCGACCCCGCGTGTGCGCTCGTCGACACCCGTGGCCAGCCCTGCGAGCTTTTCGACCTTCTGCGTCACCCGGTCGGTCTTGGCGCCGAGCTCGTCGATGGCCTTGCTCGTCTTGGCCAGCTTCTCCGTCGAAGCGGCGGCCTGATCGAGCATCGCGCGCAGCGTCGCGCGTTCGCTGCGCGCCTGCACGAGCAGCGCGTGCAGCTCGTCGTGGGCCTGCTTGCGGTCGCCGCCGTTGCGGAAGATCGTGTCCAACATCGTGAGCTCCGAAACCCTTGGAAAGTGTGCTGAAGAAATCTTGGACGCTGGCGTGCAGCGTGGCGGGCGCGGCACGTCGGCGCCCGCGCCGGCAGCCCGTTGCGCAGGCCATCGGCTGTTGTACTGCGGCCGATCCGTGCGCCAACCACTTGTTCGCGTGTTTGCGGCGCCGTCGGAGGGCAGCCGCGCGCATGTGTGAACTAGTAACCACCGCGATCCCGTCCGCCGCCGGGCAGGTGACCGTTCGTGACCGCGCGCGAAAGCGGAATGGAGCACGGCCAGTGCCCGCGTTTGCCCTGGTCTGGCCGGCGCGTGGCCGTCGCCGGGTGCCAACCTGTCGTACGCTCTGCGCCCCCAGCACCAATGGCCATGGAAGCACCCTTCCACATCGTCGGCTGCGTCCTCTCTGCCAAGCCCGCCCCCGAGCTTGTCGACGCGTTCGTGGCACACATGCGCCGCGAGCGCGCGGTGGTGCTGGCGAAGAGCGCGCAAGGCGCCACCTTTGTGCGCTTCGGCGCCTCGGACACGAAGATCGTGTCGATGGCGCTGGAGGCGGCGCGCGCGGTCTCGGCGGTGCCTCTGCGCTTCGGCTTCTCGGTCGGCACACGCGAGCCGGGCGGCGCCGGTGCCGAGGGCCTGGACATCAGCACGCGCAGCGTGGTGCAGGCCAACGAGCTGGCGGCCGGCGCGGAGGACGGCGAAGTCCTCGTCTCGCCCCAGCTCGCCGTGTGGTTGATCGAGGCGGGTGTCGCGCTGCGTTCGAAGCAGGTGCCGTTGCCAGGCGGGCGCTCCGTGCCGGCCTGCCGGCTCGAACAGCACGCCGGCGCGATGCCGCAGGGCGGCCAGCCAGGAGGCCCGGGGGTGCAGACGATGCCCGCGGCAGCCCCCGTCGGCTCCGCTGAGACCCGGCCCAAGGCGCGGGCTGCCGGCGGCCTGGCTCCGCTTTCGCGGGCGCCGGGCGATGCCGACGCGGGCGAAGCCCATCCGGGCGCGGTGCGGCGCGCCGACGCCCTCGGCCAGGTGTTCGGCGCCCTGATGGCCCAGGCCGAAGCCATTGCCAGCCGGCAAAGCGAGCTCGAAGCGCGCCAGGATGCGGTGCTGAGCAAGATGACGCTGGCCGACGAAGGCAGCGTTTCGGCCCGGCACTTGAGCGAACTGGAGTCCGAACTGGATGCGCAGGTGGCACGCGTCGAGGCGCGGCTGAACGTCATTGACAGGCTCGAGCAGCGCGTGGGCAACGTGCAGTCCGTGATCGCAGACGTCGAGCGGCGGCTCAGCGCCCAGCTGCACCGGCGCTCAGAGGTTGAAAGCCTGAAGGTTCTGTGCGACACGCTGCTGGCGCAACTGATTGAGGCGCAGCCGCGGCTCGAGGAGGTGGCCGCGGCGCAGCAGCGCCTGCTGCCGATGACCGCTGAGGTGGCGGCGCTCTCGCAAAGGGTCGAGGGCTCGTTGCAGGCCCTGGCGGGGTTCGAGGCGCGGCTCGACGAGCTCGGGCGCGGTGGCGACACGCTGGAGCAGAAGATCGGGTCGCTCGCCGGCCAGGAAGCGCGGGTCCGGGCCCTGCGGGCAGAGCTGGATGGCCTGCGCGAGGTGGGCGAACGAAGTCGCGCTGACCTGCAGTACGTGAGCGAACGCCAGGGCGAGCTGGCCGCGCTGCGCGGCAAGGTCGAGACGCTGCTCGCACGCGTCGACGAGACCGACGGCAAGATCGGCCTCATCGAGTCGCGCCGCCAGATGGTCGAGCAGGCGCAGGCCAGCGTCAGCCACATCACGCATGTCCTGGGCGACATCCAGGTCAAGCTGGAGCTGCTGAACGAGCAGCGGGTGGTTGTCGAGCACGTCGGCGACAAGCTCGCGCGCCTGGACTTCACGGTGCAGGAAGCGCAGAACACGCTGCGTGCGCTGCAGCGCGAACGCGAGGTGGCCGAGCGCATCGAGCAGGGCATCAAGGCCCTGCGCGCCCGCACCGGGGCGGGCCTGCCCAGCTGAGCCGGAGTAGTCCGGGCCGCCTCTAGAGCTGCTCCGGTCCCTGAACGGCGACCTGCTGCTGTACCTTCAGCGCTGCGCGTCCGAGCAGCGAGCGCATCGTCAAGGTCTTCGCCAGAGTGGCGGCATGCAAACGCAGCAGCGCACCACGCCGCACCGCCCAGGTGGCGTCGGAGGCGCCGTCACCGAACAGCCACACCTCGTCGCGGTCGCCGGTCCACAGCAGTTGCGCGTGCATCCAGCGCCCGCTCAGGTACATGCGCACCCAGTTGCCCACCTGGAGGGAAGACAGCCACGCGCGGGCCGCCGCGGCGGCGCTCGAATCGTGGCCCGGCAGGTCGGCTGACGACTCGAGCAGCAGGTCGGCCGGCACCGTGTCCATGCCTGTGTCCATGACCGGTAGGTCGGCCATGCCACCAAGGGTGTCGGGCCCTCCCTCGCCGCCGTCCAGCACCTGATGCTCCAGCTTCTGCAGCACGCCGACCTGGGTGGCGGCGGCGGTGAGGCGACGCTGCAGCCTCTGGCGCAGGAAGTCCTCGGTCGCCTGCACGGCGCGGCGATAGATGACCGGTCGCTGGTCGGGTTCGGCGGCAATCTGCTCGATCAACTGCTGCGCCAGACGCAGCAGGCGGCGTCGCTCGGGATCCGCGCGGTCAGGCGCCATCTCGGCTTCGTAGGCGACGAGGTGAATGAAGCGCCATAGCGGATGGCTCATCTGGTCGAGCACACCCGCGTCGCGCAGCGTCAGTCGCATCGCAGGCCCGTGCAGCCGCGAGATGAGCATGATGACGTCGGGCGGCACGCGTTCGTCGGTGGCGATGGCCTCGAACAGGCGGCCCACCAGCTCAATGGCCTGCCGGTCAAGGCGGTTGGGCGCCTGCCGCGCAACGTCGATCCAGCTTTCGCGCCGCGCGCCGCCCTGCTGCCCTTCGTAGCGCAGTGGCGCACCATCGTCCAGCGGCGCGGGCATCGACTCGCGCATTCGATAGAGGTCCGGCGTATATGTGGTCTCCACGCCCGCCGAGCGGCGCGCGCCCGTGGTGGTGATCACCGTCCGGTGGCTGGCAGGCTCCACGCCCAACGCTTCGAGCCGCGTCGACGCCGCGGCGTAGCTCTGCCTCAGCACGGCGGCCAGCGGCGCCGTGGCCTGGCGCATGAAGTGCATCTGCCAGCCGCGCGAACTGGGCAAGGCCTGCGCCGCGGACCACAACGCCTTGGCAT
The DNA here is from genome assembly GCA_022842825.1 of Rubrivivax sp. Lineage (GTDB taxonomy): Bacteria > Pseudomonadota > Gammaproteobacteria > Burkholderiales > Burkholderiaceae_C > Rubrivivax. The sequence goes on from JALHOU010000008.1 coordinate 14,487, forward strand.
GCGCCTCGGGGCGGAAGGGGTTGTGGTCGGCAGAGACGTCGAGGTCGCCGACGAGCGCCGCCACATAGCCGCGCAACTCTCGCAACTCGTGTTCGGCGTGCGTCTTGACGTACTCGACGGTGTGCGAGAGCTCGACGTCGATGGCGACCTCGTCCTCTTCGACGAGGGCGAGGTTCATCGCGCGCACGGGCCGGGGCTGCGGGGCCGCGGGCGCCGGGGCTTCGCGCGCCCTGTCCTCGGCGGCCTGCTGGCGCAGGCTCTCCGAGTAGATCTCCGCCAGCCGGCCGCGGTGTGCCGTCAGTCCCCGGATGAGGTCGGATGTGGCGCTGCGGTCGGCGGCGCCGAGCTTGGCCAGACCGCGTCGAAGGTGATCGAGCGACCCTTCGACCACCTGGTCGAACAGCAGCGGCGCGCGCAGCAGTTCATCGTCGATGTACTGGATGAACGCTGGTGAAGGGGGGGGCCGCGCCATGTTGCGCTCGATTATCCGATGCTCGCCTTCGTGCGGCTGCCATGAAAAAGGCCTGCGCTCAAGCGCAGGCCTTTGGGTCAAGCCATTCCGGCGAGCGGCCAGAGGGCCCTCAGCAGGCCACGGAGGCCGGACTCACATGTCCATGCCCATGCCGCCCATGCCGCCCATGCCGCCGCCGCCCGGCATCGAGGGCGCTTCTTCCTTGGGCGCCTCGGCGACCATGGCTTCGGTGGTGAGCATCAGGCTGGCGACCGAGGCGGCGTTCTGCAGCGCGGTACGCGTGACCTTCGTCGGGTCCAGGATGCCCATTTCGATCATGTCGCCATAGACACCGGTCTGGGCGTTGTAGCCGAAGTTGCCCTTGCCCTCGAGGACCTTGTTGATCACGACGCTGGGCTCGTCACCGGCGTTGAAGACAATCTCGCGCAGCGGTTGCTCGACGGCACGCAGCACGATCTTGATGCCGGCGTCCTGGTCGTGGTTGTCGCCCTTGAGCTTGCCGATGGCCTGGCGGGCACGCAACAGCGCCACGCCGCCACCGGCGACGATGCCTTCTTCCACCGCCGCACGCGTGGCGTGCAGGGCGTCTTCGACACGCGCCTTCTTCTCTTTCATCTCAACTTCGGTGGCGGCACCGACCTTAATCACCGCCACGCCGCCAGCGAGTTTTGCCACGCGCTCCTGCAGCTTTTCCTTGTCGTAGTCGCTGGTGGCCTCCTCGATCTGCACGCGGATCTGCTTGACGCGCGCCTCGATGTCGGCAGCCTTGCCGGCGCCGTCGATGAGGGTCGTGTTCTCCTTGGCGATCTCGATGCGCTTGGCCTGGCCGAGGTCGGCCAGCGTGATCTTCTCGAGCGTCAGGCCCACTTCGTCCGCGATGACCTTGCCGCCGGTGAGGATGGCGATGTCCTCGAGCATGGCCTTGCGGCGGTCGCCGAAGCCCGGCGCCTTGACGGCGCACACCTTCAGGATGCCGCGGATGGTGTTGACCACCAGCGTGGCCAGCGCTTCACCTTCGACCTCTTCGGCGACGATGAGCAGCGGACGTCCACTCTTGGCCACCGCCTCCAGCGCCGGCAGCAGCTCGCGGATGTTGCTGATCTTCTTGTCGTGCAGGAGAACGTAGGGGTTCTCGAGCACCGCGACCTGCTTGTCGGGGTTGTTGATGAAGTACGGGCTCAGGTAGCCGCGGTCGAATTGCATGCCCTCGACGATGTCGAGCTCGTTGTTCAGGCTCTTGCCGTCCTCGACGGTGATGACGCCTTCCTTGCCGACCTTGTCCATCGCGTTGGCGATGATGGTGCCGATGCTGTCGTCGGCGTTGGCGGAGATGGCGCCGACCTGGCTGATCTCCTTGCTGGTAGTCGTCGGCTTGCTGATCTTCTTCAGCTCTTCCACCAGGCCGGTGACGGCCTTGTCGATACCGCGCTTCAGGTCCATCGGGTTCATGCCCGCGGCCACGTACTTCATGCCTTCGCGCACGATGCTCTGCGCGAGCACGGTGGCGGTGGTGGTGCCGTCACCGGCAGCGTCGCTGGTCTTGGAAGCGACTTCCTTGACCATCTGCGCGCCCATGTTCTGGAGCTTGTCCTTGAGCTCGATCTCCTTGGCCACCGACACACCGTCCTTGGTGACGGTGGGGGCGCCGAAGCTGCGCTCGAGCACCACGTTGCGGCCCTTGGGGCCGAGGGTCACCTTGACGGCATTGGCGAGGATATTCACGCCTTCCACCATGCGGTGACGGGCGTCGGAACCGAAGACGACGTCTTTTGCTGCCATGTAGATCTCCGAAAATTTCGATGGTTTGTGCGGGGCCGGTTGCCCGAACCGGTTCGACCGGTCGGATCCTGGCCCTTAGGAGGTGGCGCGGGCGGCGGCTGGTGCCGCGGCCGCAGCCCGTGGGCTTTACTTCTTTTCGATCACGGCGAAGAGGTCCTCCTCGCGCATCACGAGCAATTCGTCGCCATCGACCTTGACGGTCTGGCCGCTGTACTTGCCGAACAGGACGCGGTCGCCCACCTTGACGTTCAGGGCGATGAAGTCGCCCTTGTCATTGCGCTTGCCGGGGCCAACGGCCGTGACTTCACCCTGGTCGGGCTTTTCGGCGGCGTTGTCCGGGATCACGATGCCCGAGGCGGTCTTGGTCTCGTTTTCGAGGCGCTTGACGATCACGCGATCGTGCAAAGGACGAAGCTTCATTCCATCTCCTTCAATGAGTGTCGATTCGGGCCGAGGCGGCCAGTTATCGCGGGGCGCCAGCAAGTTGGCCCTCGCTGACATGTGCCTGGGCAGCGCCGCCAAAGGCTACTGCCGCCCATTAGCACTCACATCGAGTGAGTGCTAGCAGAGGCATTATAGGGGTCGCCCGGAGGGGATCAAGAGAGCCTTCCGTGTGTCGCAGACTGGTGGAAACCCTATGCTGCGCATGTGAGGCGCCGAAGGCCGCCCGACCGCGGGCTCGGCCAATCGGCGATTCGCGCAGGCTGCGGGGTAGCATGCGCCGGCAGCTTGAGGGAGATGCCATGGCTGGTCTGCGGGAACCGGGAGTGAGGCGTGTGACGCCCTCCGGGGGCTGCGTCGTGGAACGGCGCCGCTGGCTGCTCAGCGCGGCCGGCCTTGCTGGAGGGCTGCTGGCGCCTGTGGCTCAGCCCGCGGCGGCGCAGGGTGCCGGGGCCAACGCGGCGCTGCCCATCTTCGACGCGCATCTGCACTACAGCCACGACGCCTGGGAGCGGCTCTCGCCGAAGGAAGCCGTGGCGCTGATGCGGCAGGCGGGGCTGCGGCGCGCGATGGTCTCGTCGAGCAGCGACGACGGCACGCAGATGCTGCACGCCGAGGCGCCCGACCTCGTGCTGCCCGTGTTGAGGCCCTATCGCACTCGTGGCGAGATCGGCACCTGGGTGCGAGACGAGAGCGTCGTCGCGCACCTGGAGGCACGGCTCGCGCGCCACCGCTACGTGGCGATCGGCGAATACCACGTCAGCGGCGAGGACGCCGACCTGCCCGTCGTGCGCCGCGTGGTGCAACTGGCGCGCGAGCGCAAGCTGGCGCTGCACTCGCATTCGGATGCCGACGCCGTCGAACGCCAGTTCAGGCAGGACCCACAGGCGCGCATACTGTGGGCACACTCGGGCTTCGACACGCCGACGAACGTACGCGCAATGCTGCGACGGCATCGCAACCTCTGGTGCGACCTGGCGTTCCGCAGTGACCACGCGCATGTCGACGGCCAGCGCGGCAAGATCGAGCCGGCATGGCGAGAGGCGTTTCTCGAATTCTCCGACCGATTCATGGTCGGCACGGACACCTTCACGCCGGAACGCTGGTTCTACGTCGGTGAGCATGCGCGCTGGTCGCGCCTCTGGCTTGCCGACCTGCCGCGCGAGGTGGCGGAGGCGATCGCCTGGCGCAACGGTGATCGGCTCTTCGGCCAGACCTGGGCGGTAGCTCAGCGGTGAGGGTGGCGCAACGAGGGTGGCGGCGCCTGGTCTCGATGGCCGTGGCACCGGCGCTGCTGTCGATGGCCACTGCGCAGGCGCCAGCGTGCCCGCTGCCGGCGGCCCAAGCCGGTGAACGCCAGATCGTGCAGGGGGGCCTGCAATTGCGGTGGCAGGCCGAGCCCGAGGCTTTGGCCGTCGGGCGTCCGTTCGCCCTGGCCTTGCAGCTGTGTCCGCCGGCGGCCCGCGTGTTGCGGGTGGACGCCACGATGCCCGAGCACCGCCACGGCATGAATTACCGGCCGACCGTGAGGTCCGTCGGGGATGGCCGATGGCGCGCCGAGGGCCTGCTGTGGCACATGGCCGGGCGCTGGGAACTGGCCTTCGAGGTCGAGAGCGGCGGCGAGCGCTCGTGGCTGCGGCAGTCGGTCCAGCTGCCCTGATCAGGGCACTTGCTGCGGTGCTTTGCGCCGCGCTGCTCGGTGCCAGCCGGCCGGCCGAGGCGCACGGTGGTACAAACGATGGACTGCTCGACTTCACCCCTGCCGAGCAGGCTGCTATCGCTGCATTCGGCCCATGGCCGCCGCTGTGGCCTACGGACTCTTCCAATCGCTGGATCTCGCGGCCGGCGGTGGTGGCGTACGGACGCCGCCTGTTCTCCGATCCTGCCCTGTCCTCCGGCGACCGGATCTCATGCGCCACGTGCCATGACCCCCGGCGCGCCTTCCAGGACGGGCGTCCGGTCGCCGAAGGGCGTGGTGTCGGTGTGCGCAACACGCCCACGCTGCTGGACGTGGCCGACAGACGCTGGTTCGGCTGGGATGGCGGGCACGACTCGCTCTGGGCCGCCAGCCTCGCGCCGCTGCTCGACCCGAACGAGATGGCCTCACGGGTGGACGAGATGGCCGCGCGGGTTCGCGGCCAGCCCGCCCGGCGCAGGGCCCACGAAGCCGCCTTCGGGGTGACACTTCCCGAGGACGATCTCTCCTTGGTGGTGCAGCTGGCCAAGGCCTTGGCTGCCTACCAAGCCAGCCTGCGATCGCCGCGAACGGCCTTCGACCGCTTCCGGGATGCGCTCGTGCGCGGTGATCGCGCCAGCGCGGCGCGCTACCCGCTGGCGGCACAGCGCGGTCTGCGCCTCTTCATCGGCGAGGCGCGCTGCAGCGTTTGTCACGCCGGACCGGCATTCACGAACGACGAATTCGCTGACATCGGCGTGCCGTTCTTCGTCGCCGGAGGCGCCGACGCCGGGCGGCACGGCGGCCTCTCCAGGCTGCTGGCCAGCCCCATGAACCGGCTCGGCGCGTTCAACGATGCCGGCGAGAGCGCGGATCCGCGCGCGCTGCTCACGCGTCACCTGAAGATCGAACCGCGGCACTTCGGCGAGTTCCGCGTGCCCGGTCTGCGGCAGCTCGCGCGGACGGCCCCCTACATGCACGACGGCAGCATGGCCACGCTCGAGGAGGTCGTGCGTCACTACGACCGCCTCGACGAGGAGCGACTGCATGCCGACGGCGAGCGCATCCTGCGGCGGCTCAACCTGCAGGCTGAACAGGCCGCCGACCTGGCCGCCTTTCTGCGCACGTTGAGCAAGTAGTCAAGCCGCGTATTCAGTGGCGCGGCGGCAGCTCCGGCGGCGTTCCCGCGTCCGAGCCCGCATCCGAGGGCGAGTCGGGCGGCGCATCGGCCGGCACGCGGAAGCGCTCGCTCGCCCAGGCACCCAGGTCCACGCTGCGGCAACGCTCGCTGCAGAAGGGGCGCCAGCGGTTGCTCGGTGCAAACGCGCTCGGCGTGCCGCAGGTGGGGCAGGGCACGAGGCGGACGGCGGCCGGGGTGGTCATGGAGCGGGCCGTGGCCAGCCTCAGGCGCAAAGGGTCAACTCGAACGTCGTGTCGGTGCTGGCCGGCCGCAGGCGGCCATCGCCGTCGGGCCGCATGAAGCGCACGGAGACGAGCAGGCGGTGCCCGGTGATCTCGGGCACCAAGCCTTCGGCCCCGTCAAGCTGCACGCGCAGCAGCTGATAGGTTCTGCCCTGCGGCAGGCTCTGCTGGTACTGGCCCCCGGGGGCGATCATGCGTTGCGCCCGGCCGCTGTCGCGCAGCAGGCCGAGCAGGACGCGCAGCGCATCGGCCAGAGGTGCCAGGGTGAGGATCCAGCCCGCAAGGTCGCTTTGGCGGAGGCCCGGCGACCGTTGCTGCCACGCGTGATAGGCCGGCAGGTCGAAGGCGCAGGTGCCGCCCGGGATGCTGATGCGGCTGCGGATGCTCATCAGCCAATCGTTGCCGGCGAGCGCCTGGCCGGCCTTGCCCTGCAGCTGGTTGAGGGCGGCAAACGCCTGTTCCAGGCGCGCGAGCCATTGGTCCAGCGAGCCCGCGTCCACGCCAGGATGCCCGCGGTAGCCCTGCAATACGAGACGGTGGCGATCAAGCTCCTTGAGGAGATCGCTCTTGAGGTCGGCACGCGAGGCCACGTCCATGATCTCGAAGATCGTGGCGAGCGCGAAGTGGTGGTCCACGGCTTGGTCGCGCGCCGCCAGACGGTCCATGCGCTCGAACAGATGCTCGAGGCGCAGCATCGTGCGGATGCCTTCGTGGAACGGGTACTCGTACAGGACCAAGGCGGGCGTGTGGCAGGGCGGCGAGCGCGACACGCCCGGCGCGGACAAGACCCCGAGATTGTTTCACACGCCCCGCGCACCTCACGGGCTGGCGCCCGGCGCCACGGTGGCCCGGGGCGAGACCCAGAGGCGATAGAGCCCGCCGACCTCTTCGGCCAGGGCCGAGAACGTGAGCCCCTCGTTGTGGATGACGGCATCGGCGATGGCGCGGCGTGCGGCGCGCGTGGCCTGCTGCGCGATGACCTGCTGCGCCGACGCGAGCGTCCAGCCGGGGCGCGTTGCGACGCGCGAGGCCTGCGTGGCCTCGCTGCAGTCAACGACGACGATGCGCTGCACGCGTTCGCGCCAGTGGCGCGACTCCGTAAGCAGCGGCACGTCGAAGACCACCGGCTGGTCGGCCCGGGCGGCTGCGGCCTCCTGCGCGGCCTGCTGCCCGATCAATGGATGAAGGATGCCTTCGAGTCGCTTCCTGGCCGCCGGATCGGCGAAGACGATCGCGCGCATGCGTTCGCGGTCCAGTGAACCATCGGCGCCGATGACATCGCCGCCAAAGGCCGCCGCGACTGGGGCGATGCCGGCACCACCCGGCAGGGTGAGCGAGCGTGCGATGGCGTCGGTGTCCACGAGGTGTGCGCCGCACTCGATGAGCACGCCCGCCACCGTGCTCTTGCCGCTGCCAATACCGCCGGTGAGCCCGATGCGCAGTGCCGCCACGGCCTCAGGTGCCCAGGAAGGGGAGCATGTGCGCGGCCAGGCGTGCGAAGTGTTCGCGCAGAAGGAGCGCGGCCAACCCGGCCAGCGCAAGATAAGGACCGAACGGAATGGGCGTCTCGCGCCGATGCTTGCCCAACGCGATGAGGCCGATGCCGAGAACCGAGCCCACACCCGCGGCCACGAACAGAATGCCCGGCAGCGCCTGCCAGCCGAGCAACGCGCCGAGGCCGGCCAGCATCTTCATGTCGCCCTCCGCCATGGCATTCGGCTTGCGAAAGAGCACCGCCCAGGTCACGCCCAGGCTCCACAACACGCCGTAGCCGGCCAGCGCGCCGATCGCGGCGTCGGGCCACGGCACGACCGACAGCCCGGCCGCCGCGCCCGCCAGCCCAAGCACCACCAGCGGGATGGTCAGGCTGTCAGGCAGCAGGGTGTAGTCGAGGTCGATGAGGGCCATGGCCAGGAGCAGTGCCACGGCGACGCAGGCGATGAGCGTCTGCCAGCTGGGCCCGAAGGCCAGCGCGCAGAAGGCGAACAGCAGCGCTGTCGTGCCCTCCACGAGCGGGTAGCGCAGTCCGATCGGGGTCATGCAGGCCGAGCAGCGACCGCGCAGGACCAGCCAGCTGAGGATGGGGACGTTCTCGCGGACCCGGAGCTGGTGGCCGCAATGCGGGCATCGGGAGCGCGGCGACATCAGCGACAACGGCGCGAGGCCGTCAAGTTGTTGATTGATCGCGCCGGCAGCGGCCGCCAGCTGGGCCGGGGGCTCGGATCGGGTGCCGAACGCCGAGCGCCAACTGCGCTTGTCGGTGAGCGCAAAGTCGGCGATGTCGAAGGCCCACCAGCCGCGCATGTACATCATGGGCAGGCGATGCACGACGACGTTCAGGAAGCTGCCCACGCAAAGCCCGAGCAGCGCAAGGGCCCAGGGCGACAGCAGCAGGACCATCCAGTCCGCCGCCGGGATGGCGCCGGCGGCGCCGGCCAGAGGCATCAGACGACAGCGCCGAGCTTGAAGATCGGCAGGTACATCGAAACCACGATGCCGCCGATAAGCACGCCCAGGATGACGATGATGAAGGGCTCCATCAGGCTGGACAGGCCCTTGACCATCTCATCGACCTCGTCCTCGTAGAACTCGGCTGCCTTGGCGAGCATGTGGTCCAGCGAGCCCGACTCCTCTCCGATGGCCGCCATCTGCAGCACCATCGTCGGGAACACGCCCGTGGCGGTCATGGCGGTCGTGAGCGCCGAACCGGTGGAGACGTCCTTCTGGATCTGCTCCGTCGCCTCGGCGTACACCGCGTTGCCCGACGCGCCGCCGACGGAGTCGAGCGCTTCGACCAGAGGCACGCCGGCGGCGAACATCGTCGACAAAGTGCGCGTCCAGCGGGCGATGACCGACTTGTTGATCAGGTCACCGAAGACCGGCAGCTTGAGCAGCAGCCGATCCATCGACTTCTGCATCTTCTCTGAGCGCTTCCAGCTCTCGAAGAAGAACCACAGCCCGCCGAACAGGAGCGTGAAGATCGCCCACCAGTAGCTGACGAAGAATTTCGACAGGCCGATCACGAACATCGTGGGCGCGGGCAGGTCAGCACCGAACGACCGGAAGACCTCCTCGAACGCCGGTATCACCCAGATCATGATGACGGTCAGTACGACGAAGGCGACCACGACCACCGCGATGGGGTACATGAGCGCCGACTTGATCTTCTGCTTGATGGCGAGTGTCTTCTCCTGGTAGAGCGCGAGCCGGTCGAGCAGGGCTTCCAGGATGCCGCCGGCCTCGCCAGCCTCGACCAGATTGCAGTACAGCGAATCGAAGTGCAGCGGGTGCTTGCGGAACGCCGAGCTCAGGCTGGTGCCGGTCTCGACATCGCTGCGGATGTCATTGAGCAGCTTGGTCATGCGCGGGTTGGTGGCGCCGCGGGCGACGATGTCGAACGCCTGCAGCAGCGGCACGCCCGCCTTCATCATCGTCGCCAGCTGGCGCGTGAAGATGGCGATGTCCTTCTGCTTGATCGCGCGGCCGCCGCTGGTGCGCCGCTTACGGATCTTGTTGACCAGGATGCCCTGGCGCCTGAGACTGGCGCTGACGACGGCCTCGCCACCGGCGCGGATCTCGCCACGCACGATCTTGCCGTTCTTGTCCTTGCCTTCCCACTCGAAGATGGCGTCCTTCGAGGTCTTGGCCAATGCTGCAGTTGCCATAGGGTGCTTGGGACGAGAAGGTTGCGGGTGGTGCGCCGGGGGCTTGGCCTGGTGCGACGTTATTCGTTGGTGACGGTGATCACCTCTTCGAGCGTCGTGACGCCCGCGCGCACCTTCACCAGACCGGATTGGCGCAGGTCGCGAACGCCCTCGGCCTTGGCTTGGCGTTCGATATCCATCACGGTACCTTCGGTCAGGATGATCTTCTGGATGGCCTCGGTGATGGGCATCACCTGGTAAAGACCGACCCGACCCTTGTATCCATTGTTGCAGGCTGAGCAGCCGACGGCCCGATAAGGCTTCCAGTTGCCGTCCAGTTCCTCGGCCAGGAAGCCTGCCTTCAACAACGACTCGCGCGGGTAGTCGGCGGGCTTTTTGCAGTTCTCGCACAGGCGCCGCGCCAGGCGCTGCGCGGTGATGAGCAACACGCTGGCGGCGATGTTGAAGGGCGCCACGCCCATGTTCATGAGGCGCGTCAGCGTCGTCGGGGCGTCGTTGGTGTGCAGCGTGCTCATCACCATGTGGCCGGTCTGCGCCGCCTTGATGGCGATGTCGGCCGTCTCGAGGTCGCGGATCTCGCCGACCATGATGATGTCCGGATCCTGGCGGAGGAAGGACTTCAGCGCCGCCGCGAAGGTGAGGCCCGCCTTGTCGTTGACGTTGACCTGGTTGATGCCCGGCAGGTTGATTTCGGCCGGGTCCTCGACGGTCGCGATGTTCACGCCCGGCTGGTTGAGGATGTTCAGGCAGGTGTACAGCGACACCGTCTTGCCGCTGCCCGTAGGCCCGGTGACGAGCACCATGCCGTAAGGGCGCTGGATCGCGATCATCAGGCGATCCTTCTCGATCTTCTCGTAGCCGAGCGCCTCGATGCCGAGCTTGGCGCTGCTGCTGTCCAGGATACGGATGACGACCTTCTCGCCGAAGAGGGTGGGCAGCGTGCTGACGCGGAAGTCGATGGCCTTGGTACCGAACTTCAGCTTCATGCGGCCATCTTGCGGGACCCGCTTCTCGGCGATGTCCATACGGCTGATGACCTTGATGCGCGAGGCCAGCTTGTCCTTGATGGCCAACGGCGGCTGGGTGATCTCGCGCAACTCACCGTCGACGCGGAAGCGCACGCGGTAGTTGTACTCGTAGGGCTCGAAGTGCAGGTCCGACGCGCGCAGGTTGATGGCGTCGATCAGCATCTTCTGCAGGAAGCGCACCACCGGCGCATCCTCGACCTCGGCGGTGACCTCGGCCCCCTCGGCCGTGGCGGCGTCCTCCTCCGTGACGTCGAAGTCGAAGTCGGCTGTCGCTAGGGACTCGAGCACCTCGTTGGCCGAGGCGCCCTGCGACTCGAGTTCGCGAGCCAGCTTGTCGTACTCGACGATCACCCACTCGGGCGTGAGCTGGGTAGCGAACTTGATGCGCTCGACCGCCTCCTGGTCGGTTGGGTCGGCCGCGCCGATGAACAGGCGATTGCCGCGCTTGCCCAGCACGATGAGCTGGTACTGGTTGGCGATCTTGGGGTCAACGAGGTTGCGCGGCAGCTTCTGCAGGTCCACCGCGGCCAGGTCCACGAGCGGCAGCGCCAGCGCCGTGGACAGCGTGTGCGCGAGATCGTCGGACTTCATGGCCCCGCCGGTGACGACGGCGGCTACAAAACTGCTCTTTCGTTCCCGCGCGGTCTTGTTCAGCTCTTCGGCTGTCTTGGCGTTGAGCTTGCCCGCGTTGACCAGAACCCGCGCGACGCCGGAAAGGGTCGAAGGGGGCGATTCGACGATAGTCTCGGCGGCCATCGGGGCGTTTCAGGTCGGCATCGGCATGGGCATGGGCAGAAGATCATCGCCGATCCACCCGGAGGTGTAAACGGCCTCAAGGACGCGCTGGCCGCGCATTCTTCGCCACTTTGCACCGGTGCAGCCGCCCTACGGAGGAGCACCAACCCATCCACCGGCGGAAGTTGGTCGGGGTGAGAGGATTCGAACCTCCGGCCTCTACGTCCCGAACGTAGCGCTCTACCAGGCTAAGCTACACCCCGAATCGGACCCGACCTGCCAACGAGCCGAGGGCAAGTCAGGCGTCATGCCAAGTCAAGACGACCTGTGCACCGATCGAACACATAAGTCTATCAGAGCCTCTCGGGCTCTCGATGGCGGCAACGCCAGAGCACGCGTGCGTGCCTTGTCGGCCTCCTGCTGCGCGGCGGCCCGCGTGGCCTCCAGTGCGCCGGTGCGCCGCACCACCGCCAGGATCTCCGGCAGGCGCTGCTGCTCGCCTTCCTCGATGGCGCGGCGGATGAACTCCCGCTCGATGGGCGCGGCGCGCTCCATGGCCAGCAGCAGCGGCAGCGTGGGCTTGCCTTCGCGCAGGTCGTCGCCCACGTTCTTGCCCAGCGCAGTGGTGTCGCCTTCGTAGTCGAGGAGGTCGTCGACGAGCTGGAAAGCCGTGCCTAGGCAGCGCCCATAGTCTGCGCACGACTCCTCCGTCGCCGCGTCGGCACCGCCGAGCACCGCGCCGAGGCGGGCGCTGGCCTCGAACAGCTTGGCCGTCTTGTACCGGATGACGCGCAGATAGTCCTCAACCGTCAGGTCGGGGTCGTGCATGTTCATCAACTGCAGTACCTCGCCCTCGGCGATGACGTTCGTGGCGTCGGCGAGCACCTCGAGCACCCGCATGCGGTCGATCGAGACCATCATCTGGAACGCGCGCGAGTAGAGGAAGTCGCCGACGAGCACGCTGGCGGCATTGCCGAATGTCGCATTGGCGGTCGCACGCCCGCGTCGCAGCGCCGACTCGTCCACGACGTCGTCGTGCAGCAGCGTCGCCGTGTGGATGAACTCCACGATCGCCGCCAGCTCCAGCCGCTCCGGGCCGTGGCACCCGAACGCTTCGGCGAACAGGAGGACCAGCCTGGGCCGGATCCGCTTGCCGCCGGCGTTGACGATGTAGCCGGAGATCTGGTCGATCAGCGCCACGCGCGAGGCCAGCCGCTGGCGGATCAGGGCATCGACCTCCAGCATCGCCAGTTCGACCGGGTCCGCCGCGGCGGGCTTGGAGACAGGGGACTCGATCACGCGGCACGCCAGTTGGATGGTTCCGAATTATAGGAAGCGACACCTGGCGGACCACTCGGCGCGCCCGCGGCCTGAGCGGGCACCTTTGCCCACAAGCCAGGGTGGTATACTGAAAGGCTGTTCCGAGTGCATGGTCCACCACCACCGGGGCGGCATACACTGAACAAGGTCACGAACGAGGTCACACATGTACGCGGTCATAAGCACCGGGGGCAAACAGTACAAGGTTGCCGCCGGCGAAAAGATCAAGGTAGAACAGATTGCTGCGGACGTGGGCCAGGAAGTCGTCATCGACAAGGTGCTGGCCGTTGGCAGCGGCGCCGAGTTGAAGGTGGGTTCTCCCTGGGTCGCGGGTGCAAGCGTCAACGCCACCGTGGTGGCCCATGGCAAGCACGACAAGGTGCGCATCTTCAAGATGCGTCGCCGCAAGCACTATCAGCGCCATGGCGGGCATCGCCAGCAGTTCACCGAGCTTTCGATCGGCTCGATCAACGCCTGAAGGAGCGGCAGCCATGGCACAGAAGAAGGGCGGCGGGTCCACCCGCAACGGTCGTGATTCGCAGCCGAAGATGCTGGGCGTGAAGGTCTTTGGCGGGCAGCAGGTCAGCGCCGGCTCCATCCTCGTGCGACAGCGAGGCACCAAGTTCCACCCGGGCTCCAACGTCGGCCTGGGTCGGGATCACACGCTGTTCGCACTCGTCGATGGCGCGGTGCAGTACGAGACCAAGGGTTCGCTGAATCGCCAGACGGTGAGCGTGAAGCCGGCCTGAGCGTCTACTTCGCCTGATCGCGAAGCCCCGCATCGCCGGGGCTTCGTCGTTCTGGGCGCTGCAACCTGCTCGCTACCATCGCATCATGAAGTTCGTCGACGAAGCCGTTATCGACGTGGCCGCGGGCCACGGCGGGGCAGGCTGCGTCAGCTTCCGGCGCGAGAAGTTCATCCCCTTTGGCGGCCCCAACGGTGGCGATGGCGGCCGAGGTGGCACCGTCTGGGCGGTGGCGGACCGCAACATCAACACCCTCATCGACTACCGCTACGCTCGGCGGCACGAGGCGCGCAACGGCGAGGCCGGCCGCGGCTCCGACCAGTTCGGGGCGGCGGGGCCCGACATCGATCTTCGCATGCCTGTGGGCACCATCGTGCGCGACGCCGACGGCGGCGAGCCCCTGGTCGAACTGCTTGAGCATGGCCAACGCGCGCTGCTCGCCAAGGGCGGCGACGGCGGCTTCGGCAACTTGCACTTCAAGAGCAGTACCAACCGCTCGCCGCGGCAGAAGACGCCCGGCTGGCCCGGCGAGGCCAGGAAGCTCAAGCTCGAGTTGCGGGTTCTGGCCGACGTGGGCCTGCTCGGCATGCCCAACGCCGGCAAGAGCACGCTGATCGCGGCCATCTCGAATGCACGGCCGAAGATCGCCGACTACCCGTTCACGACGCTGCACCCCAACCTGGGCGTCGTGCGCGTCGGCCCGGAGCAGAGCTTCGTCGTCGCCGACATTCCTGGCCTGATTGAAGGCGCCAGCGAAGGTGCCGGCCTCGGGCACCAGTTCCTGAGGCACCTGCAGCGCACGCGCCTTCTCCTGCACATCGTGGACGCGGCGCCGTTCGACGAGGGTGTCGATCCCGTGCAGCAGGCGCGTGCCATCGTCGCCGAGCTCAAGAAGTACGACCCGGCCCTGGCGGCCAAGCCGCGCTGGCTCGTCTTCAACAAACTCGACATGGTGCCGGTCCAAGAGCGCGAGCGCCGCGTCAAGGACTACGTGCGACGGCTGCGCTTCAAGGGCCCGGTCTTCTCGATCTCGGCCCTGGCGCGCGAAGGGCTGCAGGGCCTGATCGAAGCCATCTACCTGCACATCTCGCAGCAGGTGCGTGAAAAGCCCCTGCCTGATCCGCGCTTCGACCGCGACGCCGATGGCGCCGAAGGCGAGGCAGCCCGTGTCTAGCGTTCTGCAGGCGGCCCGGCGCGTCGTCATCAAGGTCGGCTCCAGCCTCGTCACCAACGAGGGCCGCGGCGTCGACGCCGAGGCCATCGGCAACTGGGCTCGCCAGCTGGCCGCGCTGGCGCAGCAGGGCCGCGAACTGCTGATGGTCAGCAGTGGTGCCATCGCCGAGGGCATGAAGCGCCTCGGCTGGGCGAACCGACCCCGGGAACTCCCCGAGTTGCAGGCTGCGGCGGCCGTCGGGCAGATGGGCCTGGCCCAGATGTACGAGACGAGCCTCGCACGACACGGGCTGTGCAGCGCCCAGGTGCTTCTCACGCATGCCGACCTCGCTGACCGCGAGCGTTACCTGAACGCGCGTTCGACACTGCTGACCCTGCTGTCGTTGAAGGTCATTCCTGTGATCAACGAGAACGACACTGTCGTCAACGACGAGATCAAGTTCGGCGACAACGACACGCTGGGCGCGCTCGTGGCCAATCTCGTCGACGCGGATGCCTACGTGATCCTCACCGACCAACGCGGGCTGTACTCCGCCGACCCGCGCAAGGATCCCTCGGCGCGCCTGATCGAGGAGGCTCGGGCGGGCGACACTGCCCTTGAGGCGATGGCCGGCGGCGCAGGCTCGGGCATCGGGCGTGGCGGCATGCTGACAAAGGTGCTGGCAGCCAAGCGTGCCGCCCGCAGTGGCACGAGCACCGTCATCGCCTGGGGCCGCGAAAGCGACGTCCTGCTGCGCCTCGCGGCGGGCGAGCGCATCGGCACGCAACTCGCCGCCACCACCGCCAAGTTGGCCGCACGCAAGCAGTGGATGCTCGACCACCTGCAACTGCGTGGTGCGGTCCTCGTGGACGCCGGCGCCGCGGCCAAGCTGCTCGACGAGGGCAAGAGCCTGCTGCCCATCGGCATCACAGAGGTGCAGGGCGACTTCGTCCGCGGCGACGTGATCGCCGTGCGCAACGTCGAGGGGCGCGAGATCGCCCGTGGCCTAGCCAACTACTCCGCCACCGAGGCCCGCCACCTGGCGCGCAGGTCCTCGGCGCAGATCGAGGCGCTTCTGGGCTATGCGAACGAACCGGAGATGATCCACCGCACGAACCTCGTGCTGGTGTAAAGCCCGCCTTCAGTCATTGACGAGGCCACTCTCGTCGATGGACCCAGGGGAGGCCCCATGCTGCGCCGGCGCTGCCTCGTGGCGCTGCGCGCGCAGCCCGGCGCGCAAAAAGCGATTGTGGTGGTTGGCGCGCGGCAGGAAGCGCGCCAGCTCCGTCAGGGCCATCTCGTAGACGCCGCGCTTGAACTCGATCACCACGTCCAGCGGCACCCAGTAGTCGTTCCAGCGCCAAGCATCGAACTCCGGGTGGTCGGTGGCGCGCAGGTTCATGTCGCTGTCGCGGCCCACGAGGCGCAGCAGGAACCAGATCTGCTTCTGACCCTTGTAGTGGCCACGCGCGTCGCGGCGGATGTACTGCTCGGGCACCTCGTAGCGCAGCCAGTCGCGCGTGCGCGCCAGGATCTGCACGTGCTCCGGACGCAGGCCAACCTCCTCGTGCAGCTCACGGTACATCGCCTGTTCGGGCGACTCGCCGTGCTTGATACCCCCTTGGGGGAACTGCCAGGAATGTGTTCTGAGCCGCTTGCCCCAGAAGACCTGGTTGCGAGAGTTCAGGAGGACGATGCCGACGTTCGGCCTGAAGCCGTCCCGGTCGAGCATAATCTGACCCCTATCTTTGACTGATTTCATTATTGCACCGGCGTCGTGCGGCACGCGAACCCTCGCTAACCCGCACCACGTGAGGCCCCCAGGCCCGGGGGCCGCTGCAACGAGGCCCGGCGTGCGCCGCCTCAACGGCGCCCGGTGCGGACACAACCGCGCACTCCAACGCCGTACGATGAAAGCCTCGCAGACATTCGTCTCCACGTTGAAGGAGGCCCCCGCCGACGCGGAGGTGGTCAGCCACCGCCTGATGGTGCGCGCCGGCATGATCAAGCGCCTGGGCGCGGGCATCTACAGCTACATGCCGCTGGGGCTGCGAGTGATCCGCAGGGTCGAGGCCATCATCCGCGAGGAGATGAACCGCGCCGGCGCCATCGAGTTGCTGATGCCAGTGGTGCAACCGGCCGAGCTGTGGATGGAGACGGGCCGCTTCCAGAAGATGGGCCCCGAGTTGCTGCGCGTGAAAGACCGACACGAGCGCGACTTCATCATCCAGCCCACCAGTGAAGAGGTCATCACCGACATCGCGCGCCAGGAGTTGAAGAGCTACAAGCAACTGCCGCGCAACTTCTATCACATCCAGACCAAATTCCGCGACGAGCGCCGGCCCCGCTTCGGCCTCATGCGCGGGCGCGAGTTCACGATGAAGGATGCGTACTCCTTCGACCGCGACGTCGAGTCCGGCCTGAAGAGCTACCAGGCGATGTACCGGGCCTATTGCGCCATCTTCGACCGCATGGGCCTCACGTACCGCGCCGTGGCCGCCGACTCCGGCGCCATCGGTGGCGACGCGTCGCAGGAGTTCCAGGTCATCGCCGACACGGGCGAAGACGCCATCGTCTACTGCCCCACGAGCGACTACGCCGCCAACATCGAGCTGGCCGAGGCGCTGCCGCTCATCGCCGAGCGCGCGGCGGCTCGGCGCTCGCTCGAGAAGACGCCCACGCCCGGCAAGGCCACCTGCGAGGACGTGGCGCAACTGCTGGGCATCCCGCTCACGGCGACCGTGAAGTCGCTCGTCCTGGCCACCGACGGGGCCGACGAGACTGGCGCGGTGCGCAAGACAACACTGTGGCTCCTGCTCGTGCGGGGTGACCACAGCCTGAACGAGGTGAAAGCGAGCAAGGTGCCGGGCCTGAAGGCGGGCTACCGCTTCGCCACGGCGGCCGAGATCGAGGCGACCTTCGGCTGCAAGCCCGGCTACCTCGGCCCCATTGGAACCAAGAAGGCGGTGAAGGTGATCGCCGATCGCACCGTGGCCGCCATGCACGACTTCGTCTGCGGCGCCAACGAAGCCGACTTCCACTTCACCGGCGTCAACTGGGGCCGCGACCTGCCCGAGCCCGACCTCGTCGCCGACATCCGCAACGTCGTGGCGGGCGACCCCTCGCCCGACGGCCGCGGCGTGCTGGCCATTCAGCGCGGCATCGAGGTGGGCCACGTTTTCCTGCTCGGCACCAAGTACAGCGCGGCGATGAACGCCAACTACCTGGACGAGACGGGCAAGCCGCAGCCCATGGTGATGGGCTGCTACGGCATCGGCGTGACGCGCCTGCTGGGTGCGGCCATCGAGCAGGGCCACGACGAGCGCGGCATCGTCTGGCCCGACGCGCTGGCGCCGTTCTCCGTCGTGGTGTGCCCCATCGGCTACGAGCGCACGCCCGTCGTGCAGGAGGCGGCCGACCGCCTGCACGCTGAACTGGCCGCCGCCGGCGTCGACGTGGTGCTCGACGACCGCGGCGAACGACCGGGCGCGATGTTCGCCGACTGGGAGCTCATCGGCGTGCCGCAGCGCGTCGTCGTCAGCGAGCGCGGGCTGAAGGCCGGCACGGTCGAGGTTCAAGGGCGGCGCGAAGCGACAGCGACCGCCACGCCGCTGGGCGAGGCCGCTGCCTTCGTGAAGGGCCGCCTCAAAGCATGACGAGCGCGCGGCGCCGGCTCTGGCTCGGGGCCGCTTGCGCCGGGGCGGTCGGCGCTCTGCTCGCGGCCGGTCGCACGGCGTGGGCCGGGGCACAGGTCGAGGAGCCGCTGGCCGATGCCGTGCGCACCGCGTTGGCGGCCGCCATCGCCGAACAGGCACCGCCGCGACCGAGCTTCGAGAACATCGAGGAGCGGCTTGCCTACTTGAAGTGGCTGAGCGCCGCGAGCGAGCGGCTGAAGCGGCGCAAGGCCGATCACCACACTCGCGTCGAGTTCCTCGAGGCCCTCTGGTACGAAAGCAAGCGCGCCGGGCTCGAGCCGGCGCTCATCCTCGGGCTCGTGCAGGTCGAGAGCGGCTTCCGCAAGTACGCCATCAGCGTGGCTGGTGCGCGCGGCTACATGCAGGTCATGCCCTTCTGGGCCAGGCTCATCGGCGACGGCGACGTGCATCGCCTGTTTCACCTGCAGACCAACCTGCGCTTCGGCTGCGTGATCCTGCGCCACTACCTCGAGCGCGAGCGCGGCGACATGTTCCTCGCGCTCGGCCGCTACAACGGCAGCCGGGGGCGGGCGGAGTACCCGAACGCCGTCTTCGCCTCGCGCCGGCAGTGGGACATCAAGCTGGCCTGAGCCGGGCCGGCTCGGCCCCGGGCATGCGGTCCCGGGCCTCAACCCGCCTCGCGCAACCCCTGCCAGGACTTGGGCCGGGCGCCCTCGATGCCGGCCGCCTGCAGAACGCGCTCGACGCCCTCGTCGACCATCTCCTCGATGCTTTGCGGGTGGTGGTAGAAGGCCGGCAGCGGCGGAAAGACCACCGCGCCCATTTCGGTCGCCGCCGTCATGTTGCGCAGATGCGCCAGATTGAAGGGCGTCTCGCGCACCATGAGCACGAGCCGCCTGCGCTCCTTCAGCGTCACGTCCGCGGCGCGCGTGAGCAGGTTGTCCGACAGTCCATGCGCCACCGCCGCCAAAGTGCGCATGGAGCAGGGCGAGATCACCATGGCGGCGGTCTCGAAGCTGCCGCTGGCAATGCATGCTCCGACGTCGCCCGCAGAGTACGCGACGGTCGCCCGCTGCTCGAGCGCCTGCCGGTCGAGCCGCAGTTCGTGGTGCACATTGAGCATGCCGGCGGGGGTCACGACGAGATGCGTCTCCACACCGAGCACCCTGGCCCGCTCCAGCAGCTTCAGGCCGTAGATGGCGCCGGTGGCGCCACTGATGCCGACGACCAAGCGGGCCGGGGGTGGCGGCATGGCCGTTGGCGGCGCGCGCCGGTCAGGCCTTGGCCAACAACTGCTGCAACTCGCCGGACTGGTACATCTCCATCATGATGTCCGAGCCGCCGACGAACTCGCCGTTCACGTACAGCTGCGGGATCGTGGGCCAGTTGGCGTAATCCTTGATGCCCTGGCGCACGTCTTCGTCCTCGAGCACGTTGTAGGTGTTCAGGTCGCTCACGCCGCAGGCCTTGAGCACCTGCACCGCGCGGCCCGAGAAGCCGCACATCGGAAACTGGGCGGTGCCCTTCATGAAGAGCACGACCCGGTGGCCCTTCACCAACTGGTCGATGCGTTGCTGCACTTCGCTCATAGCCGGCCCTTTGTCGCAGGGAAAGTTCGAAGAGTGCAGTATGGAGCAAGCAGCGCGGCCCCACCCGCTCGGGGGCATGGGCCGGCCTGCGGGACCGGGCGGCGTCAGAAGCTGTAGCGCACGCCCAGCTGCAACACCGGCGCCAGGCGCAGGTCGCGGACGGCTACGTCCATGGCCTGGTTGCCGAGCATCGCGCGGCCGAGGCCCGACAGGCCTGCCGGGCGACCGGCCACCAGGCCCACATCGGCGCTCACGGAGAGGCTGCGCCACAGCGAGGGGCTGCTGTAGCCCACGCCCAGATAGGGCAGGGTTGAAGGCCCGTCGGCATTGTTGCCGTAGCCAGCATAGCCCCCATCGAGCATCGTGATGCCCAGACGGGCAATCGGCATGGCGTTCAGGACTGGCGCACCGCTGGGGTTGCCGAGCAAGACGCCACTGGTGGCGCGGAAGTTGCCGAAGCCGGGAGCCGCGAAAACGTAGTCTCCCAGCAACGCCCCGCCTTGCACGCCACGCGCCGCCGCCACGCCAGCCTCGGACGGCCCGGTCAGCGCCACCCGGGTCAGCACGGCCGTCTGTACGGTGATGCGCGCCTGCAACTGCGGCCAAAGCCACTCGCCCGGCGTGGCAACGAAGCCCTGATTGGCCTGCGCCTGCAAAGGAACCGCGGCCGCCACCAGCGCCGCAAGCAACCAAGCCGAGGCGGTGGCGCTCATCGAACGTTTCGAGATCTTCATCTTGTGCCCCCTTCCTTCGGCTCGGCACCGATGATGCGCCCGGCGCTGCCCGGCCGGCATCCCCTCAAAGCGGCAACCGCGGCAACAGTTGGCAGCGCGCCACGGGGGACGAGCCGCGTCGGGTGCAGCGCCGCTCGGAGCCGCACTCAGGCGGGAGGTCGCCGGCCCCCGGTCAGCCGGCTGAGGCCGGCAAGGTCGGACCGGGTCTCGACCTGCTCGAAGCCGGCGGCCTCGAGCAGTGCGGCGACGGCCACCGCCTGGTCAAACCCATGCTCCAGCAGCAGCCAACCGCCGGCGACCAGGTGCGCGGGCGCTTCGGCCACGATCTGCCGCAGCGCCTGCAGGCCGTCCGCCCCAGCGATCAACGCCATTTGCGGCTCGTGCCGCAGGGCGGGCAGATGCGGGTCGCATTCGGCGACGTAGGGCGGATTCGAAACGACGATGCCAAAGCGCTGCCCGGCGAACGGATGCCACCAGTCACCCTTGAGCCACGTCACGGGCAGTTGCAGGCTCTGCTCATTGGCACGCGCGACGGCCAGCGCCGCCGCGCTGCGGTCGCTCGCCCAGACCTCGAAGGCGGGCATGCGGTGCTTGAAGGCCAGCGCGATGGCGCCGCTGCCTGTGCCGAGGTCGGCCAGCCGGGGCAGGGGTGCCCGGGCCGCCAGTTCCAGGGCCCAGTCGACCAGGCCCTCGGTCTCCGGACGCGGCACCAGCACGTCGTCGCCCACCTGCAAAGTCAGGCCGTGGAACTCGCGCTCGCCGACGAGATAGGCCAGTGGTACCTCCTCCACGCGCCGCGCGAGGTCGGCGTCGGCCTGCCGCTGCACTTCAGGAGGAAGGGGCTCGTCGTCGTGTGCCAGCAGCCAGGTCCGCGGCCGGCCCAGGTGGTGGGCCAGCAGCCGTTGCGCGTCCAGGCGGGCGACGCCGGCCGCGCGTGCCCGTCCGAGCCACTGGCCGATGCGCAAACCCACAGACGTCACGACACGGCTCATCGCGTGCCCGCCTCGAGCTGCTGCAGCTGTTCAGCCGCCCGTGCGGCGGCCAGTGCGGCGGTCACGTCGCCGAGGTCGCCCTCCATGATCTGCGCCAGCTTGTACAACGTGAGGTTGATGCGGTGGTCCGTGAGCCGCCCCTGCGGGAAGTTGTAGGTGCGGATGCGGTCGCTGCGGTCGCCGCTGCCCACCAGGCTCTTGCGCGTGGCGGCCTCCTTGGCGGCGCGTTCGCTGCGCTCCTTTTCGCGCAGCCGCGCCACGAGCACGGCCATCGCCTTGGCCTTGTTGCGGTGCTGGCTGCGGTCGTCCTGGCATTCCGCGACGAGCCCGGTGGGCAGGTGCGTGATGCGGATGGCGCTGTCGGTCTTGTTGACATGCTGGCCGCCGGCACCGCTGGCCCGGAAGGTGTCGATGCGCAGCTCGGCGGCGTTGAGCTGGACCTCCTCGGTCTCGTCGGGCTCGGGCATCACCGCCACGGTGCAGGCGCTGGTGTGGATGCGGCCCTGGCTCTCGGTGGTCGGCACGCGCTGCACGCGGTGGCCGCCCGACTCGAAGCGCAGCTTGCCGTAGGCGTGGTCGCCCTCGACGCGCAAGACGAGCTCCTTGTAGCCGCCGAGCTCGGCCGGGCTCTCGCTCAGCACCTCGGTGCGGAAGCCCGCGCGCTCGCAGAAGCGCAGGTACATGCGCGCCAGGTCGCCGGCGAAGAGTGCCGATTCATCGCCGCCGGTGCCGGCGCGGATCTCGAGGAAGGCATTGCGCTCGTCGTCCGGGTCCTTGGGCAGCAGGGCGGCCTGGAGGTCAGCCTGCAGGCGTTCGAGGTCGGCAGTGGCGGCATCGACCTCTTCGCGGGCCATCTGGGCCAGATCGTCGTCCCCGGCGCCTTCGCCATCGCGCAGCTCCAATGCGGAGGTGAGGTCGCGCTCGCGCTGCTGGAAGCGACGCCAGGTGTCCACCACGCCCTGCACCTCCGCCTGCTCGCGCGAGAGGGCGCGAAAGCGCTTCATGTCGCCGGCGACAGCCGGGTCGGCAAGGGTGGCGTCGAGCTCCGCGAGGCGCAGCGTCAGCCGCTCGAACCGCTCGCGCAGCGCCGCGTTCAGCAGGCTCATCGGGGCGCGGACCCGCGGCCCCCGCCGCCGGCCCCGCGCGAGGGGCTCGAGCTGCCACGCAGGAACAGTCGCGACACGGTATCGGCCAGCCGCTCGCGCTCGGCACCTTCGGTCCCGTGCAACTCGGCCAGCGTGCCGTGCAGCATCTTGCCGGTGAGCCCGCGCGCCATCGCCTGCAGCACCTGCTCCACCGGCTCGCCTCGGGCGAGGAGCTTTCGGGCGCGGGCCAGCTCGACGGCGCCCCAGTCGTCGGCCTGGCGGTTGAGCGCCTGGATCAGCGGCACCGCGGCGCGCTGGTCCAGCCAGTGCGCGAAGCTCTGCACGCCTGCGTCGATGATGGCCTCGGCCTGCTGAACGGCCGCCTGGCGCCTCTCGCCGGCGCTTTGCACCCGCTCGGAGAGATCGTCCACCGTGTAGAGGTAGATGTCGGCCAGCTGGGCCACCTCGGGTTCGATGTCGCGCGGCACCGCCAGGTCGACCATGAAGATGGGGCGGCGGCGGCGCGCCCTGAGTGCGCGTTCCACTGCACCCAGACCGATGATGGGCAGGGTGCTCGCGGTGCAGGAGATGACGACGTCGAACTCGTGCAGCCGCGAGGGCAGGTCGGCCAGCCTCAGCGCCTGTGCACCGAAGCGCGCAGCGAGCTTCTCACCTCGCTCCAGCGTGCGGTTGGCCACCGCCATGCCACGTGGCTGCCGTGCCGCGAAGTGAGTCGCGACGAGCTCGATCATCTCGCCGGCGCCCACGAACAGCACGTGCAGCTGGCGCAGGTCCTCGAACAGCTCGCTCGCCAGCCGCACCGACGCGGCGGCCATGCTGATGGAGTGAGCGCCGATCTCGGTGGAGGTGCGCACCTCTTTGGCGACCGAGAAGCTGCGCTGGAAAAGCTGGTGCAGCGTCGTGCCCAGCGTGCCCGCCTCATCGGCCAGGCGCACCGCCTGCTTCATCTGGCCGAGGATCTGCGGCTCGCCCAGCACCATCGAGTCCAGCCCGCTGGCAACGCGGAAGGCGTGCCGGGCGGCATCGCGATCGTGCATGACGTAGGCATGCTGCTGCAGGTGCTCGGCCGTGACCCGGCCTTGCTCGGCCAGCCAGTCCAGCGCCGGCTGCAGGATCGGCACCGCCGGCGAGGCACCCACCGCGATGTAGAGCTCGGTGCGGTTGCAGGTGGAGACGATGGCCGCTTCCGGGTCGACGCGCTCCAGCCGTTGGTTCAGGCCCCGCAGGGCGGGCGCCAGTTGCTCCGGCGAAAACGCCAGGCGGCCGCGCAGGTCCAGCGGGGCCGTCTGGTGATTGAGGCCGAAGGTGATGACGCTCACGGGCGCATTGTAGATTTCACCCCCGGCTGCAACCCTGGGGCTTTGCACGGGGTGGTGTCGGCCGAATCAAGTCGTTGCTGCCGCGCCGGCATGCTCATGGAACCATTCGACTTCCTCAACCACCTCGCCAACTTCTTCGTGCCGGCCCTGGCGCTGGGGGCCGTGGCCGCAGCGTTGGCCAAGGTAGCGTGGCGGGCCGATCTGGCAGCTCAGCCCTGGTGGCGCATGGCCGCCTTGGCCGCCGCCGCAAACATGGTCGTGACGATCGCCGGCCTTGCCGGGTTCGGCCGCGACGGCCGCATGGCCACTTACGCGGCGATGGTGCTGGCCACAAGCGTCACGCTGTGGTGGCGGGGGTTCGGGCCGGGGCGGCGCTGACGACCGATTCGCCGGTCACTGGGGCACCGCGCAGCGAATGCGGCAGCGCCTCGGTGATGGTGACTTCGATCATGCGGCCCGGCAACCGCTTCGCCGCACCCGGGCCGGCATCGAAGTTGACGATGCGGTTGCACTCGGTGCGACCCATCAGCTCGAGCGGGTTTTTCTTCGACGGCCCCTCGACGAGGATGCGCTGCAGCGTGCCCACGCGGCTGGCACTGATGCGGCGCACGTTCTGCTCGAGCAGGACCTGCAGTTCCTGCAGGCGCTGCAGCTTCAGCGCCGGCGGCGTCTCGTCGGGCAGCGCTGCGGCGGGCGTGCCCGGGCGCTTGCTGAAGACGAAGCTGAACGAGCTGTCGTAGCCGACCTCCTCGACCAGGCGCAGCAGGCGCCGGAAGTCGTCTTCGGTCTCGCCCGGGAAGCCGACGATGAAATCGCTCGACAGGCTGATGCCCGGGCGCACCGCGCGCAGCCGGCGCACGATGCTCTTGTATTCCATGGCGGTGTAGCCGCGCTTCATCGCCATCAGGATGCGGTCGCTGCCGTGCTGCACCGGCAGGTGCAGGTGGTCCACGAGTTGCGGCACCTTGGCGTAGACGTCGATCAGCCGCTGCGTGAACTCGTTCGGATGGCTCGTCGTGTAGCGGATGCGCTCGATGCCCGGCAGCGCGGCGACGTATTCGATGAGCAGCGCAAAGTCGGCCGTCTCGCCGGAGTCGGTCATGGCGCCACGATAGGCGTTGACGTTCTGCCCGAGCAGCGTCACCTCCTTCACGCCCTGCTCGGCGAGGCCTGCCACCTCGGTGAGCACGTCGTCGAAGCGTCGGCTCACCTCCTCGCCGCGTGTGTAGGGCACGACGCAGTAGGAGCAGTACTTCGAGCAACCCTCCATGATCGAGACGAAGGCGCTGGCACCTTGCACGCGCGCCGGCGGCAGGTGGTCGAACTTCTCGATCTCCGGGAAGGAGATGTCCACCTGCGGCCGCTGCTCGCTGCGGCGCGCCTCGATCATCTGCGGCAGACGGTGCAGCGTCTGCGGACCGAAGACGAGGTCGACGTAGGGTGCGCGCTCGATGATGGCGGCGCCTTCCTGGCTCGCCACGCAGCCGCCGACGCCGATCAGGGCGCCCTTCTTCTTCAGGTGCTTGACGCGGCCGAGGTCGCTGAACACCTTCTCCTGTGCCTTCTCGCGCACCGAGCAGGTATTGAAGAGGATGAGGTCGGCTTGTTCGGGATCGGTGGTCGGCTCGTAGCCCTCGGCGGCGCGCAGCACGTCTGCCATCTTGTCCGAGTCGTACTCGTTCATCTGGCACCCGAAAGTGCGGATGAAGACCTTCATGGCCGCGTCCAGGTCTGGCCAACGGGGTCGAAGGTCCAGGCGGCCGCCTGCTCTCGCGTGGTGGGCCAGGGCTGGCGGGCCCGCTCGGCGGCGGTGAGGATCCAGATCTCGCCGACCAGGCCGGAGAGGTCGATCGTGTAGTGCACCAGCAGCCGCTGGTTGCCGAGCGCGCCGGTCACCATCAGCAGGTTGTTCTCGCTCCGGATGCGCACACCGGGCGAGAGCCGCGCCGGCCGGCCGTTGAGCAGCAGTTCGGGCGGCTGCAGCACGACGATCTCGCCGCGCAGCGCCGTGGCCGGAAAATTGCGTGGCTGCTGTGCGGCCACAGGCAGGGCAGCGAGGCCGGCCAGGGCCACCAGTGCAGTGGCCGCAAGGCGCCGCGAGAGGCCGGCTCGGAGATCACAGCGAGGCATGGTGTGGATCCAGTGGCTGTGGGGCGGGCAAGAGGCCCACCGGAAAGAACAGGGCCCGAGCGCATGGCTCGGGCCCGGGTGTTCTGGTGGCGCTTCAGGGATTTGAACCCCGGACCTGCGGATTATGATTCCGTCGCTCTAACCAACTGAGCTAAAGCGCCTCAAGCGCAAGATTATATCGGCCTCGCTTCGGCAATCTGGCCGCGCAAGACACCCGACGACTGCGCCACCGACCGCAGGCCAGGATCCGATGTTCAGCTTCTTCCGCAAGAAGGCGCCGGTGGCCGCGCCGGCCCCGACGACCGCACCGTCCGGGCCACCCGCGTCGCCCGCACCGTCCGCACCGTCCGCACCGTCCGCGCAGTCCAGGTTTCCCGGGTTCCCGGCTTCCTCTGCGTCATCGGCGCCAGACATCTTCGCGGCGGCCGACACGCCGCCCAAGGTTGACGTCGGCTGGTTCGCCCGCCTGCGCGAGGGGCTGCGCAAGACGGGCGGCAGCCTGGCCGCCGTCTTCACCGGCACGCGCATCGATGCCGCGCTCTACGAGGAACTGGAGGCCGCGCTGCTCATGGCCGATGCCGGCAGCCCGGCCACGCAGGCGCTGCTCGAGGAACTCAAGCGCCGGGTCAAGGACACCCAGGCCACCGATCCGGCGGCGGTCAAGGGCTTGCTCGTCGAGGTGCTCGCCAGCCAGCTCGCGCCGCTGCAGAAGCCACTGGTCGTCGGCGAGCATCGACCCACCGTGATGATGGTGGTGGGCGTTAACGGCGCCGGCAAGACGACGAGCATCGGCAAGCTCACGCGACACCTCGCCGAAGGCGGCTGCAAGGTGCTGCTGGCGGCGGCCGACACCTTCCGCGCCGCGGCGCGCGAACAGCTGGCCGTATGGGCCGACCGCGCCCAGGTGCAGATCGTGAGCCAGGAGGGCGCCGACCCGGCCGCGGTCACCTTCGACGCCGTCAGTGCCGGCCGCGCGCGCGGCTGCGACGTGGTCATTGCCGACACGGCCGGGCGCCTGCCGACGCAGACGCACCTGATGGAGGAGCTGAAGAAGATCCAGCGCGTGATCGGGCGGGCGCAGGAAGGCGCGCCGCACGAGGTGCTGCTCGTCGTCGACGGCAACACCGGCCAGAACGCGCTGGCGCAGGTGAAGGCCTTCGACGCGGCGCTGGGGCTGACGGGACTCGTCGTCACCAAGCTCGACGGCACGGCCAAGGGTGGCGTGCTCGCGGCCATCGCCCGCTGGGGCGCCGAGCAGGGGCGGGTCGTGCCCGTCTACTTCATCGGCGTGGGCGAGAAGCTCGAGGACCTGCAGCCCTTCGACGCGCGCGAATTTGCCGAAGCGCTGCTGCGCTGAGCGGCAGGGTCCTTCGGCGGTGCCGCGGCGCCGTCAGCGCTTCGCGGCTGTCACTTCGAGGTCGTCGAAGTAGTCGGAAGAGACCGGATCGTGGCTGCGGCTGCCGTACACGGTGGCCGCGAAGGCTTGGTCGTCCTCGTCGGCGACGATCTCCTCCATCTCCGCCACCGGGATCAGCGGCATCGGCCGCGAGCTCGACGGCTTGGGTGCCGTGCCGCCCGGTTGCAGCAACGGCAGGAGCTGCGTGCGCGCGTCGGCCACATCCGGCAACTCGCCCTCACGCCAGGTGATCACGTGCACGCCGGCCTGCCGCAGCACGCGCGACATGCGCTCGTGCCGGCGCCGGGCGCGCTCGCTCTCGGTGGCGCTGCGGATGTCGATGACGGCGATGACGCTCGAGCCGGCATCGCACAGCAACAGGTCGGCGCTCAGGGTGCCGACGCGCTGCAGCCACTCGCTGTAGCTGCGCCGCAGCGGCACGCGCAGGAAGCGCGAAAGCGGCACCTGTGCGAGCACCAGATGCGTCGGGAAGGCGCGGCCCAGCACGTCGAGGGCCTGGCGTTCGTCGATCGTCAGCACGCGCGCCGCCTCCGGCGGCCAACCGGCCACGGTGTCGACGCTCCCCCGTCCGTCCTCGTTCTTGGCACCTCGCTGGTTCCGCCAGCGCATGGCCAGGAACAGCAGCAGTGCCAGCAACGTGGCCGGCAGGGCGAACGTGGAGATGTCAGCGAGGCGGTCCATGCGGGGTCGGGCTGGCGGTGTGAGCGAAGGATGCGATGCGGCGGCGGGCCCGCAACGGACGAGCCAACCCGTACGATCGGCAACAAGCGTCCCGCAGACCAGACCCAAAGAGACAAAAGGCGTATCCGTCGGTGACAAAAAGCTTCCGGCGCCCGCCGCCGGGGGGAGGCGGCGCCCGCGAACGCGTTGTCGTGCTGCCGCGGCGCGGCTGGCGTCAGCGCGGCGGCAGTCCGGGAAAGCCGCCGCCACCCATGCGGCGCATCATCTTCATGAGCCCGCCGCCCTTCATCTTCTTCATCATGCCCTGCATCTGCTCGAACTGGTTGAGCAGGCGGTTCACTTCCTGGACCTGCACGCCCGCGCCGGAGGCGATGCGGCGCTTGCGCGTGGCCTTGATGAGCTCGGGCTTGCGACGCTCCAGTGGCGTCATCGAGTTGATGATGCCTTCCATGCGGCGCACGTCGCGCTCGGCGCGGCCCATGTCGGCGCCGGCAGCCTTCTCCGCCAGCGCACTCGGGAGCTTGTCGACGAGCCCGGCAAGGCCACCCATCTTCTTCATCTGCGAGATCTGGGCAAGGAAGTCGTTGAGGTCGAAGCCGCTGCCGCTCTTGACCTTCTCGGCGAGCTTCTTCGCCTCCTCGAGGTCGACCCCCTTTTGCACCTCCTCGACCAGGGCGACGATATCGCCCATTCCGAGCACGCGCCCGGCGTGGCGATCGGCATCGAAGACCTCCAGGCCGTCGATCTTCTCGCTCACGCCGGCGAACTTGATCGGCGCGCCGGTCACCTGGCGCACCGACAGCGCGGCGCCGCCGCGCGAGTCGCCGTCGAGCTTGGTGAGCACGACGCCGGTGAGCGGCAGCGCCTCCTTGAACGCCTTGGCCACGTTGACCGCGTCCTGACCCTGCATGGCGTCGACGACGAACAGTGTTTCCACGGGCTTCAGCACGGCGTGCAGCTCGCGGATCTCGTTCATCAGCGCTTCGTCGATGGCCAGGCGACCGGCGGTGTCGACGATGAGCACGTCGAAGAAGTGGCGCCGCGCGTGGTCGAGCGCCGCCAGCGCGATGTCGCGCGGCTTCTGCTCGGAGGTACTCGCGAACCACTCGGCGCCGGCCTGCGCCGTCACCGTCTTCAGCTGCTGGATGGCGGCCGGCCGGTAGACGTCGGCCGAGACGGTGAGCACCTTCTTCTTGCGCTTGGCCGTGAGGTGGCGCGCCAGCTTGGCCGTCGTGGTGGTCTTGCCCGAGCCCTGCAGGCCGGCCATCAGCAGCACGGCCGGCGGCTGCGTGGCGAGGTCGATGTCGGCCGGCGGCTTCAACGCACCTTGCGCATCGACCTCGCCCATCGTCGCGGCGAGCTCCTTGTGCACGATACCGACGAGCGCCTGCCCGGGGTTGAGCGAGCCGACCACCTGCTGCCCCAGCGCCCGCTCCTTGACGCGTGCGATGAAGTCGCGCACCACCGGCAAGGCCACGTCGGCCTCGAGCAGCGCCAGGCGCACTTCGCGCAGCATGTCGGCGACGTTGCTCTCGGTGATGCGGGCCTGGCCGCGCATCGTCTTGACGAGGCGCGACAGCCGGTCTGAAAGGGTGGAGGCCATCGCCGTCTCGCGGGATCCCCGCACTCGCCACGGCCGCGCGCCAACTGGGGCCGGCCTCGGCAACGAGGAAGGGAAGGGGTGGGTAAACTGTCATGATGATTCTATCGAGCGCGCCGGCCACCTTGGCCCCTGCCGGGGGCCTGATGCTCGCGGGTGTCACGCTCTTTCTCTATGCGCTCGCCGCGCTGCCGGTGGCGCTCACCGGCGTTCTGTGGCGCCGTCTCGGTGCTGCGGCGCTTTTGGGCGCCTTCGCCCTGCACCTGCTGCTCCTGCTCATCGACATCGGCGGCCTGGCCGGCGGGCCCGGCGGGGCCGGCCGCGGCATGCGCTGGGGCTTCGGCCCCGTGTTGTCGATGACCGTCTGGCTGATGATCGCCGTGCACACGGTCGAGAGCCGCTTCCTCCCGCTGCCCACCGTGCGCTTGGCGCTGGCGATGGCGGGCATCGCCGGCGTGGTCGCGGCGCTCGTCTTTCCGGGCGACCCGCGCCACGGCGCGTCAACGCTGGCGCCACTGCACTTTGCCCTTGGCGTGGGCTCCTACGCCCTGTTCGCCGCCGCCGTGCTGCATGCCAGCCTGCTGGACCGTGCAGAACGGCGCCTGCGCTCCGGCGGCGCCGCGCGTGCTGCGGTCGGCACGCCGGCGGTGCGGCCAGTGACATCGGGGCTGCCGCTTCTGCAACTCGAGCGCCTCACCTTCCGCTTCGTCGAAGCGGGCTTCGTGGTGCTGACCTTGACTCTGCTGCTCGGCGCCTTCACAGCCGCGCAATGGCGCTGGGATCACAAGTCGGTGTTCTCGATACTCGCCTGGACGGTGTTCGCCGCGTTGCTGGTGGGGCGCCACCGCCGAGGCTGGCGCGGTCGCCAGGCGACACGGTGGTTGTACGTGGGCTCGGCGCTGCTGTTGCTGGCCTATGTGGGCTCACGCTTCGTGCTCGAGGTGGTTCTGGGCCGGCTGTCACCATGACGCCGGTCGCGCATGGAGTGCCATGCTCAGACTGCTGATCATCGTCGGCCTCGTGTTGGGCCTGGCGATGTGGTTCCTAAAGGGGCGGCGCAACGGCGCGCCGCCGCCGCCGGGCGGCGGCGGCGCCGGCAAGCCCGCCGCCGAGTCGGCACCGATGGTGGCCTGTGCCCACTGCGGTGTGCACCTGCCGCGCCCGGAGGCGAGCTTCGACGTCGAAGGCCGGTCGTACTGCAGCGATGCGCACCGCCTGGCCGGACCCAAGTGATCGGCGCGCGCGCGCTGCTGCAGCGGTGTCGCGCGTTGCCTTGCCGGCCGGATTGAGGCGGTGAGCTCGCCTGGCGGAGAGCGCCGGCATTCCGACCGCCGCAGCGCGGACCGCCGCCGCGCCGGCGGCCGCCGCCGCGACGACACCCTCTTTGCGGCCACGCTGACCGGCGAGAGCCACCCCACGGAGTCCTTCTTCGACCCCGGCTGGCTGGCCGCCGGCGAGATGCCGCCGGACAGCCGCATGCTCCTGCGCCAGGTGCGCCGCATCGCCGCGGCCCAGGACACGGCGCTGGTGCGCGTCTTCCGCACCTACGTGGCGGCGCGCGCCGTGGTCGGCGTAGGGCTGGTGGCCGCGCAGGGGGTCTCCAGTCTGCTCGGCCTTCGACATGCCGAGTTGCTCGCGCTCGTGAGCCTGGTCTATGCAGCGCAGGCGATCACGCTGTGGTTGCTGCCGCGTTTTCGTCCGCTCGCCGAGCCCAAGCCGCTGGGGCATCAGCGACGGCGACAGTGGCTGGCCACGATCGGTGTGGACATCCTTGCCTTCATCGGCCTACATGTCATCGAGGTCGGCTCCAGCTTCAACTATGCGGCGCTGCTGGTGCTGCCGGTGCTGATGGCGGGCGTGCTCACCTCCCGCCTGCTGGCGCTGGGCACCGCGGCGGCCGTGGCGCTGCTGCTGCTGCTGGTGGCCTGGCGAACGGCGGCCTTCGATGCGCTCGCGCCGGGCTTGATGCTGCAGACGGGCCTGGCCGGGCTGGGCCTGTTCATCATCACCTTGCTGGCGGGCGAACTGGCCGGGCGGCTCGCGCGCGAGGAACTGGCCGCGCGAGGCAGCCTCGAGCTCGCGCGGCAGCAGGCGCAGTTGAACCGCCTCGTCATCGAGGAGATGGCCGACGGCGTGCTGGTGGTCGACCGCGGCCTGCGCGTGCGCGCGGCCAACCCGGCGGCTCGCTCGCTGCTCGTCGACGAGGGCCTGGCACCGCCCGCGCCCTTCGGCCTGGCCGAGCGCGCGGCCTGGCGCGCGCTGCACGACGAAGTGGAGCGGGCCTTCCGGGGTGGCAGGGTGGAGGGTGCCCTTGGCGAGCCGGCCGCGCCCTGGCCCGAGGCCGGCCGCGACGTCGTCGTCCGCTTTGCCAACGGGTTGGCGCGCACATTGCGCGTGCGCGTCCGCTTCATGCGCAGCAGCGCGCTCGAGCCGGTGGAAGACGAAGGTACGACCGCCGGGGACATCCCGGACGAGCCCTTCGTCGTGCTGCTGTTGGAGGACCTTCGCACGGCGCAGGCCCGGCTGCGCCAGGAGAAGCTGGCCGCCATGGGCCGCGTCTCGGCCGGCATCGCGCACGAGATCCGCAACCCGTTGGCGGCCATCGCGCAGGCCAACGCGCTGCTGCTCGAGGACGACCTCGCTCCGGCGCAGCTGCGCCTGGCGCGCATCGTGGCCGACAACGTGGCGCGGCTGGACCGGCTGGTCGACGACGTGCTGGAAGTGGCACCCGGGTCCGAACCGGTGGCCACCACGATCGATGCCCGCGCCGCCGTGGCCGCGACCACCGCCGAGTGGGCGGCCATGGCCCAGCTGCCGCTGGCGGCCGACAGCCGACTGCGCGTGCTGGTCGCCGAGGCGCCGCTGGGCGTGCTGTTCGACGCCGAGCACCTGCGCCGCGTGCTCGTCAACCTGCTCGACAACGCCTGCCGGCATTCGAGCAACGAACCCGGCGCGGTGCTCGTACGGCTTGGCGTGGCCGAGAACGCCACGTGGGTCAACCTCAGCGTCGCTTCCGACGGCGCCCTGATTCCCCCGGAGGTGGAACGCTTCCTCTTCGAGCCCTTCTATTCGACGCGCAGTCGCGGCTCGGGACTCGGCTTGTATATTTGCCGCGAACTGTGCGAGCGCTACGGTGCCAGCATCGAATACCGGCAGCGGCCTTCCAGCGAGAGGGCGTGCAACGAGTTCGTGGTCAGCATGCGCCGCGCCGAGCTGACCAACGCCACCACCGTGTTGCCGCTCGAACCCTCGACACCCACTGAATGAGCCCCACGAATGCCGCCGTCACGTCCCCGGGCAGCCCGTTGCGGCTGCTCGTCGTCGACGACGAGCCGGACCTGCGCACCCTTTACGAGTTGACGCTGCTGCGCGAAGGCTATGACGTCGAGTGCGCGGGCGGCGTCGAGGAGGCGTGGACGATGCTCGGCGAGCGCCCCTACCAGCTCGTCATCACCGACATGCGGCTGCCTGACGGGACCGGGCTTGATCTGCTGCACCGCATGGAAGCCGCCGGCCGCGGCGAAAAAGCCATGGTCATCACCGCCTATGCCTCACCCGAGAACGCGGTGGAGGCGCTCAAGGCCGGGGCCTACGACTACCTGACCAAGCCGGTGGACTTGCGGCAGTTCCGCACTGTGGTGGCTTCGGCGCTGGGACGTGCCCCGCCGGCGCCGCGGGAGCGCCCGGCCGAGGCCCGCGGCGCGCCAGCGCGCGGCGCCGCTGCGCTCACGCGCATGGCCGGCGAGTCGCTGGCCATGCAGCAAGTGCGCTCGCTCATCGAGAAGGTTTCGCGCAGCATGGCGCCGGTGCTCGTGACGGGCGAGTCGGGCACGGGCAAGGAACTCGTGGCACGCGCCATCCACGAGACCTCCCCGCGCGGCTCGGCCCCGTTCGTGGCCGTCAACTGCAGCGCCATCCCCGAGGCCCTGCTCGAGGCGGAGTTCTTCGGCTTCCGCAAGGGTGCCTTCACCGGCGCGCACGAGGACCGCGAGGGCTTCTTCCAGATGGCGCAGGGCGGCACGCTCTTCCTGGACGAGATCGGCGACCTGCCCGTGGCCATGCAGAGCAAGCTGCTGCGCGCCATCCAGGAGCGCGCCGTGCGGCAGCTCGGCGCCGCAGCCGAGGTGGGTGTGAACGTGCGCATCGTCAGCGCCACGCACAAGGACCTGGGCGCCGAGGTGCAGGCGGGCCGCTTCCGGCAGGACCTGTACTACCGGCTGAACGTGATCCGCATTGCCGTGCCGCCGCTGCGCGAGCGCATCGCCGACCTGCCCTCGATCTGCGCGGCGGTGCTCGCGCGCATCGCCCGCGACGCCGGTGTGAGCCCCGTGCCCAGCCTGACGCCCGATGCGCTGCAGCAGCTCCTGCGCCACGCCTTCCCGGGCAACGTGCGCGAACTGGAGAACCTCCTGCATCGCGCGCTTGCGCTGTCCACCGGGCCGGCCATCACACAGGCCGACCTCGGCCTCATGGACGAGGGTGGCGAATCGGCCGACGAAGGCGCAGGCGCGGCGGGCGAGGCCGCGGCGGTTGCCGCGGCGCCACCAACGCCGCCGCCGCGCTCGAGCGCCACCGCCCCGCTGCCCACCGACCTCGCGGCCCACCTCGACCGCGTCGAGCGCGACATCCTCGAGCGCGCGCTCGCGGCCCATCGCTACAACCGCACGGCTGCCGGGGCCAGCCTCGGCCTGTCGCTGCGGCAGATGCGCTATCGCATGGCACGCCTGGGGGTGATGGCGCCCGAGGCCGCCGCCGACCGCAGCGAGCGCGCCGACCGTGCTGGCGAGCCCGGCGACGGCGGCAAGACCCACTGAGCCTCGCGTGGGCAGGCACTGGCACGAGGGCTGGTGGCCAGGAGCGCGCCGCGTCGAATCGCCCAACCACGGCGCGCGGCCGCAGGGCACGGAGATTTCGCTCGTGGTGCTGCACTCCATCAGCCTGCCGCCCGGCGAGTTCGGCGGCGACGCCGTGCAGCGGCTGTTCACCAACCGCCTCGAAGCCGCCGGCCACCCCTACTTCGCGCGCTTGGCCGGGCTGCAGGTCTCGGCGCACTTCTTCATCCGGCGCGACGGCCGCGTCGAGCAGTATGTCTCGTGCGACCGGCGCGCATGGCACGCTGGCGTGTCGAGCTGGCGCGGGCGCAGCAACTGCAACGACTGGTCCATCGGCATCGAGCTCGAAGGGCTCGAAGGCGGCTGCTTCGAGGCGCGCCAATACGATCGGCTGGCCACCCTGCTGCGGGCCCTGAGCCTGCGCTATCCACTGACTGAAGTGACAGGCCACGAGCACGTGGCCCCCGGCCGCAAGGCCGATCCCGGGTCCGGCTTCGAGTGGTCGCGGCTGGCTTCGCAACTGCGCCGTCGCCGCCCCGCGCTCGTGCCCCGCGTGGCATGAATGCCACGCCATCGCGTACGCGGCCACGTCGCGCCGTGGCTTGGCGCGCACTCGGGAAAGCCCGCCGCCACACGCTAGCGGTAGTGCCTTGCCTGGGCGCTGCACCCCATATATAGTGCCCCCTGGGCGCCGAGAGAAATGTCACCAAAGAAGTGGCCGGACCCGCCAGGACGTTGGACGGCGGGTCCCGGAACGGTCGAAAGACAGTCCGCACCAAAGAGTGCAGGACGCCAGACCGCCAGGCAACCCATCACTGATCCGAGCCGTGCTTGCGGCCCGGTTGGCTGTGGACCCGCCATCGTTTCAGGCGCGTCAGCGAGAGCCCTTGCCTGAAGTCCGAGGTCCGCCCAGAGCCCTGTCATAGCCGCCTTGTCGCCATCGACCGCACGCAGGGGTTGGCGTGCGTGTGTGCATGGCGGCGCAGTCACCTGAGCACTCGAAACCAATCGCCACCGACACCCAAGAGAGGAACTTGCATGCAATCTGCCGTGCCCACCGCCGCCGAGGGGAAGACCCCGACCCAGGCCGCCAGCTTGTCCGGCCCGGCCGGACGCTCCGGACTGGTCAGCCCGCCCGGGGCGACCTCGGCCTACTCCGGCTACCAGATCATCCGCCGCAATGGCGCCGTGGTCGGGTTCGAGCCGAACAAGATCGCGGTGGCGTTGATGAAGGCCTTCCTGGCGGTGCATGGCACGCAGGGTGCCGCCTCGGCGAGCGTGCGCGAGACGGTGGAGATGCTCACCGAGGTGGTGGTGCGCGGCCTGCTGCGCTCGCGCCCGGGGGGTGGCACCTTCCACATCGAGGACGTGCAGGACCAGGTCGAGCTCGGCCTCATGCGCGGCGGCCACCATGAGGTGGCGCGCGCCTACGTGCTTTACCGCGAGCGCCGCTCGCAGGAGCGCGCGCGCCAGGGTACGCCAGCGGTGGCGAAGGCACCGGAGCTCTACGTCACCGACGGCGGCGAGCGCCGTCCGCTGGACATGAACGCGCTGCGCGCGCTCGTCGAGTCGGCCTGCGCCGGCCTGGGCACCGACGTCAGTGCCGAGCCCATCCTCGCCGAGACGCGCCGCAATCTCTACGACGGCGTGCCGATCGACGAGGTCTTCAAGGCCAGCATCCTCGCTGCGCGCACCCTCATCGAGAAGGATCCGGCCTACACGCGTGCAACGGCGCGTCTGCTGCTGCACACCATCCGCAAGGAGATCCTCGGCCGCGAGGTGACGCCGGAGCAGACGGGCGAAGCGTACGCCGAGTACTTCCCGCGCTTCATCAAGCAGGGCATCGGCGCCGAGCTGCTCGACGAGAAGCTGGCGCAGTTCGACCTGGCGCGGCTGGGCGCGGCGCTCAAGCCCGAGCGCGACCTGCAGTTCGACTACCTCGGCCTACAGACGCTGTACGACCGCTACTTTCTGCACATCGACGAGCGGCGCATCGAGCTTCCACAGGCCTTCTTCATGCGCGTGTCCATGGGCCTGGCGCTCAACGAAATCGACCGCGAAGCGCGCGCCATCGAGTTCTACGACGTGCTGTCGACCTTCGACTTCATGAGCTCGACGCCGACGCTCTTCAACAGCGGCACGCGGCGCAGCCAGCTCTCGAGCTGCTACCTGACGACGGTGGCCGACGACCTGGATGGCATCTACGAGGCCCTGAAGGAGAACGCACTGCTCAGCAAGTTCGCCGGTGGCCTCGGCAACGACTGGACGCGCGTGCGCGCGCTCGGCAGCTACATCAAGGGCACCAACGGCAAGAGCCAGGGCGTGGTGCCGTTCCTGAAGGTGGTCAACGACACCGCGGTGGCGGTCAACCAGGGCGGCAAGCGCAAGGGCGCGGTCTGTTCCTATCTCGAGAGCTGGCACTTGGACATCGAGGAGTTCCTCGAGCTGCGCAAGAACACCGGCGACGACCGGCGGCGCACGCACGACATGAACACCGCCAACTGGATCCCGGACCTCTTCATGAAGCGGGTGATGGAGGGCGGGGAGTGGACACTCTTCTCACCCAGCACCTGCCCGGACCTGCACGACAAGTTCGGCAAGACGTTTGAGACGGCGTACACCGGCTACGAGGCCAAGGTCGACCGTGGCGAGATCAAGCTCTACAAGCGCATGCCGGCCAAGGATCTGTGGCGCAAGATGCTCTCGATGCTGTTCGAGACCGGGCACCCGTGGATCACCTTCAAGGACGCCTGCAACGTGCGCAGCCCGCAGCAGCACGTGGGCGTGGTGCACTCGTCCAACCTGTGCACCGAGATCACGCTCAACACCAGCGACACCGAGATCGCGGTATGCAATCTCGGCAGCGTGAACCTGGCGCAGCACTTGAAGGACGGTGCCATCGATCACGACAAGCTGAAGCAGACCGTGCGCGTCGCGATGCGCATGCTCGACAACGTCATCGACATCAACTACTACTCGGTGAAGAAGGCGCGCGACAGCAACCTGCGCCACCGCCCCGTGGGCCTGGGCATCATGGGCTTCCAGGACTGCCTGTACCGCCTGCGCACCCCCTATGCGAGCGAAGAGGCGATGGTCTTCGCCGACCGATCGATGGAGGCGGTCTGCTACCACGCCTACTGGGCGAGCACCGAACTGGCCGCCGAGCGGGGCCGTTACGCCAGCTATCGTGGCAGCCTGTGGGACCGTGGGGTGCTGCCGCTGGACAGCCTGGACCTGCTTGCCGAGCAGCGGGGGGGCTACATCGAGGTCGACCGCTCCAGCACGCTCGACTGGGGCGCGCTGCGCCAGCGCATCCAGGCGCACGGCATGCGCAACAGCAACTGCGTCGCCATCGCGCCCACGGCCACCATCAGCAACATCATCGGCGTCGACGCCTCGATCGAGCCGAGCTTCGGCAACCTCTCGGTCAAGAGCAACCTTTCGGGCGAGTTCACGATCGTCAACGAATACCTCGTGCGCGATCTCAAGAAGCTCGGCCTGTGGGACGACGTGATGGTGATGGACCTCAAGCACTTCGACGGCTCGCTGCTGCCGATCGACCGCGTGCCAGAGGAACTGAAGCGCCTGTACGCCACCGCTTTCGAGATCGATGCCAGCTGGCTGGTGGAGGCCGGAGCGCGGCGCCAGAAGTGGATCGACCAGGCGCAGAGCCTCAACGTCTACCTGGCGGGCGCCTCAGGCAAGAAGCTCGACGAAATCTACAAGCTCGCCTGGTTGCGTGGCCTGAAGACGACCTACTACCTGCGCACGACCAGTGCCACCTACGCCGAAAAGTCGACCGTCGCGCCGGGCGCATTGAATGCCGTGCCCAGCGCGTCGACTGCGTCGATGGCGACGGACGCGTCGGCGCCTGTCATCGCGGAGCCGGCGAGCGACATCAAGTTCTGCTCGATCGACAACCCGGACTGCGAGGCCTGCCAGTAGGTCGCTGGCATCGATCTTCGCCGCACGCACCGTGATGCAGGCACGAGCACCAATGCGGTCATCGCACGCGAGCGCTTCTTCAGCTTGGTTGAAGCCCGCGCGCGATGCGATGCCGCAACAACATGGGACCCCTCATGTCAACTAGTGCTTGGTGTTCGCGCACAACACTTGGATAATTCGATTTGCAGGAAGCACTCACATGCT
Organism: Rubrivivax sp.; assembly: GCA_022842825.1. GTDB lineage: Bacteria > Pseudomonadota > Gammaproteobacteria > Burkholderiales > Burkholderiaceae_C > Rubrivivax. Next base: position 53,128 of record JALHOU010000008.1, read on the forward strand.
GGTCTGGGAAGAAGACGCACGTACTCCACACAACCACGCCCCCTCCATCACCGCGAGGGGCGCGACCGCACTTCCTTCTTCGGGCGGCAAGTCATCGAGCGACACCTTGGGCATCCGTCCCAGGCTGGACCAGTTGCCCACTGCCGCTCTGCAGCCTGCGATTCCGCCCGTGGCGGTGGTCCCCGCCGTGCGGCCTGCCGCAGCGGCTCGGCAGCCGGCCAGCACAGCGCAGCAGCGCCGCGTGAATGCTGCCGACAAGCGCATCATCAACGGCCAGACCGACGTCAACCAGTTGGTGCCGTTCAAGTACAAGTGGGCCTGGGAGAAGTACCTCGCCACCTGCGCCAACCACTGGATGCCGCAAGAGGTGAGCATGTCGCGTGACATCGCCACCTGGAAAGACCCGAACGGCCTCACCGAAGACGAGCGTCGCATCATCAAGCGCAACCTCGGCTTCTTCGTCACCGCCGATTCGCTGGCCGCCAACAACATCGTGCTCGGCACGTACCGGCACATCACGGCGCCCGAGTGCCGGCAGTTCCTGCTGCGCCAAGCCTTCGAAGAGGCGATTCACACGCACGCCTACCAGTACATCGTCGAGAGCCTGGGCCTGGACGAAGGCGAGATCTTCAACGCCTATCACGAAGTCCAGTCCATCCGCGACAAGGACGAGTTCCTGATCCCGTTCATCGACGCGATCATGGACCCCAACTTCCGCACCGGCACGCCCGAGACCGACCAGACGCTGCTCAAGAGCCTGATCGTCTTCGCCTGCCTGATGGAAGGGCTCTTCTTCTATGTGGGCTTCACGCAGATCCTCTCGCTCGGTCGCCAGAACAAGATGACGGGCGCGGCCGAGCAATACCAGTACATCCTGCGCGACGAGTCGATGCACTGCAACTTCGGCATCGACCTCATCAACCAGATCAAGCTCGAGAACCCGCATCTGTGGACGCCCGCGTTCAAGGCCGAGATCAAGGCCCTGTTCGAGAAGGCCGTCGAGCTCGAGTACCGCTATGCCGAGGACACCATGCCGCGTGGCGTGCTCGGTCTGAACGCCTCCATGTTCAAGGGCTACCTGCGCTACATCGCCAACCGGCGCGCAACGCAGATCGGCCTGGAAGCGCTGTTCCCCAACGAGGAGAACCCGTTCCCCTGGATGAGCGAGATGATCGACCTGAAGAAGGAGCGCAACTTCTTCGAGACCCGGGTCATCGACTACCAGACCGGCGGCGCGCTGGCGTGGGACTGATGAGCAGACCCATGACCGACGTCTCGCCCAAACGCCCGCCACCGCCGCGCATTGCGCCGGCGAGCGGGCGCATGTGAGAGATCAAGAATGGCGGATCACGGCTGGCCCCTCAAGAGCCAACACCGCGTCGGTGCCTTGCAGGCATCGAGAGCAGGAGCCGGATCTGCAACCGAATTCACCGCACCGGGGCTGCCAACAAGGGCCGACGAGGCCCCCAAGGCAGACCAGCGGGCAGTGAATCTCCGTGCGGCATCCAGCCGTGCGGAGCTTTTTGTAACTTGATCAAGGAGATCGTTATGGCAACTGCGAAGAAAGCTGCGAAGAAGGCGCCCGCGAAGAAGGCCACGAAGAAGGCCGCGCCGAAGAAGGCCGCAACCAAGAAGGCGCCGGCCAAGAAGGCCGCAGCCAAGAAGGCCCCGGCCAGGAAGGCCGCGACCAAGAAGGCGCCGGCCAAGAAGGCCGCAACCAAGAAGGCCCCTGCCAAGAAGGCCGCAGC
>JALHOU010000009.1:0-22358 GCA_022842825.1 Rubrivivax sp.
CGGCGCCGGCGCGCGCCGCTCGGCCGCCGGCGGGCCGGGGGGGCGTCATGGGGCGCGCATTATCGGCGCGCCGGAAGGGCCACCCCCTGTTGGCCGCCGACGTGGCCTCCCGGCCCGCCGGCCGCTGGATACATCTGGCGGGCGGTGCGTTCGCCATGACGTTGAACACCGCACCTTGCCGGTCCTGCAGCACGGCAAAGCGGCCGACGAGCCATTGAGGCACCGTGGAGCGGGCGAATGGCCGCGCCCACGCACTGCGGCTCGCGCGGCAAGACCCCTGCGGCACAATGCCAGGGCACCGAGACAGCGCCTCGAGGGGTTTCCCCAGCACGCGCGCCGGCACCACACCTTCACCCGATGAGCCTGGTCTTCCCGCACACCTTCGTCCCCTGGTTCCGCGCCGTTGCGCCCTACATCCACATGTACCGCGGCAAGACCTTCGTGGTCGCGCTGGCGGGCGAGGCCATCGCCGCGGGCAAACTGAACGTCTTCGTGCAGGACCTGGCCATCCTGCACGCGATGGGCCTGAAGATCGTGCTCGTGCATGGCTTCCGCCCGCAGGTGAGCGAGCAGCTCGCGGCCAAGGGACAGGTGTCGCGCTACCACAAGGGCATCCGCATCACCGACCCGGTGGCACTCGACGCGGCGCAGGAGGCGGCTGGCCAGCTGCGCTTCGAGATCGAGGCCGCGTTCTCCCAGGGCCTGCCCAACACGCCGATGGCCAATGCCACCGTGCGCGTGGTGTCGGGCAACTTCCTGACCGCGCGCCCGGTGGGCATCGTCGACGGCGTCGACATGAAGCACAGCGGTCTCGTGCGCCGCGTCGACCATGCCGCCATCCAGCGCGCCATCGAGACCGGCGCCATCGTGCTGCTGTCGCCGTTCGGCTTCTCGCCCACGGGCGAGGCCTTCAATCTCACGATGGAAGACGTGGCCACCGCCACCGCCATCGCGCTGCAGGCCGACAAGCTGCTCTTCCTCACCGAGGTGCCCGGCATCCGCGAGCGGCTCGACGACCCCCCGGGCGATGACAACCCCATCGACACCGAGCTCGCGCTGGCCGACGCGCGCCGCCTGCTCACGCAACTGCCGGCGCCCAACGCACCCACCGACCTCGCACACTACCTCCGCTTCTGCGTGCGCGCCTGCGAGGGGGGTGTCGAGCGTTCGCACATCCTGCCCTATGCCACCGACGGCGCCGTGCTGCTGGAGTGCTTCACGCACGACGGTGTGGGCACCATGGTCGTCGACGAGAAGCTCGAGAGCCTGCGCGAGGCCGCGAGCGACGACGTCGGCGGCATCCTGCAGCTCATCGAGCCCTTCGAGCGCGACGGAACGCTGGTCCGTCGTGAGCGCACGGAGATCGAGCGCGACATCGCCAACTACACCGTCATAGAGCACGACGGCATCATCTTCGGCTGCGCCGCCCTGCACCCCTACCCCGAGGCGCGCACGGCCGAGATGGCGGCGCTCACGGTGAGCCCGCTGTCGCAGGGCCAGGGCGACGGCGACCGGCTGCTCAAGCGCGTGGAACAGCGCGCGCGGGCCGCCGGGCTCGAAACCCTGTTCGTGCTGACCACGCGCACCATGCATTGGTTCATCAAACGGGGCTTCACGCAGGTGGACCCCGACTGGCTGCCCGAGGCGCGCAAGCGAAAATACAACTGGGACCGGCGCTCATTGGTGCTGGTCAAGAAGCTCGTCTGAACCGACTCCGAAACGAGGTGCCCGATGGCCCGAATGGTGAACTGCATCTACCTGAAGAAGGAGGCCGAAGGCCTGGCCTTCGCCCCCTATCCCGGCGACTTGGGTAAGCGCATCTACGACAACGTCAGCCAGGAGGCGTTCGAGATGTGGAAGAAGCACCAGACCATGCTGGTGAATGAGAACCGGCTCAACCTGGCCGATGCCCGCGCGCGGCAGTACCTGGCCAGGCAGATGGAGCAGTTCTTCTTCGGCGAAGGCGCCGAGCGCCCCGCCGGCTACGTGCCGCCAAGCGCCTGACGCGCCCCCCGACCGCCCACACGGCGCCCCCTTGAGCACGGCACCCCGACTCAACGGACTGCGCGAGCGCCTGCTGGCCTGGGTGGCCGGCACGCTGATGCCTCTGCGGTGGGTAACGGTGGCGCTGGCCGCGGTGGCCCTCGCGTACGCGGGCGCGCTGGCCTGGCCGCCGGCCGAGCCGTGGACCTGGGTTGCCCTGCCGGCCGGCTTGGCGCTGGCCATGGTGCTGCGCTTCGGCTGGGCGATGCTGGCCGCCGCGGTGGTCGGGCTCATGGCGGCGCTGGCCAGCGGCGCCCACGGCTTGTGGCTCGGCTCCTACGCCGTTCTGGCGTTGACGGCCACGGTCATCGTTACCGTCCGCCTGCTCCGGCTGCTGTCCTTCGACGCGCGCCTGGAGCGGGCACGCGACGTCGGCGCCCTCGTGCTGGTGGTTCCGCTGGCCGCCGCAGCGCCTTCGCTCGTGCTGAGCGCCTGGGTCGCCAAGGCGCAGGCCGAACTCTGGTGGCCGAGCGGTGCGGCCGGCTGGGGCATCCTCGTCATCGGCATGCTGCTGGGCGCCGCCACCGGGCTGGCCACGGACCGGCGCGTGCTGCAGGCCCTGCAACCGCAGGCCGACTGGCGCGAAACGCTGCTCGCCCTGCTCGCCGTCGCTTGCACGCTGGCCGCCCTCTGGGCGCTGCCGCAGCTCGGCCCGGCGCTGCAGTTGCTGACGGCGCTCAGCGTGCCGCTTCTCGCGGCGGCCCTGGCCCTGCGCGGACACTTCACCCTGGCCGCGGGCACCACCCTGCTGGGCATGCTGGTGGCGGCCACCGCATTGCGCGACCTGCCGCTCACCGAAACCCTGCGCACCGAGTTCGGCGCCGCGCTCGTGGTCTGGGGCGCCGCCTGCGTGGCCGCGTTGCTCGGGGCCCATGCCGCCGCCGTGGCCTGGGCGGGCAAGGCGCAACGCTGGGAGTGGGCGCTCGACGGCTCGCGCCTGGGCGTGGCCGACTGGGACCTCGCCACTGGCACCGGCTTCGCCTCCGGCGCCTGGCGCGCCCTCACCCACTTCCGCGCCCGACGCTGGGACCCCGCGGCCTGGCAGGCCCAACTGCACCGCGATGACCAGCCGCGGCTGGCCGCCGCCGTCGAGGCCATCCAGGCCGGCGCCACTGGGCGCCGGCAGGTGGAACTGCGGCTGCCTGAGGCCGCCGGCTGGCGCTGGTTCGAGGCCACGCTGCTGGTCACCGAGCGCGACGCCACCGACCGGCCGACGCGCGTGCTCGTGACGCTGGCCGACATCCACGAGCGGCACGAGGCGCTGGAGCGCCAGCGCATGTCGCTCAACCTCTTCCAGCACCTGCACGAGGGCCTGCTCGTCACCGACGCCGAGATGCGCACGCTCGACGTCAACCCGGCCTACGGCGAGATCCTGGGCACGACGCGCGAGGCCATGCTCGGCCGCGTGCCCTCGCTGCTGCGCCCGGACCCCGCCGACCCGCTGGCCCGGGAGCAACGCGCGGCGATGTGGGCGGCGCTGCGCGAGCAGGGCCGCTGGCGGGGCGAGTTGTTCGAAAAGCGCGGCGACGGCCAGCCCTTGACGCTGCAGACCACCATCTCGGCCGTGCCGGGGGCCTCGGGCGAAGTCGGCCGGCCCGACTACCACGTCGTCGTCATCGCCGACATCACCGAGCAACGCACGCAACGCGAACAGCTGGAACGCCAGGCGCACTTCGACGAACTGACGAGGCTGCCCAACCGTGCCCGCCTGTCGCAGTTGCTGCTGGAAGCGATGCGCAGCACCGACCGCGACGGCTACCTGCTCGTCGTGTGCTATCTCGACATCGACCACTTCAAACCCGTCAACGACCGCCACGGCCACGCCGCCGGCGACCGCCTGCTCGTCGAGCTGGCCGGCCGCCTGCGCAGCGCGCTGCGCAGCCGAGAGAACTGGGCCGACTCCGCGGCGCGCCTGGGCGGCGACGAATTCGTCCTGCTGCTGCGCGCCGGCACCATCGAGGAAGCCCGCCTGGCGGTCGAGCGCGTGCTGCGCGTCGTCGCGCAGCCCTACGTCATCGACCAGGGCGCCGAAGCCGTGCAGGTGAGCGCGAGCATGGGCGCCACGATCTACCCCATCGACCGCAGCGATGCCGACACGCTGCTGCGTCACGCCGACCATGCGATGTACGGCGCCAAGCAGGCGGGGCGCAACGGCTACCTCTTCTTCGACCCCGAGAACCGCCGCCGCACCGAAGAGCGCGTGATGGCCATCGGGCGCGTGCAGGAGGCGCTGGACCTGCACGAGTTCGTGCTCTTCTACCAGCCCAAGGTGGACATGCGCAGCGGCCGCGTGCTCGGCCTCGAGGCGCTGTTGCGCTGGGACCATCCGCAGCAGGGGATCATCGCGCCGATGCAGTTCCTGCCGTTGATCGAGAACACCGGCCTGTCGGCGCGCGTGGGCGACTGGGTGCTGTCGCAGGCACTGGACCATCTCGTGCAATGGCAACGGGCTGGCCTGGACATCTCGGTCAGCGTCAACATCTCGGCGCGCCACCTGCAGGAGCCCGACTTCGCGATGCGCCTGGCCGCCCTGCTGGCGCGGCGCTCGGAGCCGCTGGCCGAGCGGCTCGAGCTCGAGATGCTCGAGACGGCCGCGCACGCCGACATCGAAGCGACTTCGTCGTTGATGGCGCGCTGCCGGGCGCTCGGCGTGCGCTTCGCCCTCGACGACTTCGGCACCGGCTACTCCACGCTCACCTACCTCAAGCGGCTGCCCGTCGACGTGCTCAAGATCGACCGCAGCTTCGTGCACCACATGCTCGAGGACGCCCACGACCGCGCCATCGTCGAGGGCGTCATCGGCCTGGCTCGCACCTTCAACTGCACGGTCATCGCCGAAGGCGTGGAGTCGCCCGCCCAGGCGCGTGCGCTGCTGGAGCTCGGCTGCGACATCGGCCAGGGCAACGGCATCGCGGCGCCGATGCGCGCCGACCGCGTCGCGCACTGGGTGCGCGACTACCGCGGCATGTTCGCCCTCGCGCCGGCGCTGCCGCAGGGCGGCCAGGCCGCGTCGTAGCACGGCGTCCGCCCTAAACTGCCGCGGTGATACCGCAAGGCTTCATCGACGACCTGCTCTCCCGCACCGACATCGGTGCCGTCGTCGGCCGCCATGTCGAACTGAAGAAGAGCGGCGGCAACCTGATGGGGCTGTGCCCCTTCCACGCCGAGCGCAGCCCGAGCTTCTCGGTCACGCCGGCCAAGGGCTTCTACCACTGCTTCGGCTGCGGCGCGGGCGGCGACGCCATCCGCTTTCTCACCGAGCACCTCGGCCTGTCCTTCGTCGAAGCCGTGCGCGAGCTCGCTCAGGCCGCGAACATGGTCGTTCCCGAGGAGCAGGCCAGCCCCGAGGAGCGCCAGCGCCAGGCCACGCTGCGGCAGCGGCGGCAGACGCTCGGCGAACTGCTGGCCAAGGCAGCGGAGTTCTACCGCGCCCAGCTGAAGGCGAGCCCGCGGGCCATCGAGTACCTGAAGGGCCGCGGCCTGTCGGGCGCCATCGCCGCCCGCTTCGGCCTGGGCTTCGCGCCGCCGGGCTCGCGCTCGCTGGCCGGGGTGTTCGGCCGGTACGACGACCCGCAGCTGGAGGAAGCCGGCCTCGTGAGGGTGCGCGAGGAAGACGGCACAGGCTCCACAGGCCACGCTGGCGACCACGCCGACCGCAGCCGCTACGACTGGTTCCGCAACCGCGTCATGTTCCCGATCCGCGGCGTCGGCGGCGAGGTCATCGGCTTCGGCGGGCGCGTGCTCGACGACAGCAAGCCCAAGTACATGAACTCGCCCGAGACCCCCCTGTTCAGCAAGGGGCGCGAGCTGTACGGCCTGTTCGAAGCGCGGCAGGCGCTGCGCGAGGCCGGCTACGCGCTCGTGGTCGAGGGCTACATGGACGTGGTCGCGCTGGCCCAGCACGGCTTCGCCAACGCCGTGGCCACCCTCGGCACCGCGTGCACGGCCGAGCATGTGCACAAGCTCTTCCGCTTCACGGACTCGGTGGTTTTCAGCTTCGACGGCGACGCCGCGGGACGGCGGGCTGCAGCGCGCGCCCTCGAAGCGGCACTTCCTCATGCGACAGACCTGCGCAACGTCAAGTTCCTCTTTCTGCCGCCCGAGCACGACCCCGACAGCTTCGTGCGCCAGCTCGGCGCCGAGGCTTTCCGCGCCGTCGTGGCCAGCGCTGTGCCACTGTCGCGCCAGCTGATCGAGCTGGCCGCGGAGGGGCAGGACCTGGAGACGGCAGAGGGCCGGGCCCGCATGCTCGGCCAGGCCAGGCCGTTGTGGTCGGCCTTGCCGGAGGGAGCGCTGCGCCAGCAATTGCTGGCCGAGATTGCGTCGACAGCGCGCTTGGCACCGGAGGACCTGGCGAACCTCTGGAACCTGCGCCGTCCGGGTGCTTCTCGCTCGCCTCGCCCCGGCCCGGCGCTGCCCGGAGGGCCGACGCCTGTGCCTGGACGCGGTCGCCGCGCTCCGGCCGCCCCGGCCGAGCTGGCCGTGCGCATGCTGCTTCTGCACAGCGACTGGTGGGAGCGGCTGCCTGCCGCCGATCATCAGCTTCTGCACGAGATCGGTGGCCGCCCGGCTGAGGTCGTTTCGTGGCTCGAGCGCCAGATCACCGAACACGGCCCCCGGACCTGGGCGGCCCTGGTCGATGCGGCGGGTTCGGAGCCCTGGGTCGCCGAAGCCAAGGCCTGGGTGGAGGCCGCCGCCGCGGAGGACCAGCAGCAACCCTTCGGCGATCTCGAACGGGTGTTGCATCGGCTGTGGATCGACCGCCTCGAAGCCGAGTCGCGGCAGCTGGCGGCCACCGGAACAGCGGCGTCCGAAGGGGGTATCGGCCGCGAGTCGCTGGAGCGCCTGCGCGTCGTGCACCAGCGCATTGCCGGGCACAAGGCCGCGCTGCGGGGCGAGACCGCCATCCCAGGCCCCGGAACAGCAGGCTGACTGCACCGCAGCCGGCGCGTGGCGCGCCGTACGGCCGGCAGCCCCGAGCGCGGCCGTAGGTGGGTGGCGTGGGTATAATCCCGCGTTCTTCGCAGCGGCAAGAGTGACAGCAGCACCTCCGGGCCCCGACCACCCTCGACAAGGGCCATCCAGGTCAACCCCCCCACCCGCAAGGGCTGCATCAGCAAACAGTCACGCGAGCTTGCCGGCTCGGGTCTCGTGCGTAAACCGTTGTCAAGGGCTGGCGCCTCCTGCGCTCGGCCGTTGGCGTGGTGGACGCGTGGCCGCGCCTCATCCACAGGCGCGCCTCCCCGCCGAGCCCGCCCCACGAACTCGATCGAGCTGAACGAACCGCCCGAAGCGCCGCCCGAAGGAATCGCATGACCACCGCCAAGAAGCCCGCCGCCCATCCCGCCAAGCCCGTCGGCAAGTCCAAGGACACGAAGGACGCCCACGCCAAGGCGCATGGCAAGGACGCGAAGGCCAAGCCGGCCACCGCGCCAACCAGCAAGCCAGCGGCCAAGGTTGCAGCGCCCGCGAAGGCGCCCGCCAAGCTGGCCGAGAAAGTGGCGGAGAAGGCCGTAGCCAAGCCCGCCAAGCCCGAGAAGACCGCGGCCAAGGTGCCGGAGAAGGCCGCCGCCAAGCCGGCCAAGCCCGATCCGAAGGCGCCGCCGGCCAAGCCCGGCAAGGCCGCGGCCGCCAAGCCGGAGGTCAAGGGAGCCAAGGGCGGCAAGAAGGGGCCCGAACCCAAGGCCGCCGCCGACGAGGAAGACCTGTCCGACATCGAGGCCGACCTCGAGGGCGAGGTCGAGCCGGAGGCGGTCGTCGAGGTGGCCGAGGCCGAGAAGGCCAAACCGCTGCGCATGAAGGTCAGCCGCGCCAAGGAGCGCGCGCTCATGCGTGAGTTCGGCCTCGAGGAGAACACGCTCACCGAGGAAGAGGCCCAGAAGCGCCGCCAGGAGCTGAAGACGCTCATCAAGATGGGCAAGACGCGCGGCTTCTTGACGCACCAGGAGATCAACGACCACCTGCCCGAGCGCCTCATCAACGAGGAAATCCTCGAGGCCATCGTCTCGATGCTCAATGACATGGGCATCGCGGTGTACGAGCAGGCGCCCGATGCGGCGACGCTGCTGGTGGCCGGCGGCACCACGGCCACCGCCACCGACGAGGAGGCCGAGGAAGCCGCCGAGGCGGCGCTGTCCACCGTCGATTCCGAGTTCGGCCGAACCACGGACCCTGTGCGCATGTACATGCGCGAGATGGGCACGGTCGAGCTCCTCACGCGCGAGGGCGAGATCGAGATCGCCAAGCGCATCGAGGGCGGCCTGCAGGCGATGATGTTCGCCATCAGCGCCAGCCCGACGACGATCGCCGAGATCCTCACCTACGCCGACAAGATCGCCGCCGGCGACATGCAGATCTCCGAGGTGGTGGACGGCTTCGTCAGTGACGACGAGGCCGACGACTATGTCGCCGAGGAGGACTTCGACGAGTTCGACGAGGAGGACGACGACGACGGCCAGGGCGGCAGCAAGGCGCTGACCAAGAAGCTCGAGGAGCTCAAGGGCGCGGCGCTGATCAAGTTCGAGTTGCTGCGCAGCCACTTCGACCGCATGCGCAAGGCCTTCGAGAAGGAAGGCTACAAGTCGCCGGCCTACAACAAGGCGCAGCAGGCCATCAGCGTCGACCTCATGACGATCCGCTTCACGGTGAAGACGATCGAGCGCCTGTGCAACATCCTGCGCAGCCAGGTCGACGACGTGCGCCGCTACGAGCGCGAGATCCGCAAGATCGTCGTCGACAAGTGCGGCATGCCGCAGGACCACTTCATCAAGACCTTCCCGGGCAACACGCTCAACCTGAAGTGGGCCGAAAAGGAAATCGCGCTCGGCAAGGGCTACTCGGTCATCCTCACGCGCAACCTGCCGGCCGTGCAGGAACTGCAGCAGAAGCTGATCGACCTGCAGTCGCGCGCCGTGGTGCCTTTGGAAGACCTCAAGTACATCAACAAGAAGATGAACGAGGGCGAGAAGGCCTCGCGTGACGCGAAGAAGGAGATGATCGAGGCCAACCTGCGCCTGGTGATCTCGATCGCGAAGAAGTACACCAACCGCGGCCTGCAGTTCCTCGACCTCATTCAAGAGGGCAACATCGGCCTCATGAAGGCGGTGGACAAGTTCGAATACCGCCGCGGCTACAAGTTCTCGACCTACGCCACGTGGTGGATCCGCCAGGCCATCACGCGCTCGATCGCCGACCAGGCGCGCACCATCCGCATCCCGGTGCACATGATCGAGACGATCAACAAGATGAACCGCATCTCGCGCCAGCACCTGCAGGAGTTCGGCTACGAGCCCGATGCGCCGACGCTGGCCGAGAAGATGGAGATCCCCGAGGACAAGATCCGCAAGATCATGAAGATCGCCAAGGAGCCGATCTCCATGGAAACGCCGATCGGCGACGACGACGACAGCCACCTCGGCGACTTCATCGAGGACACGAACAACGTGGCCCCGGTCGATGCCGCCATGCAGGCCGGCCTGCGCGACGTGGTCAAGGACATCCTCGACAGCCTCACCCCGCGCGAAGCCAAGGTGCTGCGCATGCGTTTCGGCATCGAGATGAGCACCGACCACACGCTCGAAGAGGTCGGCAAGCAGTTCGACGTGACGCGCGAACGCATCCGCCAGATCGAAGCCAAGGCGATCCGCAAGCTCAAGCACCCCAGCCGCTCCGACAAGCTGAGGACCTACCTCGACAACCTTTGATTCATGGGGGACGGGCGCCGCATCGGCGCCCGCTAAACTTGTCCACGGCTCACCGCGCCAGCTGACACACACGTGACCCGGATCACCGAACGCACCGTCCTCTTCGCCGACCTGCGCGGCAGTACGGCACTGTTCGAAAGCCTGGGCAATGCCGAGGCGACCTCGGTCGTCACCCACTGCGTGAACGCCGTCGGCGTGCCGGTGCAGTCGCATGGCGGCACGGTCATCAAGACGCTCGGCGACGGCCTCATGGCCGTGTTCGACGATCCGCGCGACGGGCTCGAGGCCGCCATCGAGATGCACGACACGCTCGATGCCATCGTCACGCGCGGCAGCGAGCGCGGCGCCTCCTCGGGGCTGCGCGCGCTGCGGTTGCAGGTGGCCATGGCGCGCGGCGAGGTGGTCGAGATGGCCGGCGACTGCTACGGCGACGCGGTCAACGTCGCCGCCCGGCTGCTCGACCATGCCGGCGACAACGAGACGCTTATCACCGTGGAGGTGATGCAGGACCTCTCGCTCGAGATGCGGGCGCGTTTCCGCAGCCTCGACCGCCTCGTGCTGCGCGGCCGCGTCGAACCGGTGCAGGTGTTCGTGATGGGCGGCCGCCGGCGCGCGGCCGAGGGCCAGCCGACACAGTTCAGCGGCGTGGCGCAGGACTTCGAGCCCGACGGGCTGCGTCTGACCTGGTCGAGTCTCAACCGCGTCTTCGCCAGCCAGCAGATGCCGGTGGTGCTGGGGCGCAGTGCGCAGGCCACCTTCTGCGTCGACGATTCGCGCGTCTCGCGCTCGCACGCGCGCGTCGACTGGCATGGCGGCGCCTTTCAGCTCACCGACCTCAGCTACAACGGCACCTTCGTGCGCTTCAACGACGGCGAGATCGTCAGCCTGCGGCGCGGCACCTGCACCCTGCACGGCAGCGGCTTCATCGGCCTGGGCGGCCCGCCCACCGACCCCGGCGCGGCGGCCGTCGAGTTCGACGTGCTGCGCTTTGCCGACACGCAGGCCTCGCTCGGGGTCGACCCGCGCTAGGCGGGGCCCGGCCGGCACGCGCCGACGGCGGACCAACGGCCGACCCTTCCGCGGACCACCGGACTCCCCACCTCCCATGCGCGTGCTCTATGTCGATGACGACCGCGTGAACAGCCTGCTGTTCGCGGAGGTCGCCCGCAAGGCGAAGGGCGTCGTCGTGGAGGTGGCCGGCAGTGCCGCGGAGGCCCTCGAGGCGCAGGAACGAAATGCGGCTGACCTGCTCGTGCTTGACCTGCACCTGCCCGACGATGACGGTATCCAGCTGCTGGCGCGCTTGCGCCACCAGGCGGGGCGGCAGGTGCCGGCCTACCTGTGCTCGGCCGACGACCCCTCGTTGATCGAAGCGCGGGCCCGCGCCGCGGGTTTCGAGGCCTGCTGGAACAAGCCGCTCGATGTGCCGCTCGTGTTGAGCGCGCTGCGCCGGCACGTCACGGCGGTGGACGGCCCGGCGTGAGCACCTACCGGCACGGCCGGCACGCGCGCACCGCGGTGCTGCTCGTCAACCTCGGCACCCCCGCGGCGCCCACGCCCGCGGCGACGCGACGCTATCTGGCCGAGTTCCTGGCCGACCCGCGTGTCGTCGAGATCCCGCGTCTGATCTGGCTACCGCTGCTGCACGGTGTCATCCTTCGCTCGCGGCCGCGCCGTTCGGCGGCCAAGTACGCCGGCATCTGGATGCCGCAGGGTTCGCCCCTGGCTGTCTGGACCGAGCGACAGGCCACGGCCCTGCAGGGCACGATGGTCGAGCGCGGGCTCGACGTGCTCGTGGCGCATGCCATGCGCTATGGCGAGCCGGCGGTCCCCGCCCAGCTCGACCGGCTGGTGCGCGAAGGCGCCGCCCGTGTGCTGGTTCTGCCGCTGTATCCGCAGTACTCCGCCGCCACCACCGGCAGCGCGGTCGACAAGGTGATGCAGTGGGCCACGGCGACCCGGCGCGTCCCGGCACTGCGTTTCGTCGACGCCTTCCACGACGAGCCCGGCTACATCGCCGCGCTGGCCGAGGACCTGCAGGCGCATTGGCGCGCCCACGGCCGCGCCGAGCGTCTGCTGCTTAGCTTCCACGGCATGCCGGCGCGCACGCTGGAGCTCGGCGACCCCTACTACTGCCACTGCCAGAAGACGGCCCGCCTGCTCATCGAGCACCTTGGGCTCGACCCGAAGTCCGTGCAGGTGACCTTCCAGAGCCGCTTCGGCAAGGCGCGCTGGCTGGAGCCGTACACCGAACCCACGCTGCAGCAGCTTGCCGCCACAGGCGTGAAGAGCGTCGACGTGGTATGCCCAGGCTTCGTTGCCGACTGCCTCGAAACGCTCGAGGAGATCTCGATCGAGGCCCGCGCGACATTCCTCGCTGCCGGCGGCCAGGACTTCCGCTATGTGCCCTGCCTGAACACGACGCCGCGCTGGATCGCGGCGCTCGGCGACCTCGCCGAGCGGCACCTGCAGGGCTGGCCGGTCGCACGCACCGACGAAGCAACCCGATCGTTGGACCTCGCGGCGCAACGAGCGCGCGCGCTCGCCCTCGGCGCCACCGACTGAGCGCCAGCGACTGGGCGGCACAGACCGGGCGTCACCGACTGCGCGCCACCAACCGGGCGCCCGGTCGCTGCCTGGTTCACGCCGGGGCAGCCTGTCGCCGCAGCAGCTTCATCAGGCGCGGCAGCACGAGCACGGCCACGATCACGACCAGCAGCGTCAGCGAGGCCGGTCGCTCGACGAAGACACTCCACTTCCCCTCGCCGATCGACAGCGCATTGCGCATCTGCGCCTCGGCCAGCGGGCCGAGGATCATGCCCACGATCACCGGCGCTGTCGGGAAGTCGAAGCGCCGCATCAGCACGCCCAGCAGGCCGATGCCGAGCATGAGGAAGAGGTCGAAGGCGCTCTGCCGCATGCCGTAGACGCCGATGGTGGCGAATATCAGGATGCCGGCATACAGCTGCGGCCGCGGAATCTTCAGCAGCTTGACCCACAGGCCCACGAGCGGCAGGTTGAGCACCAGCAGCATGACGTTGCCGATGTACAGCGAGGCGATGAGCGCCCACACCAGGGCCGAACTCGTCTGGAACAGTTGCGGGCCGGCGTTGATGCCGTAGTTCTGCAGCGCCGAGAGCAGGATCGCCGCCGTCACGCTCGTCGGGATGCCGAGCGTCAACAGCGGCACCAGCGTGGCCGTCACGGCGGCGTTGTTGGCCGCCTCCGGCCCGGCCACCCCCTCGATGGCCCCGGTGGTGCCGAACTCCTCCGGGTGCTTGCTCAGCTTGCGTTCGACCCCGTAGGAGAGAAAGGTCGGGATCTCGGTGCCCCCGGCCGGAATGGTGCCGAACGGAAAGCCGAGCGCCGTGCCGCGCAGCCACGCCGGCCAGGAGCGACGCCACTGATCGCGCGTCATGTGCACGCGGTTCATCGAGTTCATCTGCGCGGTCGAGCGACCCTCGTAGACGGCGGTGTACAAGCATTCGCCCACCGCGAAGAGCCCGACGGCGACCAGCACCACCTCGATGCCGTCCATGAACTCGGGAATACCGCCCGTGTAGCGCACCTGCCCGGTGATCTGGTCCAGGCCGACAAGCCCCACCGCCAGCCCGATGAAGAGCGCGGTGATGCCGCGCAGCGTGCTCTTGCCGAGCACCGCGCTCACGGTCGTGAAGGCCAGCAGCATGAGCATGAAGTACTCGGGCGGCCCGAGCTTTACCGCGTGCGTGGCCACGAAAGGCGCGAACAGCGTCACCAGCACGGTGGCGATGGTGCCGGCAACGAACGAACCGATGGCCGAGGTGGCGAGCGCTGCGCCGGCGCGGCCGCTCTTGGCCATCTTGAAGCCCTCAAGCGCGGTGACCATCGTGCCCGTTTCGCCGGGCGTGTTGAGCAGGATCGACGTGGTGCTGCCGCCGTACATGGCGCCGTAGTAGATGCCGGCAAAGAAGATCATGCTCGCCGTCGGCTCCACCTGCGCCGTGATAGGCAGCAGCATGGCCACCGTCACCGCCGGCCCGAGTCCCGGCAGCACCCCGATGGCGGTACCGAGCGCGCAGCCGACGAAGGCCCACAGCAGGTTGATCGGCGTCGCCGCGGTGGCAAAGCCGGCAAGCAACTGCGACCAGATGTCCATCGCGCGCCCCAGTCCTCAGATCCAGCCGGTGCTGGTGAGCCCCGGCAGATTGATGCCCAGAAGCTTGGTGAACACCCAGTAGGCCGGGCCGGCGATCAGGAAGCCCGTGACGAAGTCCAGAGCGAGCCCGCGCGCGCCGCCGTGCGGCTTGCCCTCGGCGCCCCGCAGCCCTCGCACGGCAAGCATGAAGCACAGCGTGCAAGCGAGCACGAAGCCGATGGTCGTGAGAAGCAGCGCATTGGCCACGATGCCCGCGGCCACCCAGCCCAGCGCCGCCCAATCACCCTGCGGCGCGCCGGAGGGTGCCTCCATGTCGCGCCAGCCACCCGGGCGGCGCGCGTCGACCGTCAGCCAGACACCGCAGCCGCCCAGCACCGCCGCCACCACCCAGGGCAGGAAATTGGGCCCGACACCGGCATAGCCGGCCTGGGCGGGAATCGTGGCGGCGCCGACGGCCAGCCCCGCGCCCAGGCCGAGGGCGGCCAGGCCGATCAACGTCTGGTGCAAGCGCGATGCCGCCATGTCAGGCAAGCCCGATGCTTCAGAGCATGCCGGCCTTGAACATGGTCGCGCGCAAGGTCGCAAACTCGCGGTCGACGAACTCGTCGAACTCCTTGCCCGTCATCAGCGCCGGCGTCCAGTTGTTCTTGTCCAGCGCCTCGGTCCAGCTCTTGGTCTTGGTGGCCTTGACGACCATGTCGGTAAGCGCCTTGCGCTGCGCGTCGCTGATGCCCGGCGCGCCGTACACGCCGCGCCAGTTGCCCAACTCGACGTTGATGCCCAGCTCCTTCAGCGTCGGCACGTTGATGCCCTTCTGGCGCGCCGGGCTCGCCATCGCCACGGCGCGCATCTTGCCGCTCTCGATGTACTGCTGGAACTCGCTGTAGCCGCTGGCACCGACGGTGACGTTGTTGCCGAGGATGGCCGCCGTGGCCTCACCACCGCCGCGGAAAGGCACGTAGTTGATCTTGGCCGCATCAACCCCGGTCTCGCGCGCGATCATCGCGATCGTCACGTGCTCGGTGGAGCCGCGCGAACCGCCGCCCCACTTCACGCTCGCCGGGTCCTTCTTCATCTGGTCGACGATGTCCTTCATCGTCTTCAGCGGGCTTTGCGCCGGCAGCACGAAGGCGGTGTACTCACTGGTCAGGCGCGCGATCGGCGTGCACTGCGTGATGTTCACCGGCGGCTTGCCGGTGATGATGCCGCCGATCATCACCTGGCCCATCATGATGAGCGCGTTCGGGTCGCCCTTGGCCGCATTGACGAACTGCGCCAGGCCGATGGCGCCCGCCGCGCCGCCCTTGTTCTCGTAGGTGACGGCGCTGGCCGCACCGGCCTCCTGCAGCGCCTTGCCGAGCGCGCGGCCGGTGCTGTCCCAGCCGCCGCCGGGGTTGGCCGGGATCATCATCTTGAGGTTGGCTGCGGCCTGCGCCGACAGGGGCAGCGCGCCGGTGGCCGCCAAGGCGGCGAGGGACTTGAGGAAGGTATCGCGACGCATGTCGGTTGTCTCCTGAACGAAGGGGCCGGGGCACCGCGCGCATCCGGTCGCACGGCTGCCGTGAAGGCAGGGATGGTGGCGCAAGGCGCTGTCAGTTGGCTGTCGAACACCTACGGGGAATCCCGAAGGCGAATCGTCGCGGCCGCTCGGGCGCTGAACCAGGAGGTGTGCCTCGCGGCCCGCCTGCCTGTCTGGGCGGCCGATAATCGCCGCCATCCCCACGATGAAGCTGCTGCTGATCGAAGACAACGCCGCGATGCAGACCACGCTCGCGCGCAGTTTCGAACGACGCGGCATGCAGGTGGTGTGCTGCGGCGACGGCGTGCGCGCGCTCGACCGCTGGCTGGCCACGGTGCCCGATGTCGTGCTGCTCGACCTGAGCCTGCCCGGCCAGGACGGCCTGCAGGTGCTGAGCGCGGCGCGTGCGGCGGGCCTGCAGACACCGGTGATCATCCTCACCGCGCGAGGCACGGTCGGCGACCGCATTCTCGGCCTCAACACCGGGGCCGACGACTACCTGGCCAAGCCCTTCGACCTCGACGAGCTCGAGGCGCGCGTGCGCGCCTTGGCGCGCCGCGCGCGCGGCGCCCAGGGCGGTGCCGTCGAGCCGGCGTCCGCGGCAGCCACGTTCTGCGGCCTGGCGGTGGATGCCGCCAACGGTGCCATCTACCTGCACCAGCAGCCGATGGACCTCAGCACGCGTGAAGCGGCGCTGCTGCGGGCCCTGCTCGCGCGGCCCGGCCATGCGGTGGCCAAGGAACGGCTGTCGGACCTCGTGTTCCCGGGCGGAACGGGGCAGGCCGGCGTCCAGGCCGACGCCATCGAGGTGGTGGCCTACCGCTTGCGCAAGAAGCTCGCGACCAGCGGCACCACGCTCGTGACGCTGCGCGGCCTGGGTTACCTGCTCAAGGCCGCGGACCCGGACGACGCGGCCACCTCCGCGCCCGGGCCCGCCGCGGGTGCGCCGCCACCGACAGGCCCGGCCGCCTCGGGAGCGCCGCGTTGATGAGGCCGGCGGCGCCGCGCGCCTCGCTGCGCCGGCAGTTGCTGCTCGGCCTGCTGGCGCCCGTGCTCGGCATCGTGGCCATGGGCGCGGCGCTGCTCTACGGCTTCGCGCTGGACGCCGCCAACCTGGCCTACGACCGCACGCTGCTCGCCTCGGCCAAGGCCATCGGCGAGCAGCTTCAAGTGCAGGGCGACGGGCCGCAGGCGCAGCTCGCGGCGTCGCTGCCCTACAGCGCGCTGGAGGCCTTCGAGGCCGACAACCGCAGCCGCCTGTACTACCGCGTGAGCGGCTTCCGCGGCGAGATGGTCTCGGGCTTCGAGGACCTGCCGCCACCGCGCGCCGCGGGCGAAGCGCCCAACACCTTTGCCGCCCTCGTGCACTTCTACGACGAGCGATTCCGCGGCGAACCGGTGCGCATGGCCGTGCTACTGCAGCCAGTGGCCGGGCCCGAAGGCCACGGCATGGCCACCATCCAGGTGGCGGAGACGTTGCAGCTGCGCGAGTCGCTGGCGCGCAGCCTGCTCTTGCGCACGCTGTCGCAGCAGGCGGCACTCATCGCCGTCATCGCCCTCGTCGTCGTCTTCGTGGTGCAGCACGCGACGCGGCCGGTTCGCATGCTCGGCGAGCACGTGCGCGGGCGTGCCGCCACCGACCTCTCGCCGCTGCCCGAGACCATGGTCGCGGCGGCGCCGCGCGAACTGCTGCCGCTCGTCGAGGCCACCAACGGCGTCATGGCGCGCCTGGCGCACCTGCTCGAGCACCAGAAGCGCTTCGTGCGCGACGCCTCGCACCAGCTGCGCACGCCGCTGGCGGTGTTGAAGGCGCAGGTGCAATCGGCCCGGCGGGGCGACGTGGACGCGGCCACGGCGCTGGCAGAGATCGACCACACCGTGGCGCGCGCCACCGAGCTGGCCAACCAGATGCTGGCCCTGGCCAAGGTTGAGCAGCTGCGCCAGCAGGGTGACGCGCCCTTGCTGGACTGGGCGGACATCCTCCGCGCCGTCGCCCTGGACCTCTCGGCCCTGATGGCCGCGGCGCAACTGGACTTCGAGCTCGAAACGGCCGAGGCCGCGATGCCGGTGAGCAGCCATGAATGGGCGCTGCGCGAGCTGACCCGCAACCTGCTGCACAACGCCATCAAGCACAGCCCGCGCGGCGCCCACCTCGCGGTGCGTCTTCAGCTCGACGGCGCGCGGGCAAGGCTGACGGTGGCCGACCACGGCCCAGGCATCCCCGCAGAGCTGCGCCAGCGGTTGTTCCTGCCCTTCGCGGCGGGCGGCCCGCAAGCCGGGTCGGGCCTGGGCCTGGCGATCTGCCGCGAGATCGTGGCCACGCTGGGTGGCAGCATCGACCTCGTCAATCGTGCGCGAGGCGGGCAGGTCGACGGACTCGATGCGTCGGTCGAATTGCCGATCGCCATGTCTGGCGAGCCACCCGCATGAAGGGTGCTCGCGCTGCCGCAGACGGCCCGGCCGACGAACGCGTGCGGCTGGACAAGTGGCTGTGGGCCGCGCGCCTGTTCAAGACGCGCGGCCTCGCCGCCGAGGCGGCGGACCGCGGGCGGGTCGAGGTCAATGGGCAGGCCGCCAAGCCTTCGCGCGAGCTGAAGTGCGGCGACCGGGTGCGCCTGCGCCTGGCGCCTGACGAGCGCACCGTCGATGTCGTCGCGCTGAGCGTCGTGCGCGGGCCCGCGACCGTGGCCCAGACCCTCTATGCCGAGACGCCCGAGAGCCTGGCCGCCCGCCTGGCGGCCATCGAGGCCCGCCGCGCGGCCCCCGAGCCGGCACACAGCATCGAGCAGGGCCGCCCGACCAAGCGCGACCGACGTCACCTCGCGGACTGGCAGCGTTGGAGTGCCAGCGCCGACGAATTGCCGGATTGATCGCGCTGCCCGGGGCCCGCAGCGGCGCTCATGCCGCTCGGGCGGGGACAATGCCCCCTTTTCGCCCCCTTGAAACGGCCGCTGGTGGCC
Source organism: Rubrivivax sp. (assembly GCA_022842825.1). Classification (GTDB taxonomy): domain Bacteria; phylum Pseudomonadota; class Gammaproteobacteria; order Burkholderiales; family Burkholderiaceae_C; genus Rubrivivax. The sequence continues at coordinate 18,364 of JALHOU010000009.1, forward strand.
CCAAGTCCCACAGAGGCCCCGCTCGACCCGAACATGAACCCGAACAACGACAGCCCCACCGCACCGTCTCAAAACACCGCTCCCGGTCCGCAGCCGGCCGAGGAGCCGGCCGCTGGCGCAGCGCCGGCCAACGGCATGCCTCCCGGCGCTGCCGGTCTAGAGCAGGAGCTTGCCGATCTCAAGGCCAGGCATACCGAAGTGTCCGACGCCTACCTGCGCGCCAAGGCCGAGGCGGAGAACATCCGCCGCCGCGCCGATGAAGACATGGCCAAGGCGCGCAAGTTCGCCATCGAGGCCTTTGCCGAGAGCCTGCTGCCCGTGAAGGACAGCCTCGAGGCGGCCATCGCCCTGCCCAACGCCAGCAACGAGCAGCTCCTCGAGGGCGTGCATGTCACGCTGCGCCAGTTGGCCAGTGCGCTGGAGCGCAACAAGGTCGTCCAGGTGTCGCCGCCGGCCGGCACGAAGTTCGACCCGCACCAGCACCAGGCCATCAGCGTGGTGCCGGCCGAGCAGGAGCCGAATACCGTCGTCGCGGTCCTGCAGAAGGGCTACCTGATCAACGAGCGCGTGCTGCGCCCGGCCCTCGTGACGGTTTCGGCGCCCAAGTAGCCCATACCCGCCCGGGCCGCGCGAATCGGACTCGCCCGCGCCCTTGAAAGCGGCGAAGTTATCCACAACTCGAAGACAACCCGGAACCTCGTCCAGGATCCCCCAGGAGCACATCGAATCATGGCCAAGATCATCGGCATCGACCTCGGCACCACGAACTCGTGCGTGGCCATCATGGAGGGCAACTCCACCAAGGTCATCGAGAACAGCGAGGGCGCGCGCACGACGCCGTCCATCGTCGCCTACCAGGAGGACGGCGAGGTGCTCGTCGGCGCCTCGGGCAAGCGCCAGGCCGTGACCAACCCGCGCAACACGCTCTATGCGGTGAAGCGCCTGATCGGCCGCAAGTTCACCGAGAAGGAAGTGCAGAAGGACATCGACCTGATGCCCTACAAGATCGCCGCCGCCGACAACGGCGACGCCTGGGTGGAGGTGCGCGGCAAGAAGATCGCGCCGCCCCAGGTGAGCGCCGAGGTGCTGCGCAAGATGAAGAAGACAGCCGAGGACTATCTCGGCGAGGAAGTGACCGAGGCCGTGATCACGGTGCCGGCCTACTTCAACGACAGCCAACGCCAGGCCACCAAGGACGCCGGGCGCATCGCCGGCCTCGACGTCAAGCGCATCATCAACGAGCCCACCGCCGCAGCGCTCGCCTTCGGCCTCGACAAGCACGGCAAGGGCGACCGCAAGATCGCCGTGTTCGACCTCGGAGGTGGCACCTTCGACATCTCGATCATCGAGATCGCCGATGTCGATGGCGAGAAGCAGTTCGAGGTGCTCTCCACCAACGGCGACACCTTCCTCGGCGGCGAGGACTTCGACCAGCGCATCATCGACTACATCATTGCCGAGTTCAAGAAGGAGCAAGGCGTCGACCTGAGCAAGGACGTGCTGGCCCTGCAGCGGCTGAAGGAAGCCGCCGAGAAGGCGAAGATCGAACTGTCGAACTCGACGCAGACCGACATCAACCTGCCCTACATCACCGCCGACGCCTCGGGCCCGAAGCACCTGACGCTCAAGCTCACGCGCGCCAAGCTCGAGTCGCTCGTCGACGAGTTGATCGAGCGCACGATCGAGCCCTGCCGCATCGCCGTCAAGGATGCCGGCGTGAAGCTCACCGAGATCGACGACGTCATCCTCGTGGGAGGCATGACGCGCATGCCCAAGGTGCAGGACAAGGTCAAGGAGTTCTTCGGCAAGGAACCGCGCAAGGACGTCAACCCCGACGAGGCCGTGGCGGTGGGCGCGGCCATCCAGGGCCAGGTGCTCAGTGGCGACCGCAAGGACGTGCTTCTGCTGGACGTGACGCCCCTGAGCCTCGGCATCGAGACGCTGGGCGGCGTGATGACCAAGATGATCAAGAAGAACACGACCATCCCGACCAAGTTCAGCCAGGTGTTCAGCACGGCCGACGACAACCAGCCGGCGGTGACGATCAAGGTCTACCAGGGTGAGCGCGAGATGGCCTCGGGCAACAAGAGCCTGGGCGAGTTCAACCTCGAGGGCATCCCGCCCTCGCCGCGCGGCATGCCGCAGATCGAGGTGACCTTCGACATCGACGCGAACGGCATCCTGCACGTGGGCGCCAAGGACAAGGCCACCGGCAAGGAGAACAAGATCACCATCAAGGCGAACTCGGGCCTGACCGAGGCCGAGATCGAGAAGATGGTCAAGGACGCCGAGGCCAACGCGACCGAGGACAAGAAGAAGCTCGAGCTCGTGACGGCGCGCAACCAGGCCGACGCCATGATCCACTCGGTGAAGAAGAGCCTCGCCGAGCACGGCGACAAGCTCGACGCCGGCGAGAAGGACAAGATCCAGGCCGCGCTGAAGGAAGCCGAAGAGGCGCTCAAGGGCGACGACAAGGACGTGATCGAGGCGAAGACCGAGGAGCTGATGAAGGCCAGCCAGAAGCTCGGCGAGAAGATCTACGCCGACGCGCAGGCAGCGCAGGCCGCGGCCGGTGCGGCGGCTGGCGCGGCGCCGGGCGGTGCCGGCGCTGGCGAAGCGCCCAAGTCGGCCAAGCCGGCCGACGACAACGTGGTCGACGCCGACTTCAAGGAAGTCAAGAAGGGCTAGTGCCGACCGGCCGGGCCCTGCGAACGGGCCGGCCGTTCCTCCTCGCCGCGATCGAGACGCCGGGCTGACGCCTGTCTCTCATCGCGGCGTTCCCGCAGATGGAGCACCGAATTTTCCATGGCAGCAAAGCGCGACTACTACGACGTCCTCGGCGTGCCGAAGAACGCCACCGACGAGGACATCAAGAAGGCCTACCGCAAGCTGGCCATGAAGCACCACCCGGACCGCAACCAGGGTGACGATGCGAAGAAGGCCGAAGAGAAGTTCAAGGAGGCCAAGGAAGCCTACGAGATGCTCTCCGACACGGGCAAGCGCGCGGCCTACGACCAGTACGGCCACGCCGGCGTCGACCCCAACATGGGCGGCATGGGCCGGGGCGGCGCGGGTCCCGAGGGCTTCGGCGGCTTCGCCGAGGCATTCGGCGACATCTTCGGCGACATCTTCGGCGGCGGCGCCGCCGGGGCCGGGGGCCGGCGCGCCGGCGGCCAGCAGGTCTATCGCGGCAGCGATCTCTCGTATGCGATGGAGATCTCGCTCGAGGAGGCGGCCTTCGGCAAGGAGACGCAGATCCGCGTGCCGACCTGGGAGAACTGCGACACCTGCAAGGGCAGCGGCGCCAAGCCCGGCACGAGCGCCAAGACCTGCGGCACCTGCAACGGCACCGGCACCGTGCACCTGCGCCAGGGCTTCTTCAGCATCCAGCAGACCTGCCCGCAGTGCCGCGGCAGCGGCAAGGTGATCCCCGAGCCCTGCCCCGCCTGCCACGGGGCGGGCAAGATCAAGAAGCAGAAGACGCTGGAGGTGAAGATCCCCGCCGGCATCAACGAAGGCATGCGCATCCGCTCGGCCAACAACGGCGAGCCGGGCACCAACGGCGGCCCGCCGGGCGACCTGTACATCGAGATCCGGGTCAAGCAGCACGAGATCTTCGAGCGCGACGGCGACGACCTGCACTGCACGGTGCCGGTGGGTCTCACGACCGCGGCGCTCGGTGGCGGCATTGAGGTGCCGGTGCTCGGCGGCAGCAAGGCCGAGATCGAGCTGCCCGAAGGCACGCAGCACGGCAAGACCTTCCGCCTGCGCGGCAAGGGCATCAAGGGCCTGCGCTCGAGCTACCCCGGCGACCTGTACTGCCACGTGACCGTGGAAACGCCGGTCAAGCTCACGGAGCACCAGAAGAAGCTGATGAAGGAGCTCGACGAGAGCTTCCGCAAGGCCGGTGAGCGGCACTCGCCCAACGCGAAGAGTTGGACTGACCGCGTGAAGGACCTCTTCAAGTAGCTCGGCGCACGACGAGCCGTCTTGCG
>JALHOU010000009.1:22458-54666 GCA_022842825.1 Rubrivivax sp.
CGAGCCGTCTTGCGGGCTGGCTGATGGTCCGAGCCGACGCGCTCACTCGCTAGAAGAGCCGCCCCTGCGCCGGGTTCGGCTCGGGCGGCCTGAACTGCGTCAGGTCGAGTTCGTGGCGCACCCGGTTCAGGCCCAGGCGGACGCAGGCCTTCTCGAAGCGCTGACGCACGAGTTGCGCCCACAGCCCCTGCCCTGTCATGCGCGAGCCGAAGCGCGCATCGTTGTCCTTGCCTGCGCGCATCTCGCGCACGCGCGCCATGACGCGCGCGGCGCGCTCGGGCAGGTGCTGCTGCAGCCACTGCTGGAAGATCGGGTTCACCTCCCACGGCAGGCGCAGCACGATGCTGAAGGCGTTGCTGGCACCGGCGTCGCGCGCCGCCTCGAGCACGCGCTCGAGCTCGGGTTCGTTGACGAAGGGAATCAGCGGCGAGACGCTCACGCCCACGGGCACGCCGGCCCGCGCCAGCGTCTGCAGCGTGCGCAGGCGCCGGTGCGGCGCGGCGGCGCGCGGCTCGAGCTTGCGCGCCAACTCGGCGTCGAGCGTGGTGATCGAGACGTAGACGGCGGCCAGGCCCTTCTCGGCCATCGGCGCGATGAGATCGAGATCGCGCTCGACGAGGCTCGACTTGGTGATGAGCGAGAAGGGGTGGTTCGCCTCGGCGAGCACCTCGAGCACCGAGCGCGTGATACGCAGGCGCCGCTCGGCCGGCTGGTAGGCGTCGGTGGCCGAGCCGATGTTCAGCAGCAGCGGCGCATAGCCCGGCGCGCACAGCGCCTCGCGCAGCCGCTCGGCGGCGTTGACCTTGGCCACGATGCGTGCCTCGAAGTCGAGGCCGGGCGAGAGGTTGAGGTAGCTGTGCGTCGGCCGGGCATAGCAGTAGACGCAGCCGTGCTCGCAGCCGCGGTAGGGGTTGATGGAGAGGTCGAAGCCGATGTCCGGCGAGTCGTTGCCCGCGAGGATGGACTTGACGCGCTCTTCGATCACCTGCGTCTCGATGCCGAGCGACTCCTCCTGGGCCGCCTGCTCCAGCGTGCCCCAGCCGTCGTCGAACGCCTCGTGGGCCTCGCTGGTGAAGCGGTGTTCGATGGCCCACACGGTGCCGCGCCCCTTGGCGGCCGAGCGCGGCGCGAAGACGAGAGCGGCCGCGGGGGCGTCGGATCGGAGGGGCGGCGGCATACTGGGAATTTATACAGTTACCGCAACCCTGACAAGAGGCGCGCCCGGCGCTGCGCGCGCCCTGGCGCCGTCCTGGGCGCCCGTCAGTACTCGCCGCCCTCGGGTGCCCGGTTCTCGAAGCGCGTCAGCGTCCTCAGGAAGGTCAGCTTCACCGTGTCCACCGGGCCATTGCGCTGCTTGGCGATGATGATCTCCGCGACCCCGGGCTCCTTGCAGGCGTCCTTGGTGTAGTACTCGTCGCGGTAGATGAACATGATGACGTCGGCGTCCTGTTCGATGGCGCCCGACTCGCGCAGGTCGCTCATCATCGGGCGCTTGTCGTTGCGGCTCTCGACGCTGCGGTTGAGCTGCGACAGCGCCATCACCGGGCACTGCAGCTCCTTGGCCAGCGCCTTCAGGCCGCGCGAGATCTCGCCGAGCTCGGTGGCCCGGTTCTCGTCGCTGCCGCCATTGCCGCTCATCAGCTGCAGGTAGTCGATGCAGATGAGCCCGAGGGTGCCCCCGAACTGGCGCGCCATGCGGCGCGCCCGCGCGCGCAACTCGGCCACCGTGAGAGCGGGGGTCTCGTCGATGAAGACCTGCGACTTCGACAGCCGGTCCACGGCCTCTGCCAGCCGACCCCATTCGTCGTCGGCCAGGCGGCCCGTGCGGAGGTTCTGCTGGTTGATGCGCCCAATGCTGCCCACCATGCGCAAGGCCAGTTGCGACGCCCCCATTTCCATCGAGAACACCAGCACGGGCAGCTCTTCCTTCACCGCCACGTTCTCGGCGATGTTGAGCGCGAACGCCGTCTTGCCCATCGACGGGCGCGCCGCAAGCACGAGGAGGTCGCCCTTCTGCAACCCGGCCGTCAAACGGTCGAGGTCGAAGTAGCCGGTGCGCACGCCGGTCACGTCCTCGGCGCCGTTGTCGTGCAGCTCATTGACGCGGTCCATGAGTGCGATGACCAGCTTGTCGATGCTCTGGAATCCCGAGCGCTGGCGCGAACCCTCCTCGCCGATCTTGAGGATCTTGGCCTCAGCCTCGTCGAGCACCTGTGGCACCGCGCGGCCCTGCGGGTTGAACGCGGCGGTGGCGATCTCGTCGCTGGCGGCGATCAGCTTGCGCAGGATGGCGCGCTCGCGCACGATCTCCGCATAACGCCGCATGTTGGCGGCGCTCGGCACACTCTGCGCAAGCGCGTTCAGGTAGGCGAGGCCGCCGCAGTCCTCGGCCTTCCCCAGGCCCTGCAGGCGCTCGAAGACGGTGATGACATCGGCCGGCTTGCCCGCCTGCACGAGCGCGGCGATGGCGCCATAGATGAGGCGGTGCTCGAAGCGGTAGAAGTCGGTCTCGGTCAGCAGGTCGGCGGCACGGTCCCAGGCCAGGTTGTCGAGCAACAGGCCGCCGAGCACGCTCTGCTCCCCCTCCACGGAGTGGGGAGGTACGCGCAGTCGCGCGATGTCGTCGTCGCGCGGAGCGGCGGCCCGGGGTTCGGCGCCGTGGGTGTCGTACGAAGTGCTCATCGTGGAGTGAATCGTCGGCAGTCTGGACCCCGCTCGCATTCGGGAAAGCGAGCGCAGCGGTGGACCGCAATGTGGGCAACTCCGGGGACTACCTGTGGCCGGGTCGGGATAACTCAAAGCCGGGAAAGACGAAAGGCCGGCAGAGCCGGCCTTTCACATTGCGGCAGATGAGAAATGGGTCAGTCGACCTGAGCCACCACCTGCACCGTGACCTCGGCCACCACGTCGCCGTGCGGCGCCACCGTGACCACGTGCTCGCCCACGGTCTTGAGCGGCCCGTTGGGCAAACGCACCTGCGCCTTCTGCACTGCAAGGCCCAGCTTGCCGAGGCCCTCGGCGATGTCGAAGTTGGTGACCGAGCCGAACAGCCGGCCGTCGACGCCGGCCTTCTGCACGATGCGAACGGTCTTGCCCGACAGTTGCTCTCCCAGCGACTTGGCGGCGTCGAGCTTGGCCTGGGCGGCCTTTTCGAGGTCGGCACGCTTGGTCTCGAACTCCTTGATTGCCGCCTCGGTGGCGCGGCGCGCCAGCTTGGTGGGGATCAGGTAGTTGCGGGCGAAGCCGTCCTTGACCTTGACGACATCGCCCAGGTTGCCGAGCTTGCCGACCTTCTCGAGAAGAATGATTTGCATGGGGTTCTCCGAGAGGCTTGCGCTCAGACCTTGTGCTGGTCGGAGTACGGCAGCATCGCCAGGTAGCGGGCGCGCTTGATCGCCGTGGTGAGCTGACGCTGGTAGTACGCGCGCGTGCCGGTCAGACGGGCCGGCGTGATCTTGCCGTTCTCGCTGATGAAGTCGCGCAGCACGTCGATGTCCTTGTAGTCGATCTCCTCGACCTTGGCCACCGTGAAGCGGCAGAAGCGCTTGCGGCGGAACAGCAGCGATTGCGAGTTGCGCTTGGGGCGCTTGTTGTCTTTGCCAAATCGGCCTTTGCCACGGGGTGGGGGCATGTCGGGCTCCTGAAAGAGGTTGTACGGATCGTTGTCGGGTTCAGTCGGCTGCGGCAACCGCCACGGGCGGCTCGCTCAAGGGTTCGGCCGATGTGATATGGAACAGCAGGCCGCGCCCGTTGCGTGTGCTGGTGATGAAGCCGGCGAACGTGCCGCCCTGCCCCAGCACCAGCGCCGTCAACGCTTGCGTCACCGCCCCGATCGCCACCGCGCGCATCTCCATCGAGACCTTGCGGGGCAAACCGTCCTCGCTGACCGTGGACTCGTGCCTGAGGCTCAAGTCCAGGGCCGGCAGGCCGGCCGGGGTGTAGCGCAGCGCCGAACGCTGCACCAGCGTCGCACTGAGCAGGAAGCGGTTCATGCGGCGCTTCCTTCGGCGGTTGGAGCCGCCATGTGCTCAGCCGCGCGGCGCGGATGCAACGGGCACCGGCCGCCGCGGTCAGGCGGCGGTGGCCTCCTGCTGGCGTTCCTTGCGCGCTTCCTCGCGCTCGACGGCCTTCATCATGATCGAAGGCGTGGTCTCGGCCTTGACCTTGGCCACGGTGAGGTGGCGCAGCACGGCGTCGTTGAAGCGGAAGCCCGTCTCGAGCTCGATCAGCGTCTCGTTGCTGCACTCGATGTTCAGGCACAGGTAGTGCGCCTTGGCGAGCTTCTGGATCATGTAGGCCAGCTGGCGCCGCCCCCAGTCCTCGACCCGGTGCACCTTGCCGCCGGCGGCGGCAATGCTGGTCTTGTAGCGTTCCAGCATGGCCGGAACCTGCTCGCTCTGATCCGGGTGGATCAAGAGCACGATCTCGTAGTGACGCATGGATTCTCCTTGTGGATTCCGTAGGGGGCCTTCGGTGTGGAGGCCCTTCGGAAGCCGCCCTGCGTGGCCGATGAACGGCCGCGTCGATGGAGCAGGTGCGGCAAGGTGGAAAAGCTGCGGAGTATAGCCGAGCCAACGGAAACGGCCCCTGGGTCACCCCAGGGGCCGCCTTGACCTGCCGCCCTCGCGGGCGGATCAGCTCGGCATCAGCGAGCCGGCTTCAGGTTCGGGTAGCGCACATGCTCGATCAGTTCCTGGATCTCGCGCTTGGGTGCGGGCGTCAGCAGGCTGACGATGATGATCACGGCAAAGCCCAGCGGCACGCCGAAGATGCCAGCCGAGATCGGCAGGATGCCCCACCAGGTGTTGTCGGCCACCGAGGAGGTGACGCCGAAGAGGCCGCGCATCCAGACCTGCGTGGTCGCCATGTAGTAGAAGGTGACGATCACCCCGGCCAACATGCCGAGCACGGCCCCCCACTTGTTGGCGCGCTTCCAGAAGATGCCGAGCACCAGTGCCGGGAAGAAGCCCGCCGCAGCCAGCGAGAACGCGGCGGACACCAGGAACAGGATGTCGGCCACCTTCAACGAGGCGACGTAGGCCGCCAGCAAGGCCACCACCAACAGAAGGACCTTCGACATCATCACGCGCCGCGACGTGGGAGCGTTCGGGTCGATCATCTTGTAGTAGAGGTCGTGGCTCAAGGCGTTGGCGATCGTCAGCAGCAGGCCGTCCGCAGTGGACAGCGCAGCAGCCAGGCCACCCGCAGCCACCATGCCCGAGATCACGTAGGGCAAGCCCCCGATCTCCGGCGTGGCGAGCACGATGATGTCGCTACCGATGCGCATTTCGCCGAGTTGGAAGATGCCGTCCTTGTTGACGTCAGACACCGACAGGAGCGCCGGGTCGACCTTGGCCCAGGCCCCCACCCAGGCAGGAAGCTTGTCGAACGGTGTGCCCACCATCACGTTGAACACCTCGTACTTGACCAGCACCGCAAGAGCCGGCGCCGAGAAGTACAGCAGGAAGATGAAGAACAGCGACCAGGTCACCGACTCCCGCGCCTCCTTCACCGACGGCGTGGTGTAGTAGCGCATCAGGATGTGCGGCAGCGCGGCCGTGCCCACCATCAGGCAGAACACCAGGGCGAGGAAGTTGCGACGCGACGTGTCGAAGGCCTTCTTCTGCGCGTCGGTGCCGTTCGGGTCGCCGGCGTAAGCCTGCTCATGACGGGGCATGCCTGCCAGCGGCGCCGTACGGGCGTCGGCTGCGGCCTTGGCGGCCGTCCATGCCGTCTTCGCAGCCGCGGCGTCCTTGGGCACCGCGGCCAGCGCCTTCTCGGCGACCTGCACCTCGGCGAGCGGGGCGCTGGCGGCCTTCAGGTCGTCGACCTTCTTCTGGGCCGCAGCGCGGTCGGCAGCGAGCGCCGCCGGCACGTCCTTCAGCTTGGCCGCGAACTCGTCGGAGCGCGCCTTGAAGACGGCGATGACTTCCTTCTCCTTCGGGTCGTCGAGGAGCAGCTTCTCCTTGGCCGTCACCTTCTCGAGCTGCGAGCCGTAGATCAGCTGCGGCACCGGCACACCGGTCTGCTTGACCGAGAGCCACACCAACGGGATCAGGTAGGCGATGATCAGGATGATGTACTGGGCCACCTGGGTCCAGGTCACTGCGCGCATGCCGCCGAGGAACGAGCACACCAGGATGCCGCCCAGGCCCACGAAGATGCCGATCTCGAACGCGAGGCCCGACAGGCGCGTCGTGATGAGGCCGACGCCGTAGATCTGCGCCACCACGTACACGAACGACACGAGGATCGCGATCAAGATGCCGACGAAGCGGGCCGCGTTGCCTTCATAGCGCGCCCCGAGGAAGTCGGGGATCGTGAACTGGCCGAACTTGCGCAGGTAAGGCGCCAGAAACAGCGCCACCAGCACGTAGCCGCCGGTCCAGCCCATGATGAAGGCGAGGCCGCCGTAACCCGTGAGGTACAGCGTGCCGGCCATGGCGATGAACGACGCCGCGCTCATCCAGTCGGCGCCCGTCGCCATGCCGTTGTAGATGGCGGGCACGCGGCGCCCGGCCACGTAGTATTCGGCCGCGTCGTTGGTGCGGCTCATGATGCCGATGCCGGCATACAGCGCCACGGTGGCGAGCAGGAACACGATGCCGATGGCACCGCGGGACAGGCCCATCTGCTCGGCAATGGCCAGCACGATCACGAAGGCGATGAAGCCCCCGGTGTACCAGCCGTAGATCTTGTTCAGCCCCTTCTTGAAGGCCTCATTGGCCTCCTTGTTGGAGACACCCGATTGGGCTTCAAAACTCAAGCCAGCCATGTCATTCCTCCTCGGCGACGCCGTGTTCCTGGTCGAGCTTGTTCATGTACCAGGCGTAGTAGGCGATGATGACCACGTACACGACCAGCGACCCTTGGGCGCCCACCCAGAAGCTGAACGGCCAGCCAAAAAAGTTGAAGTTCAGGTCGCGGGCGAAGAAGCCGACGACGAAGGTCACCACGAACCAGATGCCCAAAAGGATCGCCGTGATCCTCAGGTTCTTCTGCCAGTAGCGCTGGTGGTTCTCACTCACCTGCATAGCCTGTACCCCTTTCATTGTCTCGAATGGGCCCTGTCACGGGCGGTGTGGGATGCCCTTGTCCCCCGCTGCGAACCCGCGGCGCGCCTGAGCACGCAGCCGAACTCGCGCCCTCGCGATGGACTGGCCGACAGGTTTGCTTTCCGGCCTTACGGGTCTCTGACGTAGCCCCGTCCCTCCGGACAAGCCACCCCCCGAGTTAACCCGCAAACGTTGTGCCCGCACAGCAAACGGCCGGCCCGCGGCCGGGCCAGCGCGGCCGTCAGTGCGCCGGTTCGCCGACCTGCAAGCCGGTCTCGCGTTCGAGCTGCGCCGCCACCTTGGGCTCGAAACCCTTGAGATGGCGGATGATCTTCTTCGCCTCGTCGGGCTGCTGGCGGTCGATGTGCACGCGCGCCAGCTGGTACCAGCCGTAGGGGCTCATCGGCTGCAACTCGGTGTTGCGCTTGAGCGCCACGACCGCCTCGTCGAAGCGCTGCAGGCGGATGAGCACCAGGCCCATGCCATACCAAGCCCGGTCCAGCAAGGGGCTCAACGTCGTGGCGTGCTGGAAGGCCTCCAGCGCCTCTTCGTAGCGGCCGGCGGTCTCCAGGAGAAAGGCGTGGTTGAACCAACCGTGCCCGTCCTGCGGCGCGCTTTGCACCAGCAACTCGGAGGCCGCAAGCGCCTCCGGCGTGCGGCCGGCCTGCGCCAGCAGGTGGGCACGGCTGGCCAGCACATAGCGGTCGGCGGGCCAGCGCCGCAGCATCTCGTCGAACACCCGCAGCGCGGCCTCGGCGCGGCCGAAGACGAGCAGCGTCATCGCGCGCAGCTTGTGCCAGAGGTAGTCGAAGCGGTTCATCGGCACCCCGGCTGGCCAATCATCTGCGCGGTGACGCACAGGTCGGCTCGCTCGAAAGTCACGATGGCATAGAGGATCAGCAGCAGCAAGAAGGTGACCACCGGCACGTGCCGGTCTGCCACCTGGCGCGGCGTGATCTTGCGCACCGGTACCGTGAAGGGCTTGGAGATGACGCGCAGCAGCGTGTAGAAGACGTTCTGCTCGCGCTTGGCGCCGGCGAGCACGTGGAGAACACCCTGACCTGCCAGCGCCAGCAAAGCGACGTACAGGATGACTTGGACAGCGTTCAAGGCCAGGAGCATGGGTGGCGGCAATCAGTGGGTGGGCGATGGGTGCCGTATTTTCCGACGTTGGCGGCGCTCCGCGCCAGACCGCGGATAGGTCTTACCCTAGCCCGGCGCCGCCGAGAACTCGCCCGAAGCTTGATCTGAGTGCGGTCTGGAGCACGTCACCCGGTCCTAGCATCGAAGCTCGTTCGCGCAACCAGCGTGTGGCCATGAACCAGACGACCAAGCCTCTGCCCGGCCCCACGGCCACCTCGCCCTCGACCAGCCTGCTGCAGAACCTGCGGCAGGAACTGGCCGCCCACCCGCCCTTCTCGCAGATGGCACCGGAGCATGTTGACCGCTTCATCACGCGCTCGCGGCAGGCCTACTTCGCGCCGGGCGAGACGGTGTTGGCGCCCGAGATGGGCGCTGTCGAGCACCTCTACTTCGTGCGCAAGGGCGGCGTCACGGGCAAGCAGGGGCTGGCCGACACGGCGGGCGGCTTCGACTACGAAGCCGGCGACCTGTTCCCGGTGGGGGCCGCCCTGGGGCGCCACCCGGTGACGGCCACCTACACGGCCGAGGACGACACCTTCTGCCTGCTCCTGCCGGCCGGCGAGATGCACGAGCTGGCCGCCTCGAGTGCGGCCTTCGGCGATTTCCTGAACCACCGTGTGGCCAAGCTGCTGGACCTGTCGCGCCGCGCGGTGCAGGCGAACTACGCCTCGCAGACGCTGGCCGAGCAGTCGCTCGAGGCCAGCCTGGGCACGCTGCCCAGGCGCGCGCCGGCCAGCGTGCCGCCGACGGCGCCGCTGCTGCAGGCGCTGACGCTGATGCACGAGCGGCGCATCGGCTCGGTCCTGGTCACCGGCGCGGACGGCGGCGCGCTCGGCATCCTGACGCGGCACGACGTGCTCGGCCGTGTCACGCTGCCGCAGCGGCCGCTGTCCACACCCATCAGCGAGGTCATGACCTCACCGATCTTCACACTGACGACGCAGCAGACGGCGCAGGACGCGGCTCTGCTGATGTCGCGCCGGGGTGTGCGCCACGTGCCCATCGTCGAAGGCGGGCGCATCGTCAGCATCGTGTCCGAGCGAGACCTGTTCGCGCTGCAGCGCCTCTCGCTCAAGCAGGTGAGCACCTCGATCCGCGCCGCGCGCGACCTGGAGACCCTGCGCGCGCAGGCCGGGTCGATCCACCGCTTCGCCCGCAACCTGCTTGGCCAGGGCGTGCATGCACGGCAGCTCACCGAGCTGATCAGCCACCTCAACGACGTCCTCGCCGCGCAGCTGGTGGAACAGGTGGCCACCCGCCGCGGGGTGGACCTGCGCCGGGCTTGCTGGCTCGCCTTCGGCTCCGAAGGGCGGGGCGAGCAGACCATCTCCACCGACCAGGACAACGGCCTCGTCTTCGAAAGCGACGACGCCGAACGCGACCGGCCCGCCTGGCTCGCCTTCGCGCGCGAGGTGAACGAAGGGCTCGACTTCTGCGGCTACCCGCTGTGCAAGGGCAACGTGATGGCCTCCAACCCGCAGTGCTGCCTGACGCCGGCGGAGTGGGCATCGCGCTTCGAGAGCTGGATGGAACACGGCGCGCCCGAGGACCTGCTCAGCGCCAGCATCTACTTCGACCTGCGCGGGGTGGCCGGAAACGAAGCGCTGGCTGGGCCGCTGCGCACGTTGATCACCCGCGGCGCCTCCAGCCTGCCGCGGTTCATGAAGCAGCTGGCCCTGAATGCCCTCACGCGGCGCCCGCCCCTGAACTGGCGCGGCGCGCTGGACACCCGCGAGGAAGACGGCCGCCACCTCATCGACCTCAAGCTGCAGGGCACGGCGATCTTCGTGGACGCGGCGCGCCTGTACGCGCTGGCGCACGGCATCCCGGAGACGGCGACGCGCGCCCGCCTGGAGGGCTTTGCCCGGCACACCGGCATCGAGCCGCAGGAGGCCCAGGCCTGGGTCACCGCATTCGAGTTCCTGCAGTCTCTGCGCCTGCAGGTGCAGCTGACCCAGGACGCGGCCAGCGGCGCTGTCGCGGCGGCGGAGGACGCGAACCTCATCGACGTCGACACGCTCAACGACATCGACCGCCGCATGCTGAAGGAGGCCATGCACGTCGCGCGGCGGCTGCAGCAGCGCATCGAACTGGACTACCAGCGATGAGCTGGTGGCCGTGGGCTCGGCGCGCACCGCGCCTGAACGAGCGACGCTGGGTCGTCCTGGACGTCGAGGCCAGCGGCCTGGACGCCTCCCGCGACCGGCTGCTCGCCATTGCCGCGCTTGCGCTGCAGGTGCCTGAGGAGGGCCGCCCGAGCATCGACCTGAGCGACAGCTTCGAGGTGGTGTTGCGCCAGCCGCAGACGGCCGTCGATCGATCCAACATCCTCCTGCATGGCATCGGTGTCGGCGCCCAGCGCGCCGGCATGGACCCGCGCGACGCGCTCACCGCCTTTGCCGGCTGGGTGGGCGAGTCGCCGCTGATCGCCTTCCACTCGGCCTTCGACGAGACCATGATCCGCCGGGCCCTGCAGGCAAACAAGGTACCGGCGCTGCCCAACCCCTGGGTCGACCTGGCCCAGGTGGCCGAGGTGACGCGGCAGGACGTGCTGGCCAAGTCGCTGGACGAGTGGCTGCAGGCCTTCGGCATCACGGTGGCCGTGCGCCACCAGGCCGCAGCCGATACGCTGGCCACGGCAGAACTGCTGCTGCAACTGTGGCCATCCATCCGCACGCAGCGCGCCGCCGCGGGCTTCAAGGGGCTGGTCGAACTGGCAGCCCAACGCCGCTGGCTGCAGCGAAGCTAGGTCGCCTTTCACGTCAGGGCCCTGAGCGTTCGCCTCACCCTAGGGAGAGAAACCCGTTCCAAGGGCTTGGGTGAGCTAGCATTTCTGCGCGACTCTGCGGGGCGGCGAGGTGCCGAACCCGTTCGGGTGTCGCGCAACCAACAATGGCCACCACGTACCGCAAGACGCCCAAGGGCTTTGCCGAGGTCGAAACGCGGGCTCACCGTCTGACGCCGCGGATCAGGAATGTGCTGATCCTGCTCGACGGCGTGCGCACGCTGGACAGCCTGCGTGCGATGGTCAACCAGGGGCTCGACGAGAACATCCAGCTGCTGCTGGACGGCGACTTCATCGAACCAGCCGTGGTGCCCGAACGTCAGCGGCTCGCGCCACGG
The DNA here is from genome assembly GCA_022842825.1 of Rubrivivax sp. GTDB lineage: Bacteria > Pseudomonadota > Gammaproteobacteria > Burkholderiales > Burkholderiaceae_C > Rubrivivax. The sequence continues at coordinate 33,780 of JALHOU010000009.1, forward strand.
CCCGAGCCGACACCGCCGCCGCGGGCACCCGACGCGCCAGGCGCGGACTTCTTGGCCGTTCGGCGTGATGTGGTTCGCGTCGTGAACGAGCAGCTGGGCCCGGTGGGCGAGAACGTGGCCATCAAGATGGAGCGCGCCCAGAGCGCGGCCGAGCTGCGCCCACTGTTGGCCACGGCCTCGCAGCTCATCCAGTCCGTGGGCGGTGCCCAGGCGGCCCAGGCCTTCCGCGAGCGGTTCATGGCCGAGTGAGGACCGGGCGCCGGGCCTGGCCCCGACCCGGCTAACCCTTGGCCAGACGGGTCCAGGTCTCGACGACCGAGTCCGGGTTCAGCGAGATCGAGACGATGCCCTCGCTCGCCAGCCAGTCGGCGAAGTCGGGGTGGTCGCTCGGGCCCTGGCCGCAGATGCCGACGTACTTGCCGGTGGCGCGGCAGGCGGTGATGGCGCGCGAGATGAGCGCCTTCACGGCCGGGTCGCGCTCGTCGAAGTCATGCACGAGCTGCTCGAGCCCGGAATCGCGGTCCAGTCCCAGCGTGAGCTGCGTGAGGTCGTTCGAGCCGATCGACATGCCGTCGAAGTGCTCCAGGAACTGCTCGGCCAGGATGGCGTTGCTCGGCACCTCGCACATCATGATGAGCCGCAGGCCGTTCACGCCGCGCTTGAGGCCACGCTCGGCGAGCATGCGCGTCACCGCATCGGCCTGCTTCACCGTGCGCACGAAAGGCACCATGATCTCGACATTGGTGAAGCCCATGTCGTTGCGCACCCGCTTGAGCGCTTCGCACTCCATGGCGAAGGCATCGGCGAAGTCGCCACTGATGTAGCGGCTGGCACCCCGGAAACCGAGCATCGGGTTCTCTTCGTCGGGTTCGTAGCGCGCGCCGCCGATGAGCTTGCGGTATTCGTTGCTCTTGAAGTCCGACAGTCGCACGATCACCGGCTTGGGCCAGAAGGCGGCGGCGATGGTGGCCACGCCCTCGGACAGTTTGTCGACGTAGAACGCGCGCGGCGAGGCATGGCCACGCGCCACCGACTCCACCGCCTTCTTCAGCTCGGGGTCGACGTTGGGGTAGTCGAGGATGGCCTTGGGGTGCACCCCGATGTTGTTGTTGATGATGAACTCCAGGCGCGCCAGACCGACGCCGGAGTTGGGGATCTGCGCGAAATCGAAGGCGAGCGTCGGGTTGCCGACGTTCATCATGATCTTGATCGGGCAGTAAGGCATCTCGCCGCGCTTGACCTCGGTGACCTCGGTCTCGAGCAGCCCGTCGTAGACGTAGCCGGTGTCACCCTCGGCGCACGAAACGGTGACGAGCATGCCCTCGCTCATGCGCTCGGTGGCGTCGCCGCAACCCACGACGGCCGGAATGCCGAGCTCGCGCGCGATGATGGCTGCGTGGCAGGTGCGGCCACCGCGGTTGGTGACGATGGCGGAGGCGCGCTTCATGACCGGCTCCCAGTTGGGGTCGGTCATGTCGGTGACGAGGATGTCGCCGGGTTGCACCCGCTCCATCTCGGTGGGGTTGCGCACGAGGCGCACCGTGCCCGTGCCCACCTTCTGGCCGATGGCACGGCCTTCGGCCAGCACCGGCGTCTTGCGGTGGTCGCCCTTGAGCTTGTAGCGCTGCTCGACGCGGCCGGCGCTCTGGCTCTTCACCGTCTCGGGCCGCGCCTGCAGGATGTAGAGCCGACCGTCCTCGCCGTCCTTGCCCCACTCGATGTCCATTGGCCGGCCGTAGTGCTTCTCGATGACGAGCGCGTAGCGGGCAAGCTCGGTCACGTCGGCGTCGGCGAGCGAATAGCGGTTACGCTGCTCTGGCGGGGTGTCGACGACCTTCACGAGCCGGCCGCTGGCCGCCTTCTCGGCCGGGGTGGCGAACTCCATGCGCTGCAGCTTGGAGCCGAGCACGCGTCGGATGATGGACGGCCGGCCCGCTGCCAGCGTGGGCTTGTGCACGTAGAACTCGTCGGGGTTCACGGCCCCCTGCACGACAGTCTCGCCAAGGCCGTAGCTGGAGGTGATGAACACGACCTGGTCGAAGCCCGACTCGGTGTCGATGGTGAAGATCACGCCGGCAGCGCCCAGGTCCGAGCGCACCATGCGCTGCACGCCGGCCGACAACGCCACGTCGGCGTGGGCGAAGCCCTTGTGCACGCGGTAGCTGATGGCGCGGTCGTTGTAGAGCGACGCGAAGACCTCCTTCACGCGGTGCAGCACGTCGTCGATGCCGTGCACGTTGAGGAAGGTCTCCTGCTGCCCCGCGAACGAGGCGTCGGGCAGGTCCTCAGCCGTGGCCGAACTGCGCACCGCGAAGCTGGCCTGCGGATGGTCGGCAGCCAGACCCGCGTAGTGGGTGCGGATGTCGCGCTCGAGCGCCTCGGGAAACGGCGTGTCCACGATCCAGGCCCGGATCAACGCGCCGGCCGCGGCCAGGGCACGCACGTCGTCCACGTCCAGCGCACCGAGCTTGCGCTGGATGCGCGCGCCGAGGTCTCCGTGCTCGAGGAATTGCCGGAAGGCCAGCGCCGTCGTCGCAAACCCTCCCGGCACCCGCACGCCGGTGGCGGCGAGCTGGCTGATCATCTCGCCGAGGCTGGCGTTCTTGCCGCCCACCTCCTCGACGTCGGTCATCCTCAGTTGTTCGAACGGGACGACCAGGGCGGCCGATACCTGTCCGACGGCGGGCCGTGGTGCTGCAAAGGACATGGGAAAGCTCCGTGATGAGGGTAGACCGGTGCTTCCGCATGCGCGACCGAACCCTGCACGACGCGACCTGGCGTGCCGGTGGCTTGGGATTGGATTGGTGGACCGGACAGGTTCACGAGTCAGGGGGCGCTGCGGCGACGTTGCGAGGGATTCTACGGAGATTGCTCCTATGATGGCCCGATGCCGGCACCCCAAGCCGAGGTGAACGCGATCCACATGCCCGAACGAACCGTGTTCTTTGTCTCGGACGGCACCGGCATCACCGCCGAGACCTTCGGCAACAGCATCCTGGCGCAGTTCGAGGCCAAGCCGCGGCACGTGCGCCGGCCCTTCATCGACAGCGTCGACAAGGCCCTGGCCGTTGTCGCCGAGATCAACGAGGTCGCCGAGCACGAGGGCAAGCGCCCGATCGTCTTCATCACGCTCGTCAACGACGCCGTGCGCGCCATCGTCACCGGCGGCCAGGCCAGGGCCCTCGTGCTGGACATGTTCCGCACCTTCGTCGAGCCGCTGGAGGACGAGTTCGGCGTCAAGAGCAACCACCGCATCGGCCGCTTCTCCAACGTGAGCGCGAGCCGCGAGTACCACGACCGCATCGAGGCCATCAACTTCAGCCTCGCGCACGACGACGGGCAGAGCGCGCGCAACCTCGCCCAGGCCGACGTGGTGCTGGTCGGAGTCAGCCGCAGCGGCAAGACACCGACCTCGCTGTACCTGGCCATGCAGCACGGCATCAAGGCGGCCAACTACCCGCTCATCCCCGAGGACTTCGAGCGCGGTCGGCTGCCCTCGTCGCTGGCGCCTTTCAAGCGCAAGTGCTTCGGGCTCACCATCGACCCGGAGCGGCTGTCGCAGATCCGGCACGAGCGCCGTCCGGGCAGCCGCTACGCGGCGCTGGAGAACTGCCGCTACGAGGTCAACGAGGCCGAGGCGATGATGCGGCGAGAGAGCATCAACTGGCTCAGCTCGACGCACAAGTCGATCGAGGAGATCGCGACCACCATCCTGCGCGACCTGCGGCCGGATCGGCTGGTGTACTGACTCCTGCGCGAACTCGAGCGCGCGAACGCCCCGGCTCAGCGCCGCGTCGGCCGGCGCCGCATCGACTCGTACAGGCAGATTGCCGCGGCCGCAGCGACGTTGAGCGACTCCTCCCCGCCAGGCTGCGGGATGCGCAACTCGAGCGCGCACAACGCCAGCAGCTCCTCGCTCACTCCCTGCCCCTCGTGCCCGAGCACCCAGGCGCAGGGTTCGGGCAGCCGCGCCTCGGGCAGCGCGATGGAGGCGTGCGAACCGGCGGCCAGCAGCGGCACACGCAGGGCCTTCAGTGCCTCGAGCTCAAGGCCCTCGCGCAGCGCCAGGCCGAAGTGCGCCCCCATGCCGGCGCGCAACACCTTCGGCGACCACAGGCTGGCAGTGCCCTTGAGCGCCAGCACCTGCCGCACTCCGAAGGCGGCGGCACTGCGCAGCATGCTGCCCACGTTGCCGGCATCCTGCACGCGGTCCAGCACGAGCGTGGAGGCGAGCGGATCGATCTCCGCCGGCGCCGGCAGGTCGACCAGCCAGCCGACGCCGGCCGGCGACTCGAGCGTCGACACTGAGGCGAAGAGCGCGCTCGGCAGCACCACCACGCGCGCCGCCGCGTGCGCCAGCACCTGCAGTGCCGGCTCGCCAAGCGCGCGCTCGTCGAAGATCACCTGCTGCGGCACCAGGCCACGCGCCTGCGCCGCGCGGCACAGGTGGTCGCCCTCGAGCCACAGCGCGCCCACCTTGCGGTAGGCGGCGGCGTCCTGCGTGAGCTGGCGCAGCTGCACCAACAGCGGGTTGCTGCGCGAGCGGATGACCTGAACGGCGCCGTCCATGTCGGCTCTCAGAAGGGCCGATCGACGGCGACGACGCCACAGGCCTCGCGCACAGGCGCAAAGCTGCGCCGGTGCGCCGGGCAGGCTCCGTGCTCGCGCAGCGCCTGCAGGTGCGAGGGCGTCGGGTAACCCTTGTGGCCGTCGAACCCGTAAGCCGGCCAGCGCTCGTGCAGCGCGACGCAGAGGCGGTCGCGCCGCACCTTGGCCAGGATGGAGGCGGCCGAAATGACCGGCACCTTGGCGTCGCCCTTGACCACCGCCGCGGCCGGCATCGGCAGCGAGGGAAGCCGGTTGCCGTCGACGACGACGCGGTGCGGCGTGAGACGCAGGCCCGACACGGCGCGCTGCATCGCCAGCAGCGTGGCGCCGAGGATGTTCAGGCGGTCGATCTCCTCGACGCTGGCCTCGGCGATGCTGACGCACAGCGCACGCGCGAGCACGTCGTCGTAGAGGCGCTCGCGCCGGCGCGCCGTGAGCGCCTTGGAGTCGGCCAGACCCTTGATCGGGCGCAACTCGTCGAGGATCACGGCCGCCACCACCACCGGGCCGGCGAGCGGCCCGCGCCCAGCGACTCAAGCTTGAAGGACCTGCGCGATGGCATCGGTGGCCAAGCGCGCCGTGTCGCGGCGCAGCCCCTCGTGAAGTTCCTCGAAACGCTGCTCCAGCGCCGTCCGGGCCGCGCCGTCGTCCAGCCAGCGCGCGACGGCCGCGGCCAGGGCTTCGGCGCGGCAGTCCTGCTGCAGGAACTCGGGCACGACAAACGCCTGGCTCAGGATGTTGGGCAGGCCCACCCAGGGCTGGTAGCGCATGCGCTTCATGATGGCCCAGCTGAGCGGATGCATGGCGTAGCCGATGACCATCGGCCGCTTGAACAGCGCCGCCTCGAGGGTGGCCGTGCCGCTGGCGATGAGGGTGACATCGCAGGCCGCAAGCACCGCGTGCGACTGCCCCTGCACGAGCTGGATCGGCACGCCGGCCGCGTGCTCGCCCAGCAGCGGCTCGATCAGCGGCCCGAGCCCCGGCGCCACCGGCAGCACGAAGCGCAGCGCGGGCCGCTGCCGGTGCAGCAGCGCAGCCGCCTGCAGGAAGGGCGGCGCGACGTAGCGGATCTCGGCGCGGCGGCTGCCCGGCAGCAGCGCCACGACGACCTCATCGGCCGCCAGCCCGAGCGCGGCGCGGCTCTCGGCGCGTGGCGGCACGGCCGGGATCGCGCCGGCCAGCGGATGCCCGACGAAGGTAGCCGCCACGCCGTGCCGCTGCAGCAGCGCGGGCTCGAAGGGGAACAGGCACAACACGTGATCGCAGCTGGCCGCCATCTTCTGCGCGCGGCCGCCGCGCCAGGCCCAGATCGAGGGGCAGACGAAGTGCACGGTCTTCGTGCCGGCCGCCTTCAGCCGCTTCTCCAGCCCGAGGTTGAAGTCGGGTGCATCGACGCCGACGAAGGCATCCGGCCGCTGTTCGAGCAGCCGCTTCGCGAGCGCCTCGCGGATGCCCGAGATCTCGCGGTAGTGGCGCAGCGCCTCGGCATAGCCGTGCACGGCGAGTCGGTCGCTCGGCCACCACACCTCGAAGCCCACCTCGGCCATGCGCGGGCCGCCGATGCCGGCCGCGCGCAGCACGGGCCATCGCTGCTTGAGCCCGCCGAGCAGCAGCGCCGCGAGCAGGTCGCCCGAGGCCTCTCCGGCGACCATGGCGAGGTGCATCGTCCTGCCCTGCCCGGCCGCCGCGCTTCAGCGCGCGATGCCGCGCCTGGACGCGGCGAGGAAGTCGAGCACGAGGCCGACATCGGCGTCGCCGCCGTCGACCGTGCCGCGCAGCGCCTCGATGGCGGCACGCGCCGCCTCGAGCGTGAGTCCGTCGCGGTAGAGCAGCTTGTGCATCTGCTTGACGAGGCCGATGCGCTCGCGCGAGAAGCCGCGCCGGCGCAGTCCTTCCACGTTGAAGCCATGCACGCCGAGCGGGTTGCCCGAGACCATCATGAACGGCGGCACGTCCTGCGAGACGTGGCTCTGGAAGCCGGTCATGGCATGGGCGCCGACATGACAGAACTGGTGGATGCCGGTGAGGCCGCCGACGATGACCCAGTCGCCCACATGCACGTGGCCGGCCAGCGTTGCGTTGTTGGCGAGAATGGTCTGGTGGCCGACCTGGCAGTCGTGCGCGATGTGCACGTAGGCCATGACCCAGTTGTCGTCGCCCACGCGCGTGACGCCGGCGTCCTGCGCCGTGCCGCGGTTGAAGGTGCAGAACTCGCGGATCGTGTTGCGGTCGCCGATGGACAAGCACGTCGGCTCGCCCGCGTACTTCTTGTCCTGCGGCGCCGCGCCGAGGGCGGCGTGGCTGAAGATGCGGTTGTCGCGCCCGATGGTCGTGGGGCCTTCGATGACGCAATGGGCGCCGACGGTGGTACCGGCACCGATGTGCACGCCGGCGCCGATGACGGCATAGGGCCCGACGTTGACGCTGTCGTCGAGCTCGGCGCCGCGGTCGACGAGGGCCGTGGAGTGGATCTGCGTCACTTCGAAACGCGCGTCAGGGCGGCCGGTTCGACAAGCGCGGCCTCAAACCCCACGCTCGGTGCACATGATTTCGCACTCGGCCACGACCTGGCCGTCGACGCTGGCGCGCGTGCGGTACTTGTGGATGCCGCCCTTCACGCGCTCCTGCCAGACCTCGAGCAGGAGCTGGTCGCCCGGCACCACCGGTCGCTTGAAGCGCGCGCCGTCGATGCCGACGAGGTAGACCACCTTGTCGTTGCCGGCCTCGGTGCCCTTGGTGACGAAGGCCAGCATCGCCGCGGCCTGCGCCAGCGCCTCGATCACCAGCACGCCGGGCATCACCGGGCGGGCCGGGAAGTGGCCGTTGAAGAAGGGCTCGTTGATGGTGACGTTCTTGATCGCCTTGGCGTACTGGCCCTTGTCGAGCTGCAGCACGCGGTCCACCAGCACGAAGGGGTAGCGGTGCGGCAGCGTCTTCAGGATCTCTTGGATATCCATGCCGGTGCTCATGATGGGGTCTTCTTCTCCAGCGACTTCCCGAGGGCCTTCTCCACCGCGCGCAGGCGGTCCCGCAACGAATGCAGCTGGCGCAACGTGGCCGCATTCTTCTCCCACGAGGCATTGTCGTCGAACGGGAAGGCGCCGCTGTACTGGCCGGGCTTGTGGATGGAGCGGCTCACGAGGGTCGTCGCGGTGATGTGCACGTGGTCGGCGATCTCCAGGTGCCCGAGGATGCGGGCCGCGCCGCCGATGGTGCAGAAGCGGCCGATGCGCGCGCTGCCCGCCACCGCCGCGCAGCCGGCAAACGCGGTGTGCGCGCCGATGCGTACGTTGTGCGCGATCTGCACCAGGTTGTCGATCTTGACGCCGTCCTCGAGCACGGTGTCGCCGAGCGCACCGCGGTCAATGCAGCTGTTGGCGCCGATCTCAACGTCGTCACCGATGAGCACGCCGCCGAGCTGTTCGATCTTCTCCCAACGCCCTTCGTGCGGCGCGAAGCCAAAGCCGTCGGCGCCGATGACCGCGCCGCCGTGCACGAGACCGCGCGCACCGATGCGGCAGCCTTCGGAGAACATGGCGCGCGGCATCAGCACCGTGCCCGCGCCGAGCGAGGCGCCTGCGCCGACATGCGCCTGCGCACCCACGACGCACCCCTCGCCCAGCTGGGCACCTGCACCCACGTAGGCCAACGCACCGACATGTGCGCTGGGAGGCAGCCGCACGCCCGGCTCGACGACGGCCGTGGCATGGACGCCGGGCGTCGGACGCGCGCGCGTGGCCGCGGCCCACCATTGAGTCAGGCGCGCGAAGGCCAGGTAAGGCTCGGCGCAGAGAATGACGGCACCGCGGCCGGCCGCCACGCGCTGCTCGGCCAGTTCGCGCTGCGCCGGTGCGACGATGATGCAGCCCGCGGCGCTCGCCGCCAGTTGTGGCAGCAGCTTGGCCTGCGCGATGAAGGTGATGCAGTCGGCACCGGCTTCGGCCAGTGGCGCGATGCGTGAGACTTCGAGGCCGCCCGGGCCGAGCAGTTCGCCGCCCAGGTGGCGGGCCAGCTCGCCGACGCGGTGGCCCATGGCGTTGAAGCGCTTGCTCGTCGGCTGGACCGCGGGCTACTTACCCGCGGGTGCGGCGCCGAGGGCCCGGATCACCTTGTCGGTGATGTCGACGCGGGGGCTGGCCAGGATGGCTTCCTGCAGGATGAGGTCGAACTTCTCCTGCTCGAAGATCTGGCGAATGACCCGGTTGGCTCGCTCGACGATGGCTGCCAGTTCCTCGTTACGGCGCTGGTTCAGGTCCTCCTGGAACTCACGGCGCTTACGGGTCAGATCGCGATCCTGCTCGACCAGTTCGCGCTGGCGCCGGGTTCGCTCCGACTCGGGCAGTGTGGGACCGTCCTTGTCCAGCTTGTCGGCCGCCGCCTTCAAGCGGTTGGCGAGGTCGGCCAACTCCTTCTCGCGCTTGCCGAACTCGGCCTCGAGCTTGGCCTGCGCGGCCTTGGCGGGCGCGGAGTCGCGGGTCAAGCGGTCCGCATTGACGTAGCCGATCTTGATGGGCCCGTCCTGGGCCCGCACGGGGCCGCCCAGCACGAGGACCGAACCGACAAGCGCTGCCGCAGCCGTGCGATGGGACAACGCGGCCAAACCGGAGGTGGTCAACTTCATCATCAGAACGCGGTCCCGATCTGGAATTGGAAGCGTTGGATTCTATCGTTGCGCTGCACGCGCACCGGCGAACCCCAAGAGAGCTTCAGTGGCCCCACCGGGGAGATCCAGGAAAGCCCCAGTCCGGCGGAAACCCGCATCGACGATTCGGTGGCCTTCTCGTCCTCGCGCCAGACGTTGCCGGCGTCGGTGAAGGCAAAGATGCGCAGCGACTTGTCGTTGCCGGTGCCGGGCACCGGGAAGTAGAGCTCGGAGTTCAGATTGAGCCGCTTGGCGCCGCCGATGTAGGCGCCCGTGGGGTCGATGACACCGAGCGACCCCTGCTCGAGCACGCGCACCGTACCCAGGCCGCCGCCGAAGAAGTTCTTGAACACCGGGAACGGCTTGCCGCCCAGGCCCTTGCCGACACCGAGCTCGGCGTTGACGCCGAGCACCAGACGCGCCGGAAGCGGAAAGTACTCCTGGTACTGCAGGTTGGTGCGGGTGTAGCGCACGTCGCCTGCGAAGCTGTATTCGAAGTTCACGCGCTGGTAGCGGCCGGAGGTTGGCACCAGCACACTGTCGCGCGCGTCGCGCGCCCAGCCGAGCGTGAGCGGGTAGGCCATGCTCTTCTCGCCGAAGAGCACGCGGTAGTTCAGGTAGGCCAGCGGCAGGCCGATGGCCGTGCCGATCACCTGCCGGTCGGCGGCCAAGCCCATGAAGACCGTGTCGTACTCGGAAAACGGCACGCCGAAGGTGACACCCAGGCGCTGGCTGCCCGTCTCGTACTCCTCGATCAGCTGGTTCAGCGCCCGCCCCTTGCGGTAGACGAGGTCGATCGAACGCGAGATGCCGTCGACGGTGAAGTAAGGGTCGTAGGTGTTCAGCACGAGCGCGCGCTGCGTCTTGCTGGTGTTGACCTCGATGCCGAGCGAATTGCCGGTGCCGAAGGCGTTGTCCTGGCGGATGCCGGCGGTGAAGGTGAACTTCTCGGCGTTGGAGTAGCCAGCGCCCAGGTTGAGGTTGCCGGTCGGCTTCTCCTTGACGGTGACCACGAGGTCGACCTGATCGGGCGCGCCGGGCACCTCGTTGGTCTCGACCTCCACCTCGGAGAAGAAGCTCAGGCGGTTGAGCCGCTCCTTGGACAGCCGGATCAGCGTCGCGTCGTACCAGGCAGCCTCGAGCTGGCGGAACTCGCGCCGGATGACCTCGTCGCGCGTGCGCGTGTTGCCCGCCACGTCGATGCGGCGCACGTAGACGCGGCGCTCCGGGCTGGCCATCAGCGCCACCACCACCTGGCCGGTGGCCCGGTCGATCTCGGGCCGCTGCTCGACCCGCGCAAACGCGTAGCCATACTGGCCGAAGCGCTCGGTGAAGGCCTTGGCAGTGGCCGTGACCGACTCGCCGCGATAGGGCTCGCCCGGCCGCAGCTGCACCAGCGCCTGGAATTCGGCCTCCTTGCCGAGGTAGTCGCCCTCGAGCTTGATGGCCGTCACGGTGTAGGGCTGGCCCTCACGCACGGAGATCGCGACCGAGATGCTCTGCTTGTCGGGCGAGATCGTGACCTGCGTCGACTCGATCGCGAACTCGAGGTAGCCGCGGTTGATGTAGTAGGCGCGCAGGCGTTCGAGGTCGGCGTTGAGCTTGCTGCGTGCGTAGCGGTCGTTCTTGGAGTACCAGCTGAACCAGCCCGTGGCCGAGAGCTCCATCTGCTCGAGCAGCGTCGACTCGCTGAACACGCTCATGCCGGAGATGGTGACGGACGACACCTTGGCTGCGTCGCCTTCGTTCATCGTGAAGGTGATGTTGACGCGGTTGCGCTCGATCGGCGTCACCGTCGTCACCACCTCGGCGCCATAGAGGCTGCGGCTGAGGTACTGGCGCTTGATCTCCTGTTCGGCGCGGTCGATGAGCGCGCGGTCGTAGGGCAGGCCCTCGCCGATGCCGTTGTCCTTCAGGCTCTTGAGCAGCGGGTCCTTGTCGAACTCGCGCAGGCCCACGAAGCTGACGTTGGCGATGATGGCGCGCTCGTCGACGATGATGACGGTGACCTCGCCCTCGATGTCGATGCGCACGTCCTTGAACAGGCCGGTGGCGAACAGCGCGCGCAGCGCCGCCGAGCCCTTGTCGTCGGTGTAGGTGTCGCCGATGCGGAACGGCAGGGCCGCGAAGACGCTGCCGGGGTCGGTGCGCTGCAGGCCCTCGACGCGGATGTCCTTGATGACGAACGGGGCAACGGCACGCGCCGCCGGGGCGGCGACCACGGCTGCGGCGGCCGCGATCAGGATCACGGCGGCGCGGTGAGCGCCGCACGGAAAGGCAGGAACCATCGGGAAGAGGAAGGAATCAGTACAGCCCAAGCAACCGGGCCACGTCGTTGTAGAGCGCCACCGACATCATCATCAGCAGCACCGCGATGCCCCCGCGCTGCAGCCGCGCGAGCCACGCCTCCGACACCGCGCGGCCGGTGACACCCTCGAAAATGTAAACCATGAGGTGACCCCCATCGAGCATGGGCAACGGCAGCAGGTTCAGCACGCCCAGACTGACGCTGACGATGGCAAGGAACTCGAGGAAGCGGGCCGGTCCCTGCTGCACCGACTGGCCCGCGTAGTCGGCGATGCTGATCGGGCCCGAGAGGTTCTTGATCGAGGCCTCGCCGATGAGCATGCGGCCGAGCATCTTGAGAGTGAAGAGCGAGGTGTCCCACATGCGCTCGAAGCCGCCGACGATGCCGTCGATCGGACCATGCCGCACGGTCACCATCACTGGCGGCGTGCCGACGTAGGCCTCGATGCGGCCGATGGGCGGGTTGACCGAGGTGTCGATGCGCGGTGCGACGAGCACCTCGACGCTGCGACCGGCGCGCTCGACCATCCAGCGCTGCGCCGGCGCATCCTTGGCGCCACGCTCCGCGGCGGCCGCGGAGACGCGGATGCGCTCGCGCAAGGTCTGCGCATCGGCCACCTGCCGGCCGTCGATGCTGAGCACGCGGTCGCCCTCGGCAAGACCCGCGCGCACGGCCGGGCCGCCCTCCTTCAGCTTGCCGAGCACGGGCTCGCCGAATGCCGACCCGAGCCCGATCTTGCGCGCCAGCGCGCCATCGACTTCACGCGGCTCGAACGTGGTCAGGTCAAGCAGCAGCGTGCGCGAGCCACGGCCTTCGCGGTCGCTGACCTGCAGCCGCAAGGGCTTGCGCTCCAGGGCCGACTGCGTGAGGCGCCACATCAGGTCGTTCATCGACGACACGTCGCGCCACTCGCCGCCGCTGCCTTCGTCGGCGATGGCGCGCACCCAGTCGCCGCTCTTCAGGCCGGCGCGCTCTGCGAGGCTGCCCGGCACGGACGGGCCGAGCACCGCCTTCGGCTCCTGCATGCCCACCCAGTAGGCGCCGGCAAAGAGCAGCACGGCCAGCGCGAGATTGGCCAGCGGCCCGGCGGCGACGATGGCGCTTCGCTGCCTGAGCGACTTGCGGTTGAAGGCCTGGTCGAGCTGGGCGGCCGGCACGCCACCCTCGCGCTCGTCGAGCATGCGCACGTAGCCGCCCAGGGGCAGCGCACAGACCGTGAACTCGGTCGACTGCGGCGTGCGCTGCCACTTCCACAGCACGCGGCCGAATCCGACCGAGAAGCGCTGCACCTTGACGCCGCAGGCCACGGCGACGCGGTAGTGGCCGTACTCGTGCACGACGATGAGCAGACCCAGCGTGACGATGAGGCCGAGGACGTAGGTCATGGATGCCTGCCTGTTCGGGCGGTGGGACGACGTGGGGTCAAGGGAACGTACCGCGGAGGATCAGTGACCGGCCAGCCCACGCACCGTGCGCGCGGCCTCGTCGCGTGCGCGCCGGTCGAGTTCGAGCAGGTCATCGAGTGTCGCCGCCGGCCCGAGCGCCGGCGCGAGACGCTCCACAGTGCGCGCGTTCACCGTGTGAATGCCCGTGAAGCGGATGGTTCCCCGCAGGAAGGCCTCGACGGCAACTTCGTTGGCCGCATTCAGCACGGCGGTGGCCCCAGGCGGTGCCGCAAGCGCCTGCCAGGCCAGACCCAGGCCGGGAAACAGACGTTCGTCCACGGGCTCGAAGGTGAGCCCCTGCGTTTGCAGGAAGTCGAGCCGCGAGGCGCCCGAGGCAATGCGCTCCGGGAAGCTCAGGCCATAGGCGATCGGCACGCGCATGTCCGGCGTGCCCAGCTGCGCCAGGACAGAAGCATCGCGGCAGACCACCATCGAGTGCACGATGCTCTGCGGATGGATGACCACGCGCACCTGCTCGGGTGCGAGGTCGAACAGCCAGCGCGCCTCGATCACCTCGAGGGCCTTGTTCATCATGGTCGCCGAATCGACCGAGATCTTGCGACCCATCACCCAGTTGGGGTGCGCCACCGCCTGCGCCGGCGTCACAGTGTGCAGGCTCTCGGGGTCGCGGCCGCGGAACGGGCCGCCGCTGGCCGTCAGCACGATGTGGTCGATGCGCTGGCCCCAGGCGCGGCGGTCCTCGGGCAGGCACTGGAAGATGGCCGAGTGCTCGCTGTCGATGGGCAGGAGCGTGGCGCCACCCTCGACCACCGCGCGCATGAACAAGGCACCGCCGACGACGAGCGCCTCCTTGTTGGCCAGCAGCAGGCGCTTGCCCGCCGCGGCAGCGGCCATGCAGGCCGGCAGGCCAGCGGCACCGACGATGGCGGCCATCACCGCATCGACCTCGCCCGCACCGGCGAGCTGGCTCAACGCGCGCGCGCCCTCGAGCACCTCGGTACGGCAACCGCGCTCGGACAACAGACGACGTGCTTCCTGCGCGCGTGCCTGGTCGGGCAACGCGGCGACGCGCGGCCGGAAGCGCACGCACTGCTCGACGAGCTCGGCCACCCGCTGGTGGCTGGACAGGCCGAAGACCTCGAAGCGGTCGGGGTGGCGCGCGATGACGTCCAGCGTGCTCACGCCGACCGAGCCGGTCGAGCCCAGGATGGCGACCCGCTGCCGCCGGGCGTTCGATGCCTGCGGCGCCGTCATCTCGGGGTCAGGCTGGTCAGCGCCAGCACGGCAGGCATCACAGGCAGCAGCGCGTCGACGCGGTCGAGCACGCCGCCGTGCCCCGGCAGCAGCTGACTGCTGTCCTTGGCGCCGGCGGCGCGCTTGACGAGGGATTCGATGAGGTCGCCCACCACGCTCAGCATGCACAGGGACACGAGGGCCAGCGCGGCCACCAGCCAGCCGTGGGCCGACACGAGGCGGGTGTAAAGGCTCGGCCCGTCGAATCCGAAGCGCCGGTCCAGGGCCATCCAGATGAGCGCCAGCACGAGCACGCCGGCCATGCCCGACCAGACGCCTTCCCAGCTCTTGCCCGGGCTGATCGCCGGGGCCAGCTTGCGGCGCCCAAGGGCCTTGCCGCCGAAATAGGCCGCGATGTCGGCCATCCACACCACGCACAGCATCGACAGCATGAAGTTGATGCCGACGGCGCGCGCCTCGATGAGCGCGGCCCAGGCCAGCATCAGCAAGGCCAGGCCGAGCAGCCAGCGCAAGGCCCGCGGCGTGTGCGGCCAGGCCGGCACACCGCGCTTGAGGACCAGCGCGCCGCCGAGGGTCCACACCGCCACGGCCAGCCACCACAGGCCGCCGATCGACGCGCTGGCGAGCCCCGTGACGACAGCCGCGGCCCCAGCCACGAGCATCAACGCGCCCAGAGTCCATGACACCGCGACGCCGGCGCCGTTCAAACGTCCCCACTCCCAGGCGCCCGCCGCCAACAGCGCCAGCGTGACGAGGGCGAACGGCCAGGGGCCCGGCGCCGCGAGGGCGGCAAACATGATCCCGACCAGGATCAGGGCGGTGATGACCCGCAGGCGCAGCATGTGCGTGGGGCGCTGCAGCTCAGTACTTCATCAGTCGGCCGCCTGCACCACCGGAGGCCGGATCATGCCGAAGCGGCGATCGCGCTGCGCGAAGGCAGCGAGCGCGCTGTCGATCTCCTCGGCACCGAAGTCGGGCCAGAGGCAATCGGTGAAGTAGAACTCTGCGTAGGCCGACTGCCACAGCATGAAGTTGCTGATGCGCATCTCGCCGCCGGTGCGAATGAAGAGGTCCGGGTCGGGCGCGAACGACAGCGCCATGTGCTGGCTCAGCCACCGCTCGTCGACCTGCTCAGGTGGCACGCCCTCGCTGATGGCCCGGCGCGCCGCCTGCACCATGTCCCAACGGCCGCCGTAGTTGAAGGCCACCGCCAGCGTGATGCGGGTGTTGTCGCGCGTCAGCGCCTCAGCCTGCTCCCAGGCCTCGCGCAGCTTGTCCGACACCGTGGAACGGTCACCGACGATGCGGATGCGCACGCCGTCCTTGGCCAGCTTGCCGAGGTACTTGGACACGGCCACCAGCACCAGGCTCATGAGCCCGGACACCTCTTCGGAAGGGCGCTTCCAGTTCTCCGACGAAAACGCGAACACGCTGAGGTACTGCACGCCGCGGTCGGCGAAGAGGTTCACCGCACGCACCAGCGCATCGACGCCGGCCTTGTGGCCGAAGAAGCGCGGCATGTAGCGCGAACGCGCCCATCGGCCGTTGCCATCCATGACCACGGCCACGTGGCGGGGCACCAGCCCCTCGCTGCGCGGCTCGCCGCCCGAATGAGACGCGGATACGGCGCTCATGCGGCAGCGGGCGCGGGCCGTGCGGGATGCAAAGGCCCGGGGAGCGGAAGGATGCGCAGCACCATCGCGCTCACACCGCCATCACTTCGGCTTCCTTGCCGTGCACGAGGCGGTCGACCTCGGCCACGACGCGGTCGGTGAGGCGCTGCACCTCGTCCTGGGCGCGCTTCTCCTCGTCCTCGGGGACCTGCTTGTCCTTGAGCAGCTTCTTCAGGTGGTCGTTGGCCTCGCGGCGCACGGCGCGCACGGCGATCTTGGCCTCCTCGCCGGCGTGGCGCACAACCTTGGTGAGCTCCTTGCGGCGCTCCTCGGTGAGAGCGGGCATCGGCACGCGCAGCAGGTCACCCTGCGCGCTCGGGTTGAGGCCGAGGTCGCTTTCGCGGATCGCCTTCTCGATCTTCGGGCCCATGCCCTTCTCCCAGGGCTGAACACTGATCGTGCGCGCATCGAGCAGCGTCACGTTGGCCACCTGGCTGATGGGCACCGAACTGCCGTAGTAGTCGACATGCACCTGGTCGAGCAGGCCGGGATGGGCGCGGCCGGTGCGGATCTTGTGCAGTTCGTTCTTCAGCGCCTCGAGCGACTTGCCCATCTTGTGCTCGGCGGTCTTCCTGATCTCGGCGATGTCCATGGCGGCAATCTCTCCTCGGGTCGGGCGCCAGCAGCCCTCAGACGTGCACCAGCGTGCCTTCGTCCTCGCCCAGCACCACGCGTTGCAGCGCGCCGGGCTTGAAGATGCTGAACACCTTGATCGGCAGCTTCTGGTCGCGGCACAGCGCGAAGGCGGTGGCGTCCATCACCTGCAGGTTCTTGGCGATCGCCTCGTCGAAGGCGATGGTCGCGTAGCGCGTGGCACGGGGGTCCTTCTTCGGGTCGGCGGTGTACACGCCGTCGACCTTGGTCGCCTTGAGCACGATCTCGGCGCCGATCTCGGCGCCGCGCAGCGCCGCGGCGGTGTCGGTGGTGAAGAAGGGATTGCCGGTGCCGGCGGCGAAGATCACCACCTTGCCTTCCTCGAGGTACTGCAGCGCCTTCGGGCGCACGTAGGGCTCCACGACCTGCTCGATGTTGATGGCCGACATGACGCGCGCCGTCATGCCTTCCTGGCGCATCGTGTCGGCCAGCGCCAGCGAGTTCATCACCGTGGCCAGCATGCCCATGTAGTCGGCAGTGGCGCGGTCCATGCCGACCGAGCCGCCGGCCACGCCACGGAAGATGTTGCCGCCACCGATGACCACGGCGACCTCGCAGCCCAGCCGCGTGATCGACTGCACCTCGCGCACCATGCGCACGATCGTGGCGCGGTTGATGCCGTAGGCATCGTCGCCCATCAGGGCCTCGCCAGACAGCTTGAGCAGGATGCGCTTGTAGGCCGGCATCGGGGATGGACTCCGCGTGGGGAAAGGCAAGACGACAGTTTAAGGGGCCGTGTCGCGACGCCCGGCCCGCAAACATGTAAATCGGGTGCGCGGCCGGCCCTCGGTCGGGCCAGCCGGCGAGGGGCGGGCTTGCCGCCCGGAGATCGGGTTACTGCCCCTTCGCGGCCGCGACCTGGGCCGCCACCTCGGCCGCGAAGTCGTCGGCCTTCTTCTCGATGCCCTCACCGACCACGTAGAGCGTGAAGGCCTTCACCGCCGTGCCGGTGGCCTTGAGCATCTGCTCGACGGTCTGCTTGCCGTCGGCCGCCTTGACGAAGACCTGATTGAGCAGCGAGACCTCCTTGAGGAACTTCTGCACTGAGCCTTCCACCATCTTGGCCACGATGTCGGCCGGCTTGCCGCTCTCGGCAGCCTTCTCGGCCGCGACCTTGCGCTCGTTCTCGACCAGTTCGGCAGGCACGCCCTTGGCGTCGATCGACAGCACACGCGTGCCCTTGGTCGAGGCGGCGATCTGCATGGCCACGTCCTTGGCGGCATTCTCGTCACCATCGAATTCGACGATCACGCCGATGCGCGTGCCGTGCAGGTAGTGCGCGAGCCTGCCGCCGCCGGCATAACGCCTGAAGCGGCGGATCGACATGTTCTCGCCGATCTTGCCGATCAGGCCCTTGCGCACGTCATCGAGCGTCGGGCCGAAGCCGTCCTGGCTGTACGGCAGCGCCGACAGCGCCGCAATGTCGGCCGGGTTCTTGTCGGCCACCAGCGCCGCAGCGGCCTTCGCGAAAGCGAGGAAGGAGTCGTTCTTGGAGACGAAGTCGGTCTCGCAGTTGATCTCGATCAGCGCCCCCGTGCTACCGGACACGCTGGCCGACACCACGCCCTCGGCGGTGATGCGGCTGGCGGCCTTGCCGGCCTTGTTGCCGAGCTTGACGCGCAGGATCTCCTCGGCGCGGCCCATGTCGCCGTCGGCCTCGGTCAGCGCCTTCTTGCACTCCATCATCGGTGCGTCGGTCTTGGCGCGGAGTTCGGCCACCATGCTTGCGGTGATTGCGGGCATTGAGTTCTCCAGATGCGATGGATCGGCGGCCACGCGATGGCTGCCGCCCGAACGGATGGACTTGGGTTCACCCTCGCCCACGGCATCCGCGGGCGCGGGCAGGCGAGAGACCGCGCCAGGGCGCGGATCAGCTCTCTTGGACTTCGACGAACTCGTCGCTGCCGGACGCCGCCGTCACCACCTCCGAGGTGGCGTTGGCCTTGCCCTCGAGCACGGCATCGGCCACCGCGCGGGCGTACAGCGCCACGGCCTTGGCCGAGTCGTCGTTGCCGGGGATGACGTAGTCGATGCCCAGCGGCGAGTGGTTGGTGTCCACGACGCCGATCAGCGGGATGCCGAGCTTCTTGGCCTCGGCCACCGCGATCTTGTGGTAGCCGACGTCGATGACGAACATCGCATCGGGCAGCGCGCCCATGTCC
The DNA here is from genome assembly GCA_022842825.1 of Rubrivivax sp. Taxonomy (GTDB): domain Bacteria; phylum Pseudomonadota; class Gammaproteobacteria; order Burkholderiales; family Burkholderiaceae_C; genus Rubrivivax. The sequence continues at coordinate 52,487 of JALHOU010000009.1, forward strand.
TGGATACCGCCGATGTCCTTCTCGAGCTTGCCCAGCTCGCGGTCGAACAGCAGCGCTTCCTTCTTGATCATCTGCTCCATGCCGGCCTCCTTGGTGGCCTGCATGTCCTTGAGCTTCTTCAGCGAGCCCTTCACCGTCTTGTAGTTGGTGAGCATGCCGCCCAGCCAGCGCTGGTCGACATAGGGCATGCCGCAGCGCTGCGCCTCCAGCGCGATCACCTCGCGCGCCTGGCGCTTGGTGCCGACCATCAGCACCGAGCCGCGGCGGCTGGCCAGCTGGCGCACGAACTTCATCGCCTCGTTGAAGAGCGGCAGCGTCTTCTCGAGGTTGATGATGTGGATCTTGTTGCGGTGCCCGTAGATGTAGGGCGCCATCTTCGGGTCCCAGAAGCGGGTCTGGTGCCCGAAATGGACACCCGCTTCCAGCATTTCGCGCATGGACATGGACATGGGTAACACTCCAAAAGGTTGCTTCTAGAATCCCGGCGCCTGAAACGCGATCTGCGGCCGGCCTTGACCGGTTGCTGGGCAACCGGCGCAGGGGTCCGTCGACAGGACGCGCACCTCTGGAGGGGCTGGGATCGCGAATTTCGCCGGCGCGGTGATTGGATCGACCTGAAGGCCCCGAAGGACGCGCAAGCCTTGCACCGGCGGATCTGCATCCGGCAGGACCGCCCTTGAGTCGGGTGATCGCAGGCAGCAAAACCGAAAAATTCTAGCATGCGCGTCGCAGTCATCGGCGCCGGCATCGTCGGCGTGACCACCGCCTACGAGCTGGCGGCGCAAGGTCAACAGGTCACCGTCCTCGAGCGCCGCGCCAGCGTCGCCGCCGAGACGAGCTTCGCCAACGCCGGCGTCGTCGCCCCGGGCTACGTGACGCCATGGGCGGCGCCGGGCATGCCGCTCAAGGTGCTCGGACAGTTGCTGGCGCGGGACGCCGCGGTGCGCTTCGTCGGCCTATCGTCTTTGCGGCACCTTCCCTGGATGTGGCGATTCCTGGGTGCCTGCCGGCCCCGCGTGCACGTGGCCAACCGGACCGCGATGCAGCGGCTTGCCGGCTACAGCCGCGAGCGCATGCAGGAACTGGCGTCGCGCCTGGACCTCGACTACGAGCAGCGGACGGGATACATGGTGCTGCTGCGCACGGAGCGCGCTCTTCACCAGGCGCGCGCCGGGCTGCGGCTACTCGAAGAACTCGGTGTGGCGCACGAGATGCTCGACGAGGCAGGATGCCGGCGGCACGAGCCCGCGCTTTCGCCCTCGGCCCGTGTGCACGCGGCGATCCGACTGCCCCAAGACGGCGTGGGCAACTGCCGGCAGTTCGCGCACCTGCTGAAGAACGAGGCTCAGCGCCAGGGCGCGCGCTTCGACTTCGACACCGAGGTGAGCCGCCTGATGCCGGGGCCGCGCCCCTCGCTGCGCCTCGCCGGAGGCGAGGTCCAGGAGTTCGACCACGTCGTCGTCTGCGCCGGTGTCGATGCGCACCGGTTGCTCGCGCCGCACGGCCTCGCGCTGCCGCTGGCGCCGGTGTACGGCTACTCGATCACCGCGCCGCTGCGCGCGCACGACGGTGGCCCCGATATGGGCCCGCGGGCCGCTCTCATGGACGAGGCGTACAAGGTGGCCATCTCCCGCTTGGGCCAGCGCGTGCGCGTGGCCGGCAGTGCCGAGATCGGCGGGTCGCTCACGGACCTTCGTCGCGCGCCACTGGCCACGCTCTACCGCGTGCTCGACGAGTGGTTCCCCGGCGCGGCCTCGATGCGCGAAGTGCAGCAGTGGAAGGGCGCGCGGCCGATGCTGCCCGATGGCCCGCCCGTCATCGGCGCCAGCCGCCTGCCGGGCATCTGGCTGAACCTCGGCCATGGCTCCAGCGGCTGGGCCCTGTCGTGCGGCTCGGCCCGGGTGCTGGCCGACACGTTGCTCGGCAAGGCCCCGGCCATCGACATGCGCGGGCTCACGCCGGCCCGTCTGCACGCCTGAGCCCTCGCCATCATCGACAATCGGCGCATGCCCCTGCGTCCACGCGCGCGTGGCGGCGCGCCGTGGCGCGTCACCGCCGAGTCCGGGCCCTGGCCCCTGCACGCCACGGCCGCCGCCAAGGCCCTGGAGTCACGGTCGTTGGCGCGGCACGCGGCCGGCGAGCTGATGCAGCGGGCCGGGCTGGCCGTGGCGCGCCTGGCG